>JBFFMI010000018.1:0-24537 GCA_041554155.1 Anaerolineales bacterium
CGCGCGAAGGGAATGAACTGCGTTTTAAGGTCGAGGTACGCTCGGATGGGGGCAAGTTACTGACACGTGCTTCGGCTCGGCATTGGATTACCCCCGTGAATACCTCTCCCGACAATACGGGAAGTGATTTTGTGGACGGTTCTTCCGGGGAAGGGGGACCAACTGCATCGTGAGGTTAGTACTCTCGATGCATCATCAGTATTGGGGTCACATCGGATTTACAATCTATTCGGAATTATGTGCAGCGGGCGCTTCCATATTTTCTGGCCCGGGAGGGACGCTTGGACCAACGTATTATTAATCTCGCCCGAATCTTGGTCGAACATTCGCTGGAAATCCAACCAGAGCAACGAGTACATATTGGCTGCTGGCCTTTTTCCCCGACCGCCATGCCGTATCTGGAGCAAATCACTCGAGCTGTATTGCGCGCTGGTGGATTCCCCTTACTCGATATCGAGCCGGAGTTTTTCGATACGCTTCTAATCAAGGAAGGCAATGACGCTCAACTGGCGTTCGTCGATCCGCGCCTGATGATGATGGTCCGTGAATGGGAGCGCTCGATTGTGCTGCTCTGTGAAGAAAATACACGTCGAAATTCCAATCTGGATCCACAACGACAAGCCTTCAGGCACAAACATTTTCAGGAATTTCATGAAGTGGGGCTTGCGCGCACGGCCGCAGGAGAACATCGCTGGGTCCTGACCAATATCCCCACGAATGGATATGCCCAGGAAGCTGACATGGCTTTGGAGGAGTTTGAGGACTTATATTTCCATTCGATCTTCGCTGATTCGGATGATCCAATTGCGGAATGGAAAAAGGTGTATGACGAGCAAGAGGCAATCATCACATGGCTAAAGGGTAAGCGAGAGGTGCATGTTAAAGGCGAGCATATCGATCTGAAGCTCTCGATCGAGGAACGACCCTTCATCAATTGCTATGGCGATAAAAATCTACCGGATGGGGAGATCTATACTGCGCCGGTTGAGGATTCGGTTGAAGGATGGGTGCGGTTCAGCTACCCGGCGATCTACTCCGGAAGAGAAGTGGAAGGTGTGGAGTTGCATTTCGAAGCAGGTAGGGTGGTGGGTGCCTCGGCAGAGAAGAATCAAGCCTACCTTGAATCCATGCTGGCGATGGATGACGGTTCACGCATACTTGGTGAGTTCGCCATCGGCACCAATCGCAATCTTGATCGTTTTGTCAAGAACATCACCTTTGATGAGAAGTTATATGGCAGCGTGCACATGGCTCTCGGTTTTGGCTACCCAGATTCAGGGAGCAAGAATGAAAGCGCCTTACATTGGGATATGATCTGCGACATGAAAAATGGAGGGCAAATCTTTGTCGATGGTGAGTTATTTTATGAATCGGGCGAGTTCATGATCTAGGCTGCATGGGCGCTAAGAGTCAGGGACGCGCAGAGGGGCGTAAAAGTATATGCAGAAAAATGTTTATTCATATTTTGCAACCCAACCAGTGCAACCCTCGTAGAGCAAGTGACGAGTGATGCCCTGAAGTCTCTGCATAACCGAAGGGGATCAAATAAACCGCGCATCGAAACTTAGGGAGTTATCCATGACGAACATTTCGAAATCACAATCGCTGGTAGGGGGAGGTTTGTTGATCCTGTTTGGCCTGGCAGGATTGGCGGATACATATCTCGATTTCACAGTATGGGCCTGGGCTGGTGTTATGGGAGCTGGGGGCCTTGGAGTCCTTCTGGTCTACTTCACGGATCGAAGCGAAAAATGGACACTCATTCCCGCATATATTTTTTTGGCGCTGTCAGTTTTGCTGGCATTTATTGCGTTAGATCTGATAGATGACCCATTCATTGGCACCTTCGTATTGCTCTTGATTGCGCTCCCTTTCCTGTACGTATTCTTCCAGAATCGGGCAAACTGGTGGGCATTAATCCCGGCCTATGTGCTGCTCTCCATCGGGTTGATGCTACCCCTGGTGGAGTACAACCTGATGGGGGACGCCTTCGTCGCGACTTATGTCCTTGGATCGATCGCCCTACCATTTCTTGTGATTTATTTTCGAGATCGACAGCATTGGTGGGCATTGATCCCTGCCTATACCCTGATTGTCATCGGGGTTATGGTAGGTCTGCTTGAAACACGCCTGCTGAGCGACCTGCTCGTACCTGCTTATGTGATGTTTGCCATTGCATTCCCCTTCTTGTTTATTTACGTTCGCAATCCCAAGGAATGGTGGCCGCTTATTCCAGGTGGCGTGATGGGTGTGATGGGCATGGGTTTCTTGCTCGCAGATCGATCCACCCGGATCGTGGCACCCATTCTGGTGATCGCCCTTGGCGTAGCCCTCATCTTGCGTCAGCTCCTTCGCGGTTCGAGTGTGGACGAATAAATGCTCGTCGCAAGAGCTAAATCAAAGCCATAAGAGAGATACAGGATCGCCCTGGCAAGTTTGTCTTGACGATCCTGTTTGTTTCCCCATCATCTGTTTGGGTTAAGATAAGGGAAAACTTTGATCTGGAGAATAATGCTATGCCTGATGAGCAAAACGCAGCCTTTATGCAAGCGGGGCAAGACTTTGGCCGACTGAACGGTGTGGTGGATTATCAGGATGGAGCGGTCGTAAGCCGCACACTCTTAAAATCTGAATCGGGAAACCTTACGATCTTTGCTTTCGATAAAGGGGAGCAGCTCAGCGAGCACACCACACCCCATGACGCTATCGTGTGGGTGATCGACGGACAAGTGGAAGTCACGATACGAGGCCAGGCGTTTCCCCTCGAGAAGGGTGATTTCATCCGTCTACCGGCGCAAATCCCTCACGCCGTTTTCGCCACAGAAAAGATGAAGATGGCTTTAGTTCTGCTCTTTGGGTAAAGCGTAGCGAGGGATCCCATCCTTGGTATGCGCAGCCTCACATGGATGGGTGAAGGATCTGGATACCTGCTTCTATTCTATAGGCCCCCAGGGATTCGTTGTGCTGGAGTACACCCACACTCGCTTCTTGGTCGCATACCCAAACGACGGCGTTCTTCCCACACCCCACGCTAAAATTACAGAACGAAGGGTTCGCTAATTCTGCATCCGGCCATTGGTTGTGGTGCTGTCCGCATTGCGTGTTTCTTTATTACCTTCGCCAATCCACCTGATAAAATTTATCCTTCCAAGAGATCCAATTCGCACGTGGAATAAAATTCGAAGCGTTGCCCAAGGAAGGAATCAGGATGAGCAGGAAAGTCATTGTATTGATTGTAGGGATGATGGTTTTTGGGGTTGCTGCATGCGGGACCGCAGACCCTGCGCCGATCGAAGTGGTTGAGCAACCTGAAGAAGTAGTGGAAATGCCAGAAGAGCAAGTCGAACAGACCGAGCCTGAGGTTGTCCAGAACACACCAACGTTGGAGCCTGAAGAAGAAAGCTTCGCACCAGAGGGCACGCTCATTTTTCAATTGGTCGACGGGGAAACCGAGGCTCGTTTCATTATCGACGAACTGCTGCGGGGCGAACCAAAAACCGTCGTCGGGGCGACGAGCGCCGTAACGGGTGAGATCTATATCAATATCGATCAACCGGCCAATACCGAGGTGGGCGTGATCTCGATCGAGGCCGGCACGCTGCGAACGGATAATAATTTCCGCAACAGAGCGATACGCGATTTCATCCTCCAAACGGGGAACTTCCCTGTGATCACCTTCTCTCCGATCTCGCTAGAAGGACTGCCGGAAGAAGTGGCGGTAGGGACGTCCTTCACGTTCGAGATCATTGGTGACCTTACCATTCGTGATATCACGCAGGTGGTCCGTTTCTCAGTGGACCTCACAGCGGAATCGGACTCCTCGGTGCGGGGCACGGCGTCAACCACGATTTTGCGCCAGGATTTCGACCTCCAGATCCCCTCCGTTCCACAGGTGGCCGGTGTCGATCCGCAGGTTATCCTGGAGCTCGATTTTCTCGCCAAGCCGTAGACCAAAAGATGTCTGAGTCTTGAGACACCTACCGAGTAGGTGTCTTTTTGATTTCGCCTGCGGTTCCCCTCATCTGGGGGATACAAACTCCCCCACCTGTTGGCTATCTTATGTTGGCCAGAGTAGAAGGCTCGACGTGGGAGGTACAACTTGATGAAACTCCATTTAATTGCCCTTTTTTACATCGGCATGCTCGCAGTCTCCTCCTGTCAGGTCGAGGGGGTAGCTCCTGAAGCAAATCAAGCTGTGATTTCGGAGTCGGTCCGTCGCTCGCTTGCCAGTGTGGATCCAGACGATCAACGCGAGTTCTTCGCGTATGATCGCTCTCTGCCATTGGATATTCAAATTGGTTCCGTGAGCGAGAAGGCAGGAACTATCTGGCGTGATTTTACTTATGCCAGCCCCCGGGGAGGGCGTGTGCCAGCCAGGATTATCGCCCCCACCGGACATGGACCCTTCCCGGGTATTTTGCTCATGCATGGGTCCGCGGGTGACATTGAATTATATAGCGATGCGGCTGAGGCATATGCCCGGCTCGGTGCGGTGGTGATGTTGATCGAATCACCACACATCAGACCGGGAGGTCGTGAGTGGACCGGCACCATGGGTGACTCCTGGCCGTATTTCAGCGCGCGTGATCGTGAGGATCAGATTCAATTGATGATCGATTTGCGTAGGGCCATCGACATCCTCGGTCAGGAAACAACGGTTAACGCGGATCGGTTAGCTTATATCGGCTACAGCTATGGTGGGGCGATGGGTGGTTTGCTCGCTGGCATTGAAGATCGCCTCAAAGCATACGTTCTGGTGGTTGGAGATGGTGGCCTGATTGAGCATACCTCTGAGCCAATGGAGAATGGGCTGCCCGATCAGTTTCGCACTACCTGGGTTGAAGCAATGTGGCCGATCGAACCGATCCATTTCGTCGGGCAGGCAGCTCCTGCGGCTTTGCTCTTTCAAAACGGATTGCAGGACCAACTTGTGCCGCCCGGGGATGCGCTCCGTTACCAGATAGCCGGAAGCGAACCAAAGACGGTGATATGGTACGACGCGGGTCATAACCTTGAGCCAGCCGCGTTCCAGGATTCCGCCATCTGGTTGCAAGACTATCTTGGCGATCAGCTCTTGTGGATGGTCCCGGATTATCGCCCCACCGCTCGCTGGATTGATGCGGCTTTCACGGTGTGGCTGCTGGTGCTGGCATTGTCAACTGCTCGCAT
Source organism: Anaerolineales bacterium (assembly GCA_041554155.1). Taxonomy (GTDB): domain Bacteria; phylum Chloroflexota; class Anaerolineae; order Anaerolineales; family E44-bin32; genus E44-bin32. The sequence goes on from JBFFMI010000018.1 coordinate 5,170, forward strand.
AATACGGCGAGAGCTTCAGCGGGAAGAGACAAATAAAGTGACGTTGTTCTTTTGGGGTCTGGCAGGTTTGGTGTTGGGTCCGGTAGGCCTCCTACTGCATTGCGCGACCCAAACCCGTAGTGGGGCGCGGCTCAAGTTCATGCGGGTGATGGGTCCCTGGCAGGGAGATTTGGATAAAGCGGTTCAGGCAGGGATGGTCTTCCTTTTGGGTGGGCTACTGGGGAACATCCTTTCGGCCCTGTTCTTCGGTGGAGACACGATCATTCTTACCTATCTTGCCGCGCTTATCGTCGGGTGGGTGTTATTTCGAGTCTTTCGCGATCAAGTGCACATTCAGCCAATGCTGTGGTTGATCATCGTAAACCTTTTGTGGGCCGCTGATGCTCTGCTGTCTCTTCCACTGATGAATTTCTGGCGCTTGCCCTTCATGCTGCACCCCCGCTTGATCGGGTACATTGGTAGCCTTACACTATGCAATGTCGTCTTCCTGACCGTCCTCTTTGCCTTGCTTCGACGAGTAGGCCTTGTAGGAGAAGAATCAGACCAGCTGCACGACGGTTCATTGATGCTCTCTCCAATGCTTGGCTGGCCTACAAAAGCAGGGCTGATCCTGCTCTCGTTTGGCATTGATTTCGTGGCGGTGGTGGTGCTGATGTCCAGCATCACTTAGGTTAGGCTCTGCGCGATCCTCCAGGAGCTTAAGGGATCTTTCTTTAAATGCTGCGTACGATTGCCCTTCAATGGGTGTGCTGCTGAGTGATCAAGGCAACCCCAGCTTGTTTTTGGGCATGTTCTTGTACCGGATAAGCGCACGATACGGGCTTGAATCGATGCGCGCCGCTCTCCTTTGGGGAGAATAAACTCCTACTACCCGGCCCAAAAAAATCGTGATACTATGTCGCCAAGGTTGCATGCACGTTCTGTCTGGAAGTCGAAAGCCGAAGGCCTGAGCGCTTGCAGCTCAGGCCGGTTTGTTTCCATAAGCACGGCCAGTGGGAACGAGACACGCACCTGCGGATCAACTGCCCCAAGGAGGCAAAGAGCACCATGTCCGAACGAGTTCTTGGTACAGTCAAGTGGTTCAACGGGAGCAAAGGCTACGGTTTCATCGAGGTGGAAGATCACGACGATGTCTTCGTCCACTATTCTGCTATCCAGGCAGATGGCTTCCGCACGCTGGAGGAAGGACAACAGGTCGAGTTTTTAATTGAGCAGGGTCCTAAGGGCTTGCAAGCCGCCGACGTAACAGTGGTCTGACGCGCCAGGCAAGATCACGCAAAGCCCTGGAGATCATTCGGGGCTTTTTTCTTTAAACGGCTCTTTGTCGTGATTGTAAGCATAAGAAACCGGATCAAGAATCGAGAGGGTACTTGCCGTGCCTCTTCACGGCCTGTGCCATCGCGACGATATTTTCGGCCGGGACATCGTTCATAATCGTATGAACAGAAGCCAGAAGGTAGCCTCCACCAGGCCCCAGCGTGTTGATCACGCGCCTGACTTCTTCGCTGACGCTGGATGGGGTACCGTGGGGTAGGATCGTCTGGGTGTCTATCGCACCGCAGAAGGATAGGTTTTGGCCATAGCGCCGCTTTAACTCGCCGATATCGGCCATCTTTCCAGCACTGGTTTGGATCGGGTTAAGGATATCCACACCGATCTCGATCAAATCATCGATCAACTCGAAGATATCACCGTCGGAATGGAAGAAGATTTTGGCATGCGAGCGTTCCTTCACCGTTTGAATCAGCCGGGCATGCAGGGGTTTGAGCAATTGTCTGTAAGTTTGGGGCGAAATGAGCAGACGATCCTGCGTACCGAGATCGTCGGCAAGGATTAGCACATCGGCCTGATCCTTGAGATGCTCCAAGTAATTATGGAGATATTGCTCAAACAGATTGGTGAGTTTCTCCAGCAGGGTTTTGGTGAATTCAGGCTGCAAGAGGATATTTGTCAACATACGTTCCATCCCCAGCAGTTGCATTGCGCGCTCGAATGGAGATATCAGCCAAGGAGCGGCGAATATCGCAAATTCATCCGCTTGCTTGAGATCTGAAATGCGGTTTTCAATATCCTGGAAACAAGATTCGTCAGCCATGTCAGGCCAGCAAAATGAGTCGAGTGCATCCACGCTTGCTTCCTCTAAGGGATGGATACCTGGATACCATTCCTCGGGTCCGCTTTCAACCTGGCCAACTCCGAATTCATCACGATAGGGCTCACCGGGCTCCCGGGCAAGATTTCGTTGCTCAACGTGTGCTGGTTTACGATCCCAGACACCACGGCCATCACTGCCCAGTTCGATAAGGATGGCTTCGTCCACACAGGCGTCGCCTAGCTCTCGCCAGCTTCCATACATAACCTTGTCCTGCGCTTGTATCCCAAGATGGGCAGCAAGCCGCTGATAGGCACGCCGCATGATTCCCGTGGTGAGATCGACGCCAAAAATGAAAGGTACCCGGTCAGGTTGCTGGTGGGAAAGCGCTGTTAGTACACGCTCGCGAGAGGTTAGCGCTGACATGGAATAATCCTATCAGATTCTCGGTGCGAATTTGTTGCCATGGGCCGAAACTAGGTAGATCTCCACAACATGAGAATGATGGATATTTGTCGTGCACCTGGGAAGGGGCGGCCTGGCAAGGCACAGGAGCGTGTTGTATATATTATGTGCAAAACATGCGCTCAGCTATGACTAACATGATCATTGAGAAAGAGAGATCAAGTATGAATAAGGAACGGATTTCTCCAGAAGTGAAGGAACGCTCGCGGGCTGTGAAGTTTCTCCTGCGATTCCTTATCTACGCAGGAATCCTGGCGATCATCTGGCGATTGGCATCGGGATCATGGGGTGGTTGGTATGGTTGGCTCTACATCAGTCTGGACGTTGCTCTGGGCATCCTTGCCGCAATATGGGTCCCGCTAACCCCGGAGATGGAGCAGGAACGCACTTCCATCAAGGCCGGGGTAAAACAGTGGGATAAATACATCGTCATCCCCTTGAGCGTATGGTATCCCTTCGGGGTGCTGGTTCTGGCTGGAATCGATTCTCGTTTCGGCTGGTCGAGCAATATCCCTGCTGCGCTCATCTATCTTGCGACCATAGCAGCGGTTGGTGGGAGAATCATCTCTACCTGGGCTGCCGCGTCAAATCCCTTCTATGGCCGATTTGTCCGTATCCAAACAGAGCGAGGGCATATCGCAGTCGATCAAGGTCCCTATCGCTACATACGGCACCCGGGTTATAGCGGATTGAGCATTTTCCTTCTCTGCGCAGGGATCATACTTAATTCCTGGTGGACGCTGCTGGCCAATGTCCTGGCAGTTGGTGCCCTCATATTAAGGACCGTGTTGGAAGATAGAACGCTCCAGGATGAGTTGTCAGGCTATGCCGCTTATGCACAAGAGGTGAGATATCGATTGTTACCTGGTGTATGGTGAGGCTGCTACTTCGGGTTGGGCTACGATCACTCCCTCTCGTCTGACCAGCAGAGCAACGCACCCAAATCCACTCTGCGCCGTGCTTAGTGCATCGCGTGAATGATGGCGAGCAATTCTTTAATGCCGTCGGCCCCTCCGCTTTCTTGACAGAAATCTGGTTTGTGACTACAATAGAACATACGTTCTATTTTTCACTGGGGACGATCGGGGTGGTCTCAGAAGTAATGGTCGGCCCCACAATGAGGGGAGGGAAACATGACTCAGCAATGTGAGCTTGTTCAAAGGGAAGAGACCCCCAGTATTGTGGTCAGAACCCGCTGCAATGTGAAAGAGCTCCCGCACATCGTAGGACCGGCATATCAGAAGATCGCTCAGTACCTTGGCAGCCAGCAGCTATTTCCTTCCGGGCCACCGTATGTCGGGTACCACAATGAGGATCTGACCGACCTGGAAATAGAAATCGGGTTCCCGATCGAGCATTCGCTGCAGGGTGAAGGGGAATTTGAATCAAGCGTAATTCCTGCAGGTCGATACGCGAGTACGGTGCACGTTGGCCCATATAGCGAGTTCGCAAGGGCCTACAACCTGCTCACGTCGTGGACTGAGGCACAATCGCTTCAGGTTTCAGGTTCCTGCTACGAAATTTATCTCAACGACCCAGCAGATACAGCACAGGCTGAGCTCCAGACGATAATTCTCTTTCCACTCATTTAGGGCACGGATCTCTCAAATGCGTGAGCCAGTCTGGAATCCAATGCGGATTGTTAGATAGACCCAACACGATAAGACTTGGCATCTGAGCGGCTTAAGGTTAAGATTCCGAATTAGCATCCCCCCTGCGTCTCGTTGCGCAGGGGGATGTTTTCTGGGGTGAAGCCAACGTTCCACCCATCCAGCCGGTGATACAAACCGCAAAATCGGTTCGGTCGTTTGTGCAGGACGTTCACTATGTGGCTAGATACACAACGCCAGCGCTTCAACACTGTGTATAACGAGTACCCACGCGCCTTCTGGACTCTGGTGATGGTCACCTTTATCGATCGCCTGGGTGGGGCGTTGTTATTCCCCTTTTTTGCACTCTACATCACGAGCAAGTTTAAAGTAGGTATGACGGAAGTGGGCATCCTATTCGCCCTGTTCTCGGTCTCGAGCTTCATCGGTGTGTTGCTTGGTGGAGCTCTATCGGATCGAATGGGCCGTAAAGGGATGGTCATCTTTAGCTTGGTGTCGACATCCTTCAGTAGTGTGATCATGGGCCTTGTCGACTCGCTCACAGCCTTCTTCACTCTGGCGTTGATCGTAGGTATTTTTACCGATGCGGGCCATCCGGCCTACCAGGCCATGGTCGCAGACTTGCTGCCGGAGGAGAAGCGGGCAGAGGGTTTTGGAATCATCAGAGTGGTATTTAATCTTTCAGTCGCGATCGGCCCTGCGATTGGGGGTTTCCTGGCTGCTCGCTCGTACCTCACGCTTTTTATCACCGACGCCGTCATAAGCTTGATCAGCGCGTTTATCATCTGGCGCGCCATGCCAGAGACCAGGCCACAACCTATTGAAGGTTCCGTGCCAGAGGGCGTTCTCACAACCTTCCGCGGTTATGGAAAAGTACTACGAGATTCGACCTTCGTCCTCTTCATATTCGCAGGCGTGTTGAGCGGCTTTGCATACATGAATATGAACACGACACTGGGGGTCTTCCTGCGAGACTCACATGGGATCCCTGAATCGGGCTACGGCTTTATCCTCAGTATGAACGCGGCGATGGTGGTGTTGTTCCAATTCTGGATTACGAGGCGGGTGAAGGGTTTTGCCCCCCTGCTGGTTATGGCGGCAGGTACTTTGTTGTATGCAATCGGGTTTGCGATGTACGGGTTCGTTGCCACCTACGCGTTGTTCATGCTCGCAATGGTGGTCATCACGATCGGAGAAATGATCATTGCCCCGATGTCGCAAGCTATCGTCGCGAAATTTGCACCCGAGGAGATGCGCGGCCGCTATATGGCCATCGCTGGTTTCTCTTTCGGCATCCCTTATGCGATAGGGCCGCTCCTGGCTGGAATGCTGTTGGATTCAATGCACGCAGAGTTGCTGTGGGGGGCCGCTGGTATTGTGGGTTTACTCTCCGTGCTCGTGTATCTACGGTTGCATCGAGCGGTGGGCAAGACACTGATAGCATAGACAGTCCGAGAGCACCGCAACCTGAGAGTGCTCGTTGCTTTCAAGCCCCGATTTTTATTGATCGATAGGTGATTAACGCTTGAGGAGTATTGCTGCCTGCTCGATCGGATCGACACCGATCACGAGATCCATGCTTGCCGTTAGATACAACAAATTGATATTCAGTTTGGCGTCTGCTAGGCGGCGGGCGATCCCACCGAGTTCACCCGGTCGATCGATCACATTCAAGAGCAAGACTTTTTGTTCCCCGGTGACGTTGAACCCGGCAGGTTCAAGAACCTGCCGGGTGTTTGCAGGATCCTGAACCAGAATATGTAATAGTGCTCCGCCCTCACAAGGGACACCGCATATCCCATCGATGTTGATCCCTGCATCTCCCAGCAGTTCCCCTAATGCCGCCAGACTACCCGGCTTATCATCTAATCTAATCGTGAGGTCGTAACTCGTTCGATGAAGGCTTTCCATCTCTGCACTCGCAATGGCGTGTTGGATCCATTGTCGCATAGGTTTTGAGTCAACCCAAGAAACCGGGGACTCATTTTGATCCCATGGATTGGCTATCAGGGGAAGGGTGGATGATCTGGCCACCTTGGATTGTCCTTTCCTTCCAGAATCTCGATCATCAAAGCGAGAAGAACGAACTCGATCGGTGTTAGGTGGTTTACCCGTTTATATAAGGGAAGGTGCTTCTGCAATCGTCGGATATGACGCTCAAAGGAGGCTCGGGCAGGTTCGCTCAGGTGCCGCCGGAGCGCAGCCAAACTTTGAAGGGCATGTTCAACGCTCTCATATTCTTGAACTGCAGGGAAGGCATAAAGATTTTCACGCGCATTTTTGGACATGGCTATAATGATGAGGGGGGTTGCGAGCGGTGACCATCCCCACCTGGGGGGAAATGGCCGGGGGAGAAATGTGCATGGGGCTTGGTAGACAGGACAGAATAGCGCAAGCCGCCAGAAGTATCTCCCCGTATAGAGAGATGATGGTTGGCGGCCTGCAATTCATAGCTTAACGCATTCATTCCTGGCAAACCCTTCGTGGAACCTACGCTCAACCTACGTTATCCGTCGCTATGGTCGCGCTTTTCAATATCTTTCATCAACAAGACTCCCCTTATAACAATTGAGCTATGATTCCAGACAGGTAAAATCATGATGAGAGGCTTCATTCAGCAATTTTCCTCGGTCATCTCACTTATTTTTTTGAGTCTGGTTCTTGGTGCATGCCTCTCGGAGCCATTTGTGCCCATGAATGTAAGGGAGGCAACCGCTACATCGGCTCTATCCGCTACCGGGCTGGTTGTTGAAACCGTTGAGATCACGCCGATCTCCACCAGCTCTCCGGAACCTATCGACCAATCGGTTGCCGCCAGTGAGACTCCTTTGGCAGCTAACACCCCGCAAAGCGACTGTGTCGAAGTGGCCTTCCTGAGCGATGTCAGCATTCCCGATGGCACGAGAATGGAAAAGAACGAGGTCTTCTTAAAAATTTGGCGGCTTGAAAATGCAGGCACATGTCCCTGGCCGGCTGATATGATGCTTGTGTTCTCTGCGGGTGATGCGCTGGGTGCGACCCAATCGCTGCCTCTGCGACCTTACCCGGAAGGTGTGCCGCTACTCGCTTCTTTAGGGGAAAGGTCGTGGGCAGATTTGCGTCTGACTGAGGTGCTTCCAGGGCAACAAGTGGATATACCCTTGATGTTCCAGGCCCCGGCATCTGCGGGAAGATACTTCAGTGTATGGTCGCTTCGTTCTCCAGAAATGGACCAGGAGTACGCAAAGATTTATGTTCAAATTGAGGTCAACCAGGAAGAGACCCCAGCACCTTCTTCCTGGGGAGGGGCGTGGATTCAGCAAAACCAACATACCGGTGGAGCTGCTCTGCCCCTCTTCTTGCAGGAGCGAGACCTGGCGATCCAGGGTTACTTTTACACCCAGCAAGGCGAGCTCTTCTTGCTCGAGGGAGGATTATTCGATCAAGGGAGAAGGGTGGTTGGGACGTTCGGTCCTCCCTATCACGATGGTTTTCCTTTTGAGTGGAAGCTGACCGACAATCCAGCTGCTTACCAGGGTGTTTTCCAGGATCGGTTGATATCGAACGGTGCCTGGTGTGGTGCACGGGACCTTGAATCCCTGCCTGTGCCATGTCGTATAAATCCGTAAGCGCAAGTAGTGGAATCCGCATTATCCCGGGTTAGCCACGTTGTTCTAGCTCAACCCCTGGCCTAAGTTCAATCTCGTAGGTTACATGCTCGCGATGAACATGCATACCGGCTTTCTGGTAAAGGCGCGTCGCGCCGCTGAGGTTTTGTGAATCCACACCTAATCCCACTTTCCGCATGCCCCGTTCATAGTAGGCGCTGAAGGTTTGTTGAAGCAGTGCCAAACCAAGCCCTTTTTTTCGCCAGGGTTTGCGAACCGCCAGGATCTCAACCCACCCCAGATCTGGATCGTCATCTGCGTACGGATAACCAATTGCCACCCCGGCGATTTCGTCCCCGTCCATCGCTAGAAACCATAATTCAGGATCGAGTTCATGGATGTTGAAGAATTTATACTGCCAATGGGAAAACTCTTCATCAAAATCCCCGGCGACATATCCCCAGTGATCCTGAAAGGCTTCATCCTGTGCTCGATATACGGCCTCCGCTTGCTGTGGGTGTTGATACTTTTGTAGTTGGATCGCTTGCGGCCATATCGGCGGGGGTGGGGGGCTATCCATTTCGATCCGCATCGACCAGCCATAGCGTATCGGGATCATTCCCAAATTTTCCAGCAATGTAGTGCTTGCCTGATGCCCAACGATTGTCCCGGCTCTTGGCGCAAACCTCACGCCCGGCTCCAGGCGTGCTTCGGTGGCCCTTGCGCGGGCAAAGGCCCATTCCATTAAAGCCGTACCGATCCCCTGATTCTGATATTCAGGATCTACGCGTACCCAGATCCATGGATGCACAGGCGGATTGTGTATATCCCAGACCTCGACCAGCCCGACGATATCGCCATTTGCCGTGAGGACAACCCGGGTGTCCGTCTCAAGATCGAGACCGGGAATGCGCCATTCCTGCTCGTAGCGCTCCACGGTGAAGGCTTCACTCCCATGGAGATCGCATTCGGCGGCATTGGACATTCTTACCGCATCAGGTAGATCCGCGAACCTGCCAGGCCGTGTATGAAAACCCGATGCGTGAAGTATCGAAAGCCTCTGGTCAGCGGTCTGAATCAACAGGTGAAGGTCAGACATTTGTCTCTCCGTTAAGTAGATATGCGTTTCCGGTAATGAATATACTTTCGGGATTCCTGATAACCGAGTGATTGATAGAGTCGTAAGGCCCCGCTCGGGTTCTGGGTGTCCACACCCAGGGCAGCTTCCAGCATGCCTTGATTCCGCAATGTCTGGAGGCTATAGGCGATTAGAGATTTCGCAATGCCGCGACGGCGCCAAGGTTTGCGAACAGCGATATCCTCGGTATAGCCACGTTTTCGGGCGAAGCGATCGTTTTCTGCCTCGTCGATGTAGTTGAGTACCATGCCGACAACCTCATCACCGTCCCAGGCGATTTTCCACAGCTCGGGTTGAAACTGCGGGCTTGCCATGTACCACTGGATCTCGGATTCGGTAATCGGCCGATGCCCCCAATGATCCAGGAAAGCCTCATTGAGTGCAGTGATTACTTTACGGCATTGATGAGGTTCAGCTGCTCTAAGCTCGATCCCTTGCGGTAGTGCATATTCCGGGATAGATATCGTCAATGGACGCATCATATCGAAGTAATACCGTTCGGGTTGATATCCATTCGCTTCGAGATGGGTTCGATTGTACATGTCAGATTCCGAAGCCGTTGTGGCGTAGAACCTATCCTCACCTTCGAGATGCCTTCGCGCAAGCTCCCGCAAGCGCCCTTCCGCAAATTGCAAGAGAGGTTTGTGCACCTGGTGCTGGAAGCCATTCGGTGTGACGCGCAACTTGAAGCGATAGATCCGAGCCCCTTCGCTCTCCTGATGCCAATTCACTTCGGTGAAGCCAGCTGGTACGCCGGCAATTTCCACCAGTAGCACGTTCTTCCAGGGATTGAAGTTATCCATGTATTTCAGGGAGCGTGCGACATCATCGGCCGAGATGACATAGTCCAATCCGATTGAGTCCCAATATTCCTGACTGAGCCTCGCAATGATTTCATGATCATCTCTCCCCTTGTAGCGCCTGAAAGTAATGGCTTTGTGAGTCGCAAAACCACTTAGAAAGGGAATCTGATCCAACCTCGTGCCATGCGTTGTGTATAGTTTGTTCATAGCGAATTCCAACTTTTTTTGATTATCTTCTACTTATCGCCGTGTCCATCTTGTCGTCGATCTGTCCAGTGCTGACAGGATAAGTTTCACCCGGTCTCGACAGGCACCTGGCGTAATTGCCGATGTAATCTCAGCAACATGGAGTCGGTGGATTCACCTGCTTCGAGCAAGTACGTGAGTGACTCAATGTCTCCGATAGCGATCACGCGACCTTGATTAACCAGGACGATACGGTCACACAGCTGTTCCGCTTCCTTTGGATCCTGGGTCGCCAGGATCGTCGCTGTCTTGCCCATGCTTCTCAAGCTTCGCAATAGGTCGTGGATCTCGTATCGCGTTCTCGCGTTGAGGTCATGGCAGGGGTCATCAAGCAGCAGGTAATCCGGTGGGTCGATCAACGCTTCGAGGAGCATGACCTTTGTAGCCAACGATCGAGATCCGCGGGATAGAGGTTGCTCGATAACATGTCCATGCGATGACAGATAGCGCAATGCGCTCTTAAGTTGTTTGCGGGAATCCTCAAAACTGATCTCGCCAGGCTGCAAAGCGCTGATGAAGATCTCCAGGGCTGAACTTTGTGATTTCAGGTAATCCCCATCCCGGAAGATCCTCTCTGAGAATAGGTCCGGATTCAGGGCCAATCTGTTTCCCTGGAGAATACCGTGGTTAACCAGAGGCTCCTCGATCAAGGTCTGATCGAGGAACTGCAACATCGTCGATTGCCCGGAATTAGCTGGATCAAAAATTCCAAGGATCTCGCCTGCCTGCAGGTCGAAGAGTGTCTTCTTTAAGGTGAGTTGATCTTTCATGATGACTTCCTTCAATGCTTGAAAAATACTTGGACGATAACCACAGGGTAAGTCATTACCCAACGAAGCTGCATCAGTTTTATGTTCGATCATGCTTCACCTCACTTCCAAAATGAAAAAAGGCCGCGTAAACCGCGGCCTCAATAACCTGTTTAAAAAAACCGCGGGCGTTGGAGAACGCCCGCAGCTCAATTACGAGTCTCTAACTCTAATGAGCAGTAGGCGCACTCAGCGATGGCTTAACGGATCCAGAACCGGGTAAGGTTCGGGCGCAAGTAGCCAGAATTTTCAGGTAAGCAATTGCCATGAGCTGCGCCTCCTTTCACAAGTATGGGATCAGTTTAATGCGGAAGCGGGGGCGTGTCAAGGGGGCATCATCCGGAGCGCAGGCGATCGATCGGGTTCAGGTTTCACGAGCAGATGCCGGTGCACGCATGGGAGTCTTCATTGCTTCAATACGATGACTCGCCGCTCGATGGAGTTGCAAGAACGCCAGGATGGCGATCGCGAGCAAGATGCCACCGGCATACCAAACCCATCGGGGATTGTATTGATCCATAACAACGCCAGCCATCCAGGGACCGATCATGGAAGGGATAGCCCAGGATAGCCCAAAGAAAGCCAAGTAGCGTGCGCGTTTATCTTCAGGTGCAAACCTGGCCGCAAGCGCTTGAGAGACCGGCATAACAACCATTTCACCAATAGTGATGAACAGCATGGCGATGGTGAAGTAGAGAAATGAGCTGATGAAACCGTAGGCCAGAAAACCTATCATATACAGACAGCTTCCAAGCGCCATCATCAGCAGGGGAGGGCGACGACTGACCCTGCGGGTGATCCAGAATTGTGCCAGAACTACCAGACTGGCATTCATGCTCAGCAAGGCGCCAAAGCCCTGCGTTGGTAAACCATGCACGTCGCGTAGATAGACGGACAGGGTGCTGTACATCTGGATGTAGACCAGCGTCATCAGCATCGATGCAAAAACAAACTGGAGGAAGAGCGTGTCTCGAGCCACCTCACTGTAGCCTCGTAAGGTAGATAGAAAATCCATGTCCTGTTTGCCGCTATCCCCTTCGGGCAGTGTCTCGGGTACAGAGCGGTACACGATGATGGCTGTGATAAAGCTGGAGATGGCGTCGAGGATAAAGAGCAGCAGGTAGGAGCGTGCTGCCAGAAAACCGCCGATAGTGGGTCCGATGATCCAGGCGAGGTTGCCAATCACGCGCAGGATGCCAAATCCTTCCGCGCGTTTTTCGGTGGGGAGCAGATCGGCGATCATAGCCTGGCGAGCAGGACCACCGACATCGGACAGGATCCCAACAAAGATCGCCAGGATGTAGAAGATAGCTAACTGATCCACCAGACCCATAGCGACACTGCTCAGCGCGCTGATCACGAGTCCGAAGAGCACAACCCCGCGTCGACCGAAGCGATCGGCGAGTGCGCCACCGAGCATGCTCCCCGCAAGACCGCTGATCGAAAAAATCGCAAGCAGCACGCCGGCCTGGGTCATACCCACGTTGAACCTTTGTGTGATATAGAGAGCGAAAAAGGGGAAAATTAAGGTCGATCCAAGCCTATCGATGAAACTCGATCCGACCAGGATCCAGAACTCCCTTGGGTATTCACGGTAGGTTGTTCGAATACGGTCAAACATAAGGGTGAATTTTCTTTTCCCACCGGGCAGGCGGGCAACTTGCTAATGATAAGCGGTTTCCAACAGAGAACCTATAGGTGTACTGATTAGACGCTGCGCTGGGTTCATTGTTCAAACCCTGCTGCTTGAAGAAATTTATCATCCGGACCGGGGAGGGTAGAGTACTATCGTGCATTTTTTCGAAGTTATGCAAGTTTTTATCCGCTATGGGACAATGTACGAGGATTTCGTGAGAACATTATGACAAGGAACGGGTATTATTCGGTCAACAGCCAGCCGAGGTGAACTCATGAAGCATGTGCCAACCCTGCTTTATTCCGCAGCTATGATCATACTCCTGGCAGCCTGTAACCTACCAGGGGGTGTGCCCACGCTCTCCGAATCGCCCGCCCCAGGCGATCCAGAGGAAGAGATAACCCTCACAGCGGAATTGTTGACCACCAGTGAATCGCTTGAAACCGCAGAAATTGACTCTACTGAACCAACCACGGAGCCTCAAATCCCTCCTATTGAACCGCCAGGAGAATTAGAGGCAGCGACACAGCGCATCGTCCCTGGGGAATCATTCGACGTCCAATACATCCATATGATTGACCCTGAGCATGGTTGGGCAATAGGCGGAAGTGAGAGACGGTCGGATAGCGTGTTGAGGACGGAAGATGGAGGAAGCAGCTGGCAGGAGGTCTCTCCTCCCCAGGAATTCAACAATGAAGTACCCCTGATGGCGGTGGGCAATTTCCTGGATGCAAATACGGGTTGGGCCCTCTACTTCCCTGTTGGCGATTCTCAACCTGGCAAATTGCAGGCCTTACGGGTTTGGCAGACGGATGATGGCGGGAAATTCTGGCGAGCCAGCGCTCCTTCCCAGGTGGAATTCATCGGTGCCAGTTTCGCACCGGCCAGCATCCAGTTTGCGGATAGGGAGCATGGTTGGATTTTGGCGCGATACGGCGGTTCGGGAATGCATCGTTATCCTGTGTACTTATTAAGTAGTCGTGATGGAGGGGGGAGCTGGCAAATCCTCGAAGACCCTTATGAAGGCTTGTACCTCCAGAGTTGCCCGAAATCCGGAATGGATTGGCATCCGGACGGCATCGGGGTGGTTACGATCAGTTACTGTCCCTTCGATAGCGCTGAAATCCACATCAGTCTAAATGCAGGTCAGTCATGGGAGTCCATCCGTCTGCCATTGCCAGAAAACGAGGCAGAACGGTTGGGTTCTACAAGCTGCGAAGCGCATTCTCCAATCGTATTTGCCGAAGACGATATCGTGGTCGCCTCCGAATGTCCAATCTGGAGTGATGAACCGCAATCCATTCACCTGCTCTACACGAGCACTGACCAAGGAGCTTCATGGGATATCCATGAATATCCCGGTGGAGCTTTGCAGTACGTCGGGGGAGATGTGATTATGGCCCTTGGTCGGGAGATATTCCACTCTGACGATCGTGGTCGTACGTGGTCATCGGTAAAACAAGTTAGCTGGGATGGCCAGTTCAGTTTTGTGGACCCGCTGCATGGTTGGGCAGTCGCGCGTGATGATGACGAAATCGCACTTGTTCGTACGGTGGATGGCGGAGCCAGCTGGCAACTGATTGAACCCCAATTGAGCCCGTAAAGGTCGAGGCCAAACGATTAAAGCTACGTCGAAAGCGATGCTTGTCTTTGCAGGGCTGCGCATGCGGAACCGCCCATTGAACAAAGACTACCCCTGCCTCTCCTGCGCCAGAGCTTTTTACACTTGATCCAGCTATTGCTGGACATACCAGCCCGAAGGGCCCATTGAAGCCGATGCACCCGACCTTTACAATGCCGTGGACGCAGGAAGATAGGCGTCGGAGGCGTTCGGTCATGCAATCCAAAAATCGGTTTCCATTCAATTGGGCCCTGTTGATCATGCTGGGTATCATGCTGTCCGCCTGCCAGGCGCCGTTGGCACTCTTTGCCACGGCCACGCCGACAGCGACTGCGACACCTACGCAAACGGCCACGGCAACCCCGACACAGACACCGACAGTGACGAAGACGCCAACCATCACGCAGACACCGACAGAGACGCCCACGCCCACGATCACGCCGACCTTCACGATAACACCTACAGCTACTTTTGATTTTCCCGATGTGACGGTGCTGATGCAGTCACACTGTCGTTATGGGCCAGCTAAAGGCTATCTGCACGCCGGAGATTTCTACCCTGGGGATCGTGGCTTGGTATGGAATCGAAATTGGGATGCCTCCTGGTTGTGGGTTAAATGGGAAAAACAACCATGGCCATGTTGGATATCTGCCTCTGTGATTGACGTGGAAGGGGATCCCTTCACTGTCGTGGAGTATTACCATCCGCTGCCATGGTCAGAGCTTTATGGCCCGACCAAAAAGGTTTGGGCGGACCGCAATGGGGATCAGGTAACGATATCCTGGGAAGCGGTCTATATGACAGAAGATGATGACAGGGGTTATATGCTGAAACTACGCCATTGTATGAACGGGTATTTGATTGACTCGATTATTGCCACCTCCAGCACCTCCTACACCATCACCGATGAGCAGTCCTGCGAACGGGAATCGAGTGGGTTGGTTTATGTTGTGGAGAAGCATGGCTACACGGATCCGGTAGCGATCCCCTGGCCATAGGCATCAGGCGCGACTGGGTATCCTCCGCCATCGCGCCATGCTGAAATGCGATCCGCTTGCCAGGATTGGATATTGCTTGAGCAACGAGCCTGCTTGATGGTATGCGGATCTAGCCCGGCCTCCTGGAATACAAGCCCAACCTTCAAGGAGTCATTGCGCAGAAGCGCAGCAGTGATGTTGTTGGATCAGGCGATATCGTAGCTTGCGAAGAGTTGGCCGCCTGGACCAGGAGCATGTTGATCCAGATATAATCGCCGCAGGGTGAAATCCACAGGGGCAGGGAGCAGGGGCCCCTCGACGATCGATGAATAGGGCTGGCCACCCAAGATCCTTGCGGCGTAGGTGAGGTAAAGCCGATCGAGCGCATGACTCGAGAGTAGCAGGTGCAGCACCCGGGGACCAGCTGCGGAGTAAATGTAGGAAAAACCCAACTGTGAAAGTCCTTTAATCGCCTCATCACCGCGCACTTCTGAATTCCCTGCCTCGATGATGATTAAGCCTGAGTGTTCTAACTCTCGTTTTCGTATAGCGGGCGCATCAGCAGTCGTAATGACAACGACCCGGCGCTCATCAGCCACGAGTGCTGACGGTATGGGAAAGGCCAAGCTTGCACTGATGACCGCGATCGCGGGATAACGCGTGAGCCCCTTGTCGAGACGCCACTCGGCCAGATCCGCCAGCGCAGGGTCATCATAGATTTTTAAGATCTCCTGTGCCCGACCATCCTCATACTCTCTCAAGTAACGACCGCTGCTCAGCATGACGTCGGATTGCACCGCCAGCTCCTGGAACAGTCGCCAATCGCGGGGATTACTGCTGTTATCCGGGACCGCCAGGCTGCCATCGCTGCGGGGAACCGCGATGCGGCCATCCAGGCTGCTGATGAAATTGGCGTAGACGAAGGGAATGCTGCCCTGGTCTTGATGGCGAAGATCCTGCTGCAGGTACAATCCTGCCAACTTACGCTCTTTGCCAGCCTGGGGATACAGTTCAACCACGCCTTCAGACATTTCTCATCCTCTCAACGCTCGTGGACCCCGATGCAGCTTGACAATCTTATGCCTTAAGCCGCGTTCAATTACGATCACTGTGTTGCTCGATATACTCGAGCGACTGGTGTCGGAAATATGTGTTGTACAGCTCAGCATAGTGCCCCCCCTGGATCATCAAGGACTCGTGGCTGCCCTCTGCGATGATGCGGCCCTGCTCTAAGACAATGATCCGGTCGGCATTCTGGATCGTCCACAATCTATGGGCTATGATCACAGCGGTGCGGCCATGCATGACCCGTTGAAGACCTTCCTGGATCTGTGTTTCTGTGAAGGGATCGACACTGGCGGTGGCCTCATCCAGGATTAAAACGGCGGGGTCTTTTAGCAGGACCCGCGCCAATGCCACCAGCTGGCGCTGACCCATTGATAAATTTGCACCTCGTTCGCCTACATCTGTCCCGAGCCCATGGGGTAGATCGGCGATCCAATCTCCACTGCTGATTTGTTCAGCTGCCCGGAACACCTCGCTTTCATCGGCTTCGGGTCGGCTGTAATGGATATTTTCCGCGACGGTTCCGGAGAAGAGGAATGGATCCTGGGGGACCAGGCCGATCTGCTGGCGGTAGGCATCCAAATCGAGCGACCGAATGTCCCGCCCATCGATGAGCAGCTCACCTCCCTGATATTCATAGAAACGGGCGATGAGTTTGGCAAGGCTGCTCTTGCCTGCACCGGTATGCCCGACCAAGGCCACCGTTTCGCCTGGCTCGATAGCCAAGTTGAACTTGGGCAGCACAACTTCTTCTTCGGTATAGCCGAACCTGAGATCATTGAAGTTTATCTGGCCCTTGATCTCTGAAACGGGTTCAGCGCTTTCCTGAACGACATCGGGCACAGCGTCGATCAAGGCGTAGACTCGCTCAGCGGCTGCAAGGCCATCCTGGAACTGACTCCAGAAGGAAGCGATTCCCGTCAAGGGAAACCAGAAGTATCCCACCGCTTGCATGAATAGGTACCACTCCCCGGGCGTAATGGCCCCGGCTTGTACACGAAGACCAGCAGTGAAGACGAGCAAGGCGGTCCCCAATCCCGACGACATGCCCATAATCGGGAAGATCGTGTTCAGTGTTAGGCCACGACGGAGTCCGACATGATAGGCCTGACGATTATTATCGGCGAATGTGTTGTAAATGCTGCGCTCTTTACGGAAACTTTTAGCGACCATGATCCCGCTGATCGACTCCTGGATCTGTGCATTGATCTTTGCCGTAACCCGCCGTGCATGCTGGGTCACACGCCTGGCGATGCGCCGAAAGCTTAGGGCGATAACCACTGCAATGGGCGACATAGCCAGCAGGATGAGCGTCAGGGTGACATTTACATTGAGCAGCCAGATGATCAAGATCCCAATTGTCATGAGCTGACTCAGTAAATTCACGATCAAGCTAACAACATCTGAGAAATCTTGTGTGTCAGATGTCACCCGGCTGACGACTTTGCCCGAGGGGTGTTTATCGTAGAACGACATATCGTGATGGATGGTCGCCGCCAGAACGTCTCCACGTAAGCTCAGCACCATGTCGCCTACAACCCGGGCGGATGTCCTTTGCCGCAGGAAATTTGTGACCCAGGCTGAAGCACCAAATAGTAAGACCAAGGCGGAAGCTAGCAGCATGCGCCCAACTGAGGGAGTTGCGGCGACCACATCGATGGCATTGGCTATCATGATGGGCCCACCACTCCCGGCAATCGAGTTTAAGGTCAGCATAAAAGCGACCAGTGCGACCTTGCGCCGGTGCGCTTTGAAGTACGTTAGCGTTCGTCGAAAGAGCTCGCGGTCGCTATACTCACGATCATATGCTTCGGTGTCCAGCCCATCCAGGATAAATCCCATAAGGCTTAGTCTCCTGCGGCCGGGGGAGAGTCGACTTCGCCGGCCGTAGTGCTGCTTGGCCCTGATTCAGCCCGGATGCGAGTGAAGATACGGCGGTAGTCGGGGCTACGCTCCAGTAGATCATCATGTTTGCCTTGATCGATGATCTCACCTCTTCGCAGAACCAGAATGCGGTCGGCCCAGCGGATTTGGCTCAGGCGGTGAGTGATAAGGAAGGTTGTTCTCTGCTGGCTGATTTCCCGCATTGCGCGCTGGATCTGGTCTTCTGTGGCGCTATCGATGGCACTGGTGCTGTCATCTAGGATGAGGATGCGGGGATCGGTGAGGAAGGCGCGTGCGATAGCGATGCGCTGGCGCTGGCCTCCCGACAATGTCACGCCCCGTTCGCCCACCTCCGTCTCGTAACCTGCCTTGAAGCTGCGAATAAAACCATCTGCCTGGGCTAACGAAGCTGCTTCGAGAATTTCCCCGTGTGGAGCATCCTCTCGTCCAAAGGCGATGTTTTGCGCCAATGTCTGCGAGAACAGGAATACGTCTTGTTCGATGGTGGAGATTTGAGAACGCAGCGACTCCAGGCTCCACTGGCGGACATCCACGCCATCCACCAGTACCCTCCCTTCGTCGACATCGTAAATACGATTAATCAGCTGGGTAAGCGTCGTCTTTCCCGAGCCCGTTTGGCCAACAATAGCGATCGTCTCGCCGGGGCTGGCAGTGAAGGAGATGCCATTCAGGACACACTTCCCGTTGTAGCCGAAACTGACATTCTCGAATACCACCTCGCCTTTGATCGGTTGAGCAACGCCTGCCACATTTTCATCCAGGTCTGTCTCTGTGTTGATCAGCTCCAGGATGCGGCGAGAGCCGGCAAGACCAAGTTGAACAAGATCAAAGGAGAATAGAGAGATGAAGGTGGGGAAACGCAAACCGCCCATCAAGCCGACAAACGCGACGACTTCTCCCAGGGATATCCGGTCTGCATTCCAGACGAGAAGAGCATGGAAGAATCCGGCAGCCCAGAAGATACCAAATGCGAGCATCGGTAGGTAGCGCGCCTGGATCTCGCCTTGTTCAACGAAGAGATCGCGGTAGCGGCGGGCATTGTGGGTAAATTTCTCCCACTCGTAGCGCTCCTGGACATTTGATTTAACCACTTCAATGCCGGCGATCGCCTCCGCCAATCCTGCGTTAATGCTACCGAATTGATCGCGAAGCGCCTGGCTAACTGGGCTGAGCCGGCGGTTGTAATCAAGCAGGGTTAGAACTAAGACGACGGTGAAGAGAAGGGGCATGAGCAACAGCTCAGTGCGAATCGTTGCGATCAGCACAGTCGGGATAATGAGATTGAGCAGTGAGTCGGTGATAAGCATTAACCCAGGGTTAAACATCAAGTTAAGGGATCGCACATCGTTCGTAGCACGTGCCATGATGTCGCCGACGCGTTGCCGTCCATGGAAGGTCTGGCTTTTCCCCAGCA
>JBFFMI010000019.1:0-23032 GCA_041554155.1 Anaerolineales bacterium
ATTCCTCGTTCACCCCCCAATGGGGAGGCTGAAGCTAGAAGTATCCGATCTAACCCATCCAGTAATGAGCGGAGTAGAAGATTTTTCAATTGAGGATGAGCTTTATTTAGTTGAGCCCACCTCGTCCTTCAATCCACTACTCACCTGTGACTATGCTGGGTTTAAAAGACCCGTGGTGTGGGTGAAACCTTTTGGTCTGGGGAAGATCATATACATCGGCTTGGGACATGCAGAAAATCAATTGAGACATAGGTCGTTTCAACAGATTCTGCAAAATGCAACCAGTTGGATAGCAGAAGATTAAACGGGGTCAACTCTCGTGCCATGCTCTCGGCTTCACCATAGCCACTTCAATGAAGAGGGCAAGGCCAGGACTTTCATTGCTGAGTGTCGCGATTCCGCTTGCGAATATTATTAAACAAGGAATAGACCACTCCCGCCAACAAGATATTCAATGTGATCGCACCGATCCCGAAACCGAAACGCCCCACCAATTCACCCGCTTGAGTCGATAGGACACCAAGCGGCAACCCGAGGAAAATCTGTACCGGTCGCGATCCGGGTCCGAAGGCCACCCAATTTCCGAGCACAGTGAAGATAATGAGCAGGAAAGCAATCATGAAGTTGCGGAAGGCTTGCACAACTTCAATGTCTCGCAACCGGCGAGCATCGTCGTGATTCATCAACTCCCCGATACTGACCAGGCTGCCACCGAGAACAAAAGCCATCCCAGCCAGGGCTAAGATCCAACGAGGCTCTAATATCCTAACGGCGGGAAACATCCCGATCGCCAGTAGCACAATATATAGGCCAGTGCCGAGCACCAACAACCCGGCCAGAACAAGGCTCTTTCGCAACTTAAAAGCCTCCATTCGGGTGGCTGGCAACCGGCACAATGGATGTGTTCTTCTCTAAATTCAATCCATTCTAGGGCATATTCAGCCCCAACTCTATAGGACCATAGAGCACCCTCTGAAAACCGCTGATGTACAATCATGCCATGAAGCTCATACGTGAGATCAAGACTCCAGGAGGTCTGACCCTTCGCTTCGTTAATGGGGATATCACTCAGTCCCAGGTTGATGCGATTGTTAATGCTGCCAATACCCATCTACGCCATGGCGGAGGTGTGGCCGGCGCTATCGCGCGAGCAGGTGGCCCATCCATTCAAACAGAGAGCGATGCCTGGATTCAGGAGCATGGCCTGATCACGCATGAGTCCCCTGCGCTGACCACCGGTGGTGAACTTCCTTGTAACTACGTGATCCATGCCGTCGGGCCGATCTGGGGAGCAGGTGACGAGGTTGAGAGGTTAGCCACAACCATCAAAGCCGCGCTGCGAATTGCCGACGAAAATGGGATTGAAACGCTGGCAATACCCGCAATTTCTACCGGGATCTATGGGTTTCCCAGGGCGCTTGGCGCCCAGGTGATTATCGACGCGTTGCTAGAATTCGACGAGCGCAAACCGGACAAATCTATCAAAATAATCGAGATCACCCTGATCGATGACCTCAGTGTAACAGCCTTTGCAGCGGAGTTCGATCAGCGTTGGAGAGATCCTGCGTGATTACTTCCACAGCCAACAAGCAGATCAAACGGGTGCGGACATTGCAAACCAAGCGAGCTGTCCGAAAACGTGAAGGTGCTTTTGTGATCGAAGGTACACGCATGGTGGCGGAAGCATTACGCACAGGACAGAACCTTGAGCTGCTGCTACACACCACCGAGTGGGCTTCGCGCAACCAATCCTTACTTGCCCAGACCGTGCAGGCCGCCGATCACAGCGAGATCGTCTCTGATGCGGTCCTGGGCAATGTTTCCGATGTAGAGACGCCACAGGGTGTCCTGGCTGTGGTACCGATCAGGTCTTCTGTTTCTACAACCAACCGGTCAACTACGCTGATCCTCGACCGCATTGCGGATCCTGGAAATCTCGGTACGATCCTGCGCACAGCCCTGGCAGCAAATGTCGGGCGTATTTTCTTGACCCCCGGTTCTGTCGATGCATTTAATCCCAAGGTGGTTCGAGCCGGCATGGGCGCCCACTTCAGCCTGGATGTCTTGGAGGCTTCAATCGATGAGATCATCGCTGGGATCCATGGCCAGCAACTCTGGATCGCCGAGGCGCGTCAGGGTGAGGCCTATCACCGGGTCGATTGGCGGGCATCGGCTGCGCTGGCCATCGGAAGCGAAGCACATGGTGTCGACCCCGCCTTCCAATCGTCAGCAGCGGGGGTTGTCCATGTCCCCATCGACAACCGCACCGAATCACTTAACGCCGCCACTGCCGCAGCGGTGATCTTGTTTGAAATCCAGCGCCAGAGGGAGACATAATGCAAATTCGCGCAATTACCGGTTTCGTCGATCCGGGTTGGCCAATAGCAACCGGGCGCATACAACAACTAGCTGCAGCGCTCAAGACATGTCGACAGATCCTCAACGATAGTGGTTATTCTGTACAGACCTTGCGTCTGGCGACACCCCCGCCCGTTGAAATGGAGCAAGCAGTGCCGTTCGACGAGCGCCGTGATCTGGCCCGCCAGCTTGAAGCCGAGTGCTTCGTCCATGGGATCGATTATGCCGCCATCGGTCCGGCGTTGCCGGAGGAGCCGGATGCCTTTTCTGCAATCCCGGGCATCCTGGGTGCAACCGAAAATGTCTTCACTTCCGGTCTCTTCGCCGACCAGGCTTCAGGGCTCTCTTTGTCGGCAGCGCGTTTATGTGCCAGGGCTATTCACGAGATTTCCTTGCTATCACCCGACGGATTTGCTAATTTGCGTTTTGCCGCATTGGTCAACGTCCCGGCTGGTGTGCCGTTCTTCCCTGCCGCGTATCACCGTGGTGGCCCACCTGCCATGGCTATCGCTGCCGAAGCTGCCGATCTACCGGTCAGTATTATCCGGGATGCGGGAAGTTTACGCGCGGCTCGGCGCAGCCTGATCAGCGCCATTGAGATCCAGGCATCGACGATTGCCCACAATGCCGAGCGTGCCGCCCGTGAACACAACTTGCGCTTCCTCGGCGTGGACCTATCCTTCGCTCCGTATCCCGAAGAAGCCCGGTCTCTGGGAACCGCGCTTGAGGACATGGGTGTGGCTTATGTTGGGGGTGGCGGGTCAGCCGCAGCTGCGGCCTTTCTGGCGGACTGCCTCGATCGGGCTGATTTTCCGCGCGTGGGCTTCTGCGGTCTATTCCTACCTGTCTTTGAAGATAAAGTTCTGGCCCGACGTGCAGCAGAGGGTTCTTTAACGCTCTCTGACCTTTTGCTGTATTCGACCCTTTGCGGGACCGGGTTGGACACAATCCCACTTCCGGGTGACTCAACGGTAGAAGCGCTTACGGGTGTATTGCTCGATCTTGGCGCGGTGGGTTTGCGGCACGGAAAACCGCTCACGGGCCGCCTCATGCCAATCCCGGGAAAATCTTCCGGGGACGAGGTGGACTTTGATTTTCCTTATTTCGCTCCCAGCCGGGTCATGCCACTTCACGAGTCTGGCCCCGGTGGTTTGCTGACCGACACGGAGTGGCTCGATATCAACCCGCACCATCCTTGAGCCATACACTGTCAGTTTTGCGCGAAGCCCAGCCTTTCCTTGTCGACACCAGCGGCCACCGTTAGAATGATCCTGTGTGCATAGCACACCACCCTTTATGGATATCCTTGCCGACCTAAACCCTGCGCAACGCCAGGCTGTTACAGCCCCCCCGGGACCGATTCTGGTCCTGGCTGGTCCTGGCTCTGGAAAGACGCGCGTGCTGACCCGACGCATCGCCTACCGCGTGGAGCACCTCGGTGCCGTTCCGGGCGCCATCATGGCGGTTACATTTACCAATAAGGCCGCGCGCGAGATGGTGACGCGGCTCGAACATTTACGTGGCCTTGAGCAATCGGGGCCAAATGCGCTCCGCAGCTTGAATCTTGGGACCTTCCACTCTCTATGTGCACGAATCCTGAGGCGCGAGGCAAGCAGGCTGCCCTTCACCAATGAATTCGTCATCTTCGATGATGCCGATCAACGCAGTTTGATCAAGCAGATCTTTAAAGAGCTCAATCTGGATCCTAAACAGATCCCACCGCGGCGGATCCATGACGCAATCTCACGCTCAAAAAACGAACTGGTTGATATCAAGTCGTTCGTGGTTGAAAGCTATTTTCAGGAGATCATTCAGCGAGTGTTCGAGCGCTATCAACAATTATTGTTGGGCAACAACGCACTGGATTTCGATGATCTGCTGCTTAACGTGGTCAGCTTGCTGGAGACGGATCCGGATGCGCGTTCCCGCTACCAGGCTCGCTTTCAGCACATTCTGGTCGATGAGTTCCAGGACACTAATACAGCACAGTATCGCCTGCTGCGCTTGTTGGCAGGCGATCAACCTGATCTCTTCGTGGTAGGTGATCCCGATCAATCGATCTACCGCTGGCGTGGTGCTGATTACCGCAATGTCCACCGCTTCCAGGAAAATTATCCCGGCGCTCAAACCATCTTGCTCGAACAGAATTACCGTTCAACGCAAACAATTCTCGACGTCGCCATGTCCGTCATCGACCGGGTTAAGGGTCGGCAGAAGAAGGAGCTCTTTACAGAACGTGAAGGTGGGGAGCATGTCCTTTTGCACGAAGCATACGACGAAAATGATGAGGCTGCGTTTGTCGTCGATACCATCGCCATGCTTACCTTAAGCGATGCCTATGAGCCGGGTGACTGCGCCATTATGTACCGGACCAACGCACAGTCACGCGCGCTCGAGGAAGCTTTCCTGCGTGCCAATCTCCCCTACCGGCTCGTCGGTGCCCAGCGGTTCTATGGCCGGCGCGAGGTCAAGGATATCATTGCCTACCTGCGTCTGATCCATAACCCATCGGATCAGGTCAGTTTAATGCGTGTGATCAACACGCCAGCGCGCGGCATCGGAGCCAAAACGATCGAAAAGCTACTAAACACTGCGCAGCGACACGGTCAATCTGCGGTACAACTGCTGTGCCGGCTGGCAGAAGATCCCCAGGTTGTCATGGCGGAGGAATTCAGCGGACGAGCTCGCAAAGCCCTGCTCAATCTGGCCGAACCCTTAAACCGCTGGCTGCAGCAGAAATCTCAGTTAGGTCTGCTTGATCTCATGGATGCCGTCATCGCAGATATCGGATACCGCCAGCACTTGGATGATGGCTCCGACGAAGGTTTGGAGCGCTGGGAAAATCTTCAAGAGCTGCGCCGTGTGGCCGACGAGATGGGCGAGCTCGATCTCACGATATTTCTTGAACAAGTCGCACTGGTGTCGGATCAGGATACGCTGACCACCGATCAAAACGCTCCAACTTTGCTTACCCTGCACTCGGCCAAGGGGCTCGAGTTTCCGGTCGTATTCATCATTGGTCTTGATGATGGTGTCCTGCCGCACCAACGCTCCTTTGATGATGTCGAAGCCATGGCCGAGGAGCGCCGTCTCTTCTACGTGGGCGTTACACGTGCCAAGGATCGCTTAATCCTCACGCGTAGCTTCCGCCGCAGATTGGCTGGTCCTTCGATCTTAAGCGAACCATCGCGGTTCTTGCTCGATCTCCCCCCACAGCTCGTTGCAGGCGAGCTTCCCGGTCCACATAACTGGATCGAAACAGCCTATCGACAACAAACCACCTGGGACAGTTCCCCGCGTCCAGCGCAGGAGCCACGCTATCGTGTGGGCATGCGCGTTAAACACCCATCATTCGGGGAAGGCGTTGTCATCAACACACAGATTGATTTTGATGACGAAGAGCTGGCGATCGAATTCGAGCGTGCCGGTTTGAAACACCTGGTTGCCTCGCTGGCCAACCTGGAAGTTTTGGATGATGTCTAAAGTATTCCATCTGCGCTATGATTAGCGCTGGATCCCATTACCCCAGAGGAAGGGCAAACGTATGAAGATCTTCGTCACCGGCGGAGCAGGATATATCGGATCAGCGGCCTCTCAGATTTTGCTCGATGCCGGCCATCAAGTGACTGTTTATGACTCGCTCGCCAGCGGTTACCGGGATGCTGTGCCTTCAGAGGCAGTTTTTATTAAGGCAGACCTGGCTGACAGCAGGGCATTGAAAGAAGCGCTTGTTTCGGATCGCTTCGACGCGGTCATGCACTTTGCGGCCTTCATAGAGGCTGGCGAGAGCATGCAAGACCCCGGTAAGTATTTCTACAACAACGCCGCCTTATCAATGAGTCTGATCGAGGCTTGCCACCATGCCGGTATCGGCCGTTTCGTGCTTTCCTCGACAGCAGCCGTATATGCCTCAAGTGACGATCCACTTGATGAAGACGCGCCGCTCGGACCCAGCAACACCTACGGCCAAACCAAGTTGATGATCGAACAAACATTGGAATGGTATCGCCAGATCCATGGTCTTCATTATGCAGCGCTACGCTACTTCAATGCTGCCGGTGCCCTGCAAGATAGGGGCGAAGCACACCAACCAGAAAGCCACCTGATCCCGCTTGTGCTACGTGTGGCACTAGGACAACGACCAGACATCCAAATTTTTGGGACCGACTACCCCACGCCCGATGGCACCTGCATCCGGGATTACATCCATATTGCCGACTTGATCCATGCGCATTTGCTTTGCCTTAATGCTCTCGAAGATCAGGATCGGTTGATCTATAACCTTGGTAATGGTGCAGGGTATTCGGTACGAGAGGTCATCGAAACCGCGCGCGCAGTAACGAATCATCCGATCCCGGCTGTTGAGACCGATCGCCGTCCAGGAGACGCCCCGCGACTTGTGGCCAGCTCAGACAAGATCCAGAAGGAGCTCGGATGGCAACCCGCCACGCCAGCACTTAAGGACATCATCACCAGCGCCTGGGAGTGGCATCGCAAACGCCCCAATGGCTACTCACCGTAAGAGAGATCCGATCCAACATCACGATTGCACATGCTATAATCCAAACGATAGTCCTAGGGGCAATTGTGAAATTGCCCCTCTTCATTTTCCATAGGGAGGGGTGAGTATGCCTTACAAAAATTCACAGGTACCGGAGAGCGGACAGAAAATCACAATTGCTGATGGAAAGTTGACCGTCCCCGATCATCCGATCATACCGTTCATCGAGGGGGATGGCACGGGTCCTGACATCTGGCGCGCCTCGGTGCGAGTGCTTGATGCAGCAGTTGCTAAAGCGTATGGCGACAAACGCAAGATCGCCTGGATGGAGGTATACGCCGGCGGTACTGCCCATGAACGCTTCAACGAATGGCTGCCGGATGAGACTGTGCAAGCTTTCAAGGAATTTCTCGTGGGCATCAAAGGGCCGCTCACCACGCCCGTGGGCGGTGGGATTCGTTCGCTCAACGTAGCGCTGCGCAAAATGCTTGACCTATATGTATGCCTGCGACCGGTGCGCTACTATGCTGGCGTGCCATCGCCTGTGAAGAATCCACAAGACGTTGATATGGTGATCTTTCGCGAGAATACCGAGGATATATACACCGGTGTCGAGTTTGAACTGGG
Organism: Anaerolineales bacterium; assembly: GCA_041554155.1. GTDB lineage: Bacteria > Chloroflexota > Anaerolineae > Anaerolineales > E44-bin32 > E44-bin32. Next base: position 7,487 of record JBFFMI010000019.1, read on the forward strand.
TAGTGAGTCCAACCGGGCTTTCCGCTCCTGGTTGGAGCAGACCTACCCCGAAGAGTTTGCAAAAATCCGCTTTCCCAACACCGCTGCGTACAGCATCAAGCCCATATCCAAGGAAGGCACTTACCGCCTTGTTCGAGCAGCAATCCAATACGCAATGGATAATCAGCGTAAATCCGTAACCCTCGTACACAAAGGTAACATCATGAAATTTACGGAAGGGTCCTTCCGTAATTGGGGCTACGAGCTTGCCAGAGCCGAATTTGCAGACCAGGTTTATACATGGGCTCAATGGGACGAGACCAAGGCCGCAAAGGGCGAGGATGCGGCGAACGAAGAGCAGAAAGCTGCACTGGGTGCGGGCCGCTTATTGATCAAGGACGCGATCGCAGATATCGCCTTCCAGCAGACGATCACGCGGGCACGCGAGTTCGACGTCATCGCTACAATGAACCTCAACGGCGATTACCTATCGGATGCCCTGGCAGCACAGGTCGGGGGAATCGGCATTGCCCCCGGCGGCAATATCAACTATGACACCGGGCATGCTATCTTCGAAGCCACCCATGGAACCGCCCCCAAGTACACCGATCTCGATATGGTAAACCCTGGCTCCGTAACCCTCAGCGGTGAGATGATGCTGCGTTATTTGGGTTGGGGGGAGGCCGCCGATTTAATCGTGCGCGGCATGGAGGGTGCCATTGGCGCAAAGACGGTGACATACGATTTCCATCGCTTGATGGAAAGCGCCACCAAGCTCAGCACCTCGGCCTTCGCTGATGCCATCATCGCACATATGGACGTTTGATGGAACCCTGCGCTTGATCACCAGGCTCGCCTTACCAGGCGAGCCTTTTTCGTAACCAGGAATCAATCCGCACCTTCCTTGCTATAATCCCGACGTGGACACAATGGAAGTGCGCGCCCTCGAAGTGCGAGAACGATTACTCAAGGCCTTCGGCCAGCCTGTATGGCGCGTCAAACTGCCGCCGCTTGACGAATTGGTCTCGACAATTTTGTCTCAGAACACGAACGACATCAACCGTGATCGCGCCTTCGATAACTTGCGTATGACTTTTCCGACCTGGGAGCAGGTACGTGATGCCCCGGAGGTGGAGGTGATCGACAGCATCCGCACAGCTGGTCTGGCAAATCAGAAGGGTCCGCGAATCCAGAAGGTATTAAGCGCAATCACCGAAGAGGTTGGTTCACTCGATCTCACTTTTTTAACCGGCATGCAAACCCATGAGGCGCGGGATTGGCTGTTGCGATTTAAAGGTGTTGGCCCAAAAACCGCCGCTATTGTGCTGCTCTTCTCGCTCGACAAGCCAGCATTTCCAGTTGATACGCATATTTACCGGGTCAGTGGCCGGCTCCAACTCCGCCCCGAGAAAATGAGTGCTGTTAAAGCCCATGATCACCTCGAAACCGTATTCCCGCCCGACAGTTACTACGATGTGCACCTCAATATCATCCGGCTTGGAAGAGAGATCTGTCACGCTCGGAAGCCGGCTTGTCAGGAATGCATGCTCACAGACATCTGCCCTTATTTCAAAAGCCAAACCGTGTAGAATACGAACGAAACGTCGAGTGTGACTCTGTGGGAACCCAACCTCCAACGAAATCAACTTCCGGAACCGATCAAGAGCGTCTAGCCGCGCTTTATCGCGTCTCGCGTGCACTCGGCTCGTCCCTCGACCTGGAAGATGTCCTGCGCCAGAGCATGGATGCCGTTATCGAGTTGACCGGCGCAGAACGGGGCTTCTTGATGCTGATCAAGCTCGGAACTGATGAGCTTGAGATGAAGGCGGGTCGCAATTTCCGGCAGGAAAACATCCAGAAAGATGAGATGGAGTTCAGCCGCTCAGTGATCGAAACCGTCATGCAAACAGGCAAGGGCGTGCTCACCACAAACGCACAGACCGATGAACGTTTCTCCGGCCGCGATTCAGTGACGCTTTATGCGCTGCGCTCGATTATGTGCCAATCACTATTGGTCCGAGGACTGGCGATTGGTGTGATCTATGTCGACAACAAGATCAAAGCGGGCATGTTTAGCGAGGATGATCTGGAGCTACTGGAAGCCTTTGCCACGCAGGCCGCTGTAGCCATTGACAACGCCATGCTCTATACCCAGACCGATGCGGCCCTGGCCCGGCGGGTAGCTGAACTTGAAACGCTGCAAGAGATCGACCGCGAACTCAATGCCCGTCTCGATTTTGATCGTGTACTTGAAATCACACTTGAGTGGGCGCAACGTGGAACTGCTGCCGATTCTGGTTGGATCGCGATGGTAAAGGATGATGAACCTGTTCTCATTCTGTCCACCGATGGCAAACATGTCCTCGATCCCTTGCTGGATCCTGAACTGATCGAAGCTGCCCTTCATGAGGGGCAAGCCGTACATCAGCAGGCGCCAGATTCTGATGCCGATTTGCTCATCGTCCCGGTCCGACGCGAGGATCAAACGCTGGCATTGGTAGGTGTATTGCGCGATCAGGGAGTCTTTGGGCCGGAAGCGGAGGGCTTCTTGCTGCGTTTGGCTGATCGTGCTGCGGTCGCTATCGAAAACACACGGCTCTACCAAACCGCCCAGATGGCGGATGAGTCTAAGTCTCAATTCGTCACGATCGTCACCCATGAGCTGAAGATTCCGATGACATCCATCCGGGGATATGCCGATTTGATCCGCCAGGGGACCGTCGGCCCGGTCACCGACGAGCAAGTCCGCTTTCTCGATACCATTCGTACCAATGTCGATCGGATGGCAGAACTCGTCTCCGATCTATCCGATATCTCGCGCATTGAAACTGGACGACTAAAGGTAAGCCTCGAAGCCGTTTCCATCAGCGACTACCTGCGAGAGACTGTGGCCAATCTACGCCCGCAATTTGATGAGAAAGGGCAGACCGTAAAGATTGAGATCGAAGCCGATATGCCCATGGCTCATATCGACCGCGCACGTCTCGTACAGATCCTTACAAACCTGCTAAGCAATGCCAATAAATACACCCCTGATGGTGGCTCGATCACAATCAAAGGTATCCGGCAAGATCAACGCATCCGCGTGACTGTTCAGGACACCGGTATTGGTCTCAGTGAGGCAGAGCAATCCCAGCTTTTCTCACAATTCTTCCGTTCCGAGCAACCGGAGGCGCGCGCACAGGTTGGTTGGGGCTTAGGACTCTATGTCACACGACGCTTGCTTGAGTTGATGGATGGCGAGATTGGTGTTGAGAGCGTCCTGGGGGAGGGTAGTGCCTTCTGGTTCACCCTTCCTATCGCGAAAGAATAGGCATATCAGCGATGGGCAAACGTCGCCGATTCAAACGCTTCCGCTTGAGTATGTACCACCAAATTCTGAGTCGACATCGTATTCTCGCATTCATGCTCGCACTGTTGTTAATGATCCTGGGTGTACTGACGTGGTTTCAGTGGATTCCCTGGCCCACACCCCCTCTGGAGCGCTGGCTGCTCGGGGCGAGCTTGCTTGCCACCTTCTACTGGATCTTCACACTCCTGGCACCCATACAGGCTTATGTTCAACCCCGTAGCGATCATATCCGTATCCAGATCCCCTTCTATCGCCTGAATATCTCCTACCGTCGTATACGCAACACACGCCCGGTGGATATCGCAAAGACCTTCCCGGCCGAAACCACACCAGCTGGTTTCCGCCGCACCATTCGTCAATTCTATGGCACGACCGCCGTTGGCCTTGACCTCACATCTTGGCCGTTGCCGCGTTGGCTGCTCGCTTTCTTGCTTGGCCGGATGATGTTGGCACCTGACCAACCTGGCCTGATCCTGATCACACGTGACTGGATCGATCTCAGCAAGGAGCTGGAGACGATGCTGAGTACCTGGGGCGGCGATCAACGACAAAGACTGCACCCTCCCGGCACGCATGTTGGCGACATCCTCAGCGATAAGGGCTGAGCGAGTACAAAGATGTAGCTGGCGCCGATCTATCGATCTCTCTTTGGAGAACACAGTCAGCGTTGTACAATCAAACTGAGCCTGTCCATCACCAAGGAGCAAGATCATGGAAGATGGCGTTCGCGTGGGATCGGTGACCCACTACTTCACCAAAATCGGTGTAGCAGTCCTTGAGCTTAGCGAGGGTCTCAGCGTTGGAGACCGCCTGCATTTCTTCGGCAAACACACTGATTTTCCCCAACAGATCGGATCCATGCAGGTGGACCACGAACCCGTTGAGCAAGCCGATAAGGGCAGCGAGGTCGCCATAAAAGTCGATCAACGCGTGCGGCAGGGAGATTCTGTATTCCGGCTTACCGACTGAAATTATTGTCACTGCACGCTGCGCAATCCGATGGTTTCTCGGACAGCCCTTGCCTTCCTCATCGGCACTTAAAACAATACCCCTGGTCGTCAGGGGTTTAGGCCATGCGGGTTGAGCTCCTGGGATTAATCCGGCAGGGGGATTGCGATGGTAAAGGCCGCGCCCTGATCAATTCCGGCGCTTTCTACCCACACTCTTCCTCCATGCGATTCGGCGACCGCTTTGACAATGGCTAGCCCAAGCCCCAGACCATCATGTCGCCGGGTGAGATGATCCTCGACCTGGTAGAAGAGATCAAATATCGTCTCGTGCTGGCCTGTTTCAACACCGATACCATCATCTTTTACGATGATCCATCCCTCGCCCCCGTGATGCTCAAGTGACAGTTCGATCGAGCCACCGTCTGGGGTGAATCGAATGGCGTTGTTCAACAAGTTCATCAAAGCCATGGTTAATTTCGGGCTATCGATCATCGCTTCAAGCGGCGCGTCCGGCAAGCGCAACGTAAGTGTCTGGTTCTTAGCTTCAATCAGGCCCAGCACTTCACGGTGAGCTTCCTCCACGATGGCATTCAGCGGCTTGATGACCATCATAAGCTCCGCCGATCCAGCTTCTAAGATATTCATATTGGTCATTTCTTCGATCAACAGGCGCATTCGTTTTGCCGCACTAAGTACCGCATCGGCATAGATGGCCAGGTCGCCCCCTGAGAAATCCCTCAACAACGCAGCGTTGCCGAGGATCAACCCAAGTGGAGTTCGCAGTTCATGCGAGGCGATGGCGATAAAATCGCTCTTCAGCTGATCGAGTTTTCCCAGTTCCTCGTAGGCAAGATTTAATGCTTCGACCTGGCGTGCATTGTAGATGGCAACGCCAGCAAGCGAGGCGATATTGGTCAGAATTTGAAGATCTGTCTCATCAAAGATCCCCTGGCGTTTATTCACGGTCTGAAGCACACCTGCGACTTCTTCCTTTATTCGGAGTGGGACACCGATCAAAGAGTGCACCTTGAATGCATGTGTTTCGCTGATATCGGTATAGGTATCGGATGGGCTTTGAAGTTCGTTCAGGATGAGCGGCCCATCTTCGCGGTAGATCTTGCCGGCGATGGAGCCCTCTTTCGGCACAGGAATTGCACCTTGTGAGTCTGGGTCGGTCGTTGCCGCAACATAGAGTGCCTGACTCTGCTCGTTGACAAGCAAGATCGTCGCAGCTTCACTCTCGAGCAAGTCGGCGGCGGAGCGAATGATGAACGCAAGCAGACGATCGAGATCCAGCGTAGAATTCAAGGTAACGCTGATTTCTACGAGCCGGGAACTACGAACGACCCACTGTCGAAGTTGATCGATTTCGGAGGGTTCAGTCACCTCATCAGTGTAAGACAGCTAGGGTTGAATGTCCACTAAGCGTTGTCGGTCTACATCGAACGTTGTATACTTCAAAACCGTCACTTTATAGGCTAAGGAATTATCTCCGATGAAGGTTTCTTGCTTACAGGAAAATCTCTCCCGCGGCCTCAGCACAGTTGCCCGTGCTGTCGCCCCCCGCAGCACATTACCCGTCCTCGGCAACGTTCTCGTCGCCACCGACGGTGGTCGACTGCGATTATCAGCTACCAATCTTGAACTCGGTATCAGTTACTGGATCGGCGCCAAGATTGAAGAGGAAGGTTCAACCACCGTGCCGGCGCGCACCTTTGTTGACCTGGTCAACACGCTCCCGAATGACACGGTATCCATGAACCTGACCATAAGGAGCCAGACGCTCAATGTGCGTTGTGCTGCCTTCAATAACGACATCAAATGTATCGATGCCCAGGATTTTCCACCTTTACCGCCGACGGAGCTTGACGATGGCATCATCCTCAATGTCGACGATCTGCGCTCCATGATCCAACAGGTCACCTTCGCGGCTTCGGTGGATGATGCCCGCCCCGTGCTAACCGGGGTGCTGTTAGAGGTTAATGAGGGCGAGATGACGATGGCGGCAGCCGATGGGTTCCGCCTTTCGGTCCGCACGGCCGGTTTAAACGGCACGCCTTCCGGACCGATCAGCGCAATTATCCCGGCCCGCGCTTTGAGCGAGCTCGCCCGCATCATGACCGGAGACGATGAGACTATCACCATGACCCTGCCGCCCAATCGTGGTCAGGTTATCTTCCGTGGCAAGGACATCGAGTTGGTCTCACAACTGATTGATGGTACTTTCCCGGATTATCGCGGTATCATCCCGGCGAGCTTCTCCACCCGCAGTGTTCTCACCAAGGATGCCTTCCTGAAAGCCTGCAAAGCCGCCGATATCTTTGCCCGTGAATCAGCACATTCTGCCCGCTTGCGCATCACGCCTGGAAGCGAACTTGAGCCCGGGACAATTGAGGTTTCTGCTACGTCAGCTGAAACCGGATCTAATGAAACCATGGTCGATGCCACGATCGAGGGCGATGCCGTTGAAATCGCATTCAACGTGCGATTCTTGGTTGACGTGCTCAGTGCGGTCGATACACCCAACGTCGCCCTGGAAACCACGTCGTCCTCATCCCCTGGCGTTATTCGACCGGTGGGCCGAGAAGACTTTCTGCATGTGATCATGCCGATGCATCTGGGCCGCTAACAGCCCTGGATTTATGTACACAAACGCCGATCCTCGCCTATCTGGCGAGGATCTTTTTTCTCTCTGCGTCCTTGCACTTGCATGACACAACAGGGGTTACCGTCAGGTGTACCTCTCAGCGACGCCACCAACGGCTTGCTTCCCCCTTCTCTGGCCAACCATGTTTCCCGATCAACGGCACAAAAGCAACAGGCGCCATCTTCTCACAAATAAGCTCATTCTGGCTGCGGTGCCAGACTTCTAAGACTTGCCCGACTCTGCTACCAACAGGCAGGACAAGCCGTCCATCCTGAGCTAGTTGGGTTTCAAGCGGCTTTGGCACTTCCGGCGCTGCAGCAGTGACGATGATCCCATCGTAGGGCCCATACTGTTGCAGCCCTTCTGTCCCATCCCCGGTGATCACATGAACATTCTTAATACCGAGTTCTTCAAAGACTGCTCGTGCTTGCTGGGCGAGCGCCTCGATCCTTTCCACGCTGTAAACCTGTTTTACCAGTGCGCTGAGAATGGCCGACTGATACCCCGACCCCGTACCGATTTCAAGCACGGTATCGTCGGCTTCGAGTTGAAGCAGCTCCGTCATTAAAGCGACAATATACGGTTGGGAGATCGTTTGCCCGCTCCCAATCGGTAAGGGCGCATCAATGTAAGCCAGATGCTGTTGCTCCTCGGGAACAAAGCGATGTCGCGGGATAGTACGCATGGCTTCCAGCACGCTTTTATCCCGAATTTGACGCCGCTCGAGCTGGTCTCTCACCATTTGTTCTCGATCGCGGCGAAAGATAGGATCATCCATGACACCTCGATTATACGTCGCAGATGCTCCCCAGAAAAAGAAACAGCCCAGAATTCTCCGGGCTGCTTGCCGTAAACCTGTTTAACCTACCGTCCTGAGATCCGCTGCTCCTGCCAGATATCGGCTTCGTTATGGTAGCCAGCCTGCTCCCAGAAGCCCAGGCGGTCTGCGCTCATGAACTCGAGACCGCGGAGCCATTTCCCACCTTTCCAGAGGTAAACATCCTTCAATTCCTTGCGACCAGGGATCGCACCTATCACCCCTCGTAGTGGATATCCATGATCTGGGGATATCGGTTCACCTTCGAAATGCGTGGCCATCAGGAAATTATCCGCCATCGCGACTTCGAATGGTATGTTTGTGGTGTACCCATACTCACAATGCTGGAGCACGTGGGTTGCCTCGGGTTTGACCTTGATCAAGCCTTCATCGACAAGCGTTTTTACAGCGACACCTTCCCACATGGTATCGAATTTACTCCAGCGCGTCACGCAGTGAATGTCCATTTGTATCTTCGTTCGTGGCAAACTCTCGAATTGCTCCCAGCTCCAGCGCGCTTCTTCTTCCACCTCTCCCCAGATGCGAAAATCCCAAGTAACCGGATCGAAGTTCGGTATGGGACCATAATGAAGCACGGGAAATTTAAGCGTGAGCGACTGACCAGGCGGCAATCTTCCCGCTTCCTTCATCTGATCCTGCGCTAGATCACGTTCTCGGATATCCGTCATTTTCTATCCTCCCAACGGGGATATTATAGTGCAGACACCCACAGGATCACTGACCCCCCTCACGCACCAGCGAAAAAAAGCGCAGCGTTAAGTTCTCTGCGCCATACCAGTATGAGCACACCAGGGGGATTAGCGGATTTCGATACTCCCGATACCCAGGTCGACCTGCAGCTCTATCGTTGCTTCAGCCTGTTCGAAGTTGGGCGAAACATAACCATCACCCTGCCGGCGGAAGCTGTTGGGAAGATCAAGCGCCCCAATACCCACGTCGGGGATCAGCTTTACGCCGAGATCGTCGGGGAGATAGACAAGGATGTGGCCAATCCCACCCTTTACTTCAGCTTCATATGACCCACGTTCAGGCAGGTGGACGATGGTTTGCCCAATACCCGTCTCCACGACCAATTGATCGATATTCAGATCATTCAAAAGGAGCTCTGCTTTACCCGCCCCCACATCGACAACCAGGTCAAACTCGGTTTCCGGGTCAAGAGTCATTTGCCAGCGGCCCTGATCTCCAGAGAATCGTAGAAAAGGCATGACCACCACGCCGGTTGTGCGAATGGTTGCCTCCACGGTCCGTGTGCTGCGCTCGATTGTCTGTTCAATTCTCTCACCCTGTATCGCTGATATGGTCCCCTGAAGTAAGGATCGGCTGGCGCTATCTGCCCCATCAACTTGGAGGTAGGCGAAGGCTGGATCAATGACAATCTTGGCTTCCTCAGCATTCTCGCGTGGAACATTGAGGCTGCGTTGTGACTCAAGCGGTGGGCCTGAGTCGCCCAACAAGTAGATACCGCCAACAAGGATAAACAGGATCAGGACCAGGGCTATGGCTGCGCCCCATGCCGAGCGACGACCAAGCATCAGGTCCAACCCCCACGCAATTAACAGCAGCGGCCACAATCTAAGCAGCGATTCCCAGCTACTCCACGTTAGCAAGTCTAGATTTTCCAGCAAAAAGAATACGCCAAGACCAATCAGAAGAATGGGTCCCATCAGCCCTGGACGTCTATAGGTTTTTTTCATCCTACTCTCCCCTTACCCGCCGAACGAGCAACACGACACCTGCCACGATCATAAGAACTGGCCACATGAATTCATACCGCATCCAAGACAACCAGGCGATGTTCAAGTTGTCGATCAGGAAGGCAAACCCCAGTATGACCAGCGAGGCACCAATAATCAGCGGCAACTGTGGATGCGCACCTTCGAAACCCTGGGAGAAATCGGTTCCAAGACGACGAACCCGCTCTGCCACCTCTCCTGCATTCTCGCGGACGGTCTCGTCCAATGGTTGCTCCCTTGACCCTTCATCGTTGGGCAAGAGCAGCCATAAGATGATATATGCGATGGTTCCAACACCATCCGCAAAAGCTAGCAGCACGAAGAAGATCCGTATGAAAACCGGATCGATACGAAGATATGCACCCAGGCCGGCACATACGCCGCCGAGGATCCCCTCAGATCGTTTGCGAACGATTCGCGAAGTTGACACCAGATACGCTCCTATGTGTTCAATGCCTGCCAGCAAGATCGCAGGACGCGCGCATGCAGGCGGCTCTCGTTATTTTTCTTACGACCCTATCCTTAAATCCTGGGTTCTTACTGACGACGGAATAGGTTTGCAAACAGCAGGACTACTCCGGCTGCGATCAGTAACGCGGGCCATACCACCCCGGTTAGATTGCCGCCAAGAAGTGATCCAAAAACGACAAACAGCACCAGGCTGACCAGGATCGTCCGGCCACCATCGCGCAGTGCTTGTGCCGTCTGTCCAGACAGGATCCCGGACAAAATGACGCCCAATCCAACAAAGCCAGGAATCAAAGCCCAAGTATATGACCAGGACTCCCATTGACCCGTTAGATTCTGCCAGTAGAGCAGCGCACCAATTCCGCCAACAATGGAGGCAGGCACGGCCATTCCTGGTTCATCGGCCAGCAGGCCAATGACCAATAGAATAAACCCTGCGCCAATAACGAATAATGGCCAATTCATCGCCGGTTGGAACCATGAAAACAACTCTGGCGCAAATTGGGCGACCAGGAAAATTGCTCCCACCAGGATTAACAGCAAGCCGGCTGCCAGGTTCGTACGACTTTTTTGTCTCATGTTTCCCTCCTACATAGCTGTACGTACAACCAGATGCGCTGGTCGCGCGAAAAAGCCAGCCGAAAAAGCGTCTAGCGCTTGATGGCTGGCTGGTATCTTCGAGCCTTCTGCTTATACGCTCTAATCTTTAAACAATGGCAGGTGGCCTACGGCAACAATATCATTCCAGTCGCCTTCATCCCCTTCGGTGAATATCGCAGCCTCTGCTACGACGTTTCCCTGCGCCTGTTGCATTAACGTCCGCATCCCTTCCAGGGTTGAGCCCGTGCTGATGACATCGTCCACCAACACCAATCGACTCCCTTTTACCAGCTCTCGATCTTTCTCATCCATATAGAGTGTTTGCGGTTTTCCCGTCGTGATCGAGTGTGTCTCTACCTTCAGAGTCTCACCCATGTAGGGCTTATAGTTTTTCCGCAGTACGATGTAGCGTTTCCCGGCGACCACCGCCATCGCTTGAACCAGCGGAATGCTTTTAGCTTCTGCCGTGACCAGCAAGTCATAATCGTAGGATTCTAGCGCCTTCGTGAGTGCTCCAGCGCAAGCCTGAACCAACTCTGTATCACCCAGAATATTCAACACGGCGATCTTTAGACCCGGTGCGACCTCAAACAGTGGTAGATCGCGAACCACGCCTTCAACTTCAACCCGATAAGTCTCCCTCTCCGGCAGCATCAAACACCTCCATCCCCGACTTATACTTTACATAATGTTAGGGTGTTTAGCCCTCTCTCACAGGCTCTTTAAAATCAAAGATCCCACCCCTAAAACCCCATAACCGACCACAACCTGCGCACTTCAATCCATCCGGGCGTGGGGTTAATGTGTCGCCCTGGCATCGCGGGCACATAAAAATCTGATCTTCAATCGGGGGGGTGCTCTCGCCCGGAACAGCCATCTTCAGAAATACGCTGGGTGTAAGCTGCCACAAAGCCCCGGTCCATTGAACCAGCGAATCCGCCACCACGAGAAGGCCCAGAGGGACGCTTCGCTTTAATGCGCCAATCCGGAAATGTGACACGGTCAGCTTTTGACGTATTTCGAAACCGACCACCCTCACAAGCTCGCGTATAGCGGCGGGGTGAAAGTTGAAGTTAAGTTTGGCAAACTCAACCTGGGCTTTGTCAAACGGGTTCCAACTTTGACGCCCCAATAACCAGCGCACAATCGCCTTGATGTTGCGCTTGTTGGCGAACTCGAGGATAAACGTGGCGCCGCTCGCCAGGGTCTTGTAGATGTTTCTCATCGCCAGCTCGGGCTCCACAAGATGATGGAGTGTGCGGATCATAGTCGCTCCATCAAAAGACCCCGGCTTAAACGGCAAGCCGTAGACATCCGCAACGACATAAAGGTACCGGTCGCCGTCCCCAAGCTTTTTCAAAGCTTGCTCCAGTTGCGTGCGTGAGTAATCGAGCAACACGATCTGTTCGTACCCTTGATATCGGGTAGTGTTACGTCCCGCCCCAGCCCCGAGCTCCAACAGCCTTTTGCCACCATGAGGTAACAGCCGTCTTAGCGCGATCGCTTCAACCCGATCCTCATACGCCCGATTGGCTTCATCCCAGAAGGACTGCTGGTAATCCGATCCTTCGTAATCGCAGATGGGAGGATGATCTTGAGACATTTCATGCACCAAACAAAAGCCGGTCACCCATGTGCCCGGCGGAATCTTCACCTATTGTACTCGTTGCAATTAAATTCGCTTAACGCTCGAAGCGCGAATCATCCAGTTGCTGCTTCAGATTTGCATCTTCATCCCGAACTGCGCGATGCCCTTCAACCTGATCAGCGCGGTATCGCGCTTCGGCTGCCTCAAGCGCTTCCAGAGCAGCCCGCGGCACAATCGCTACTTTGCCACAATGCGGGCACCGCTCGAGCTTCCCAAGCATCAAGTTGAGACCGAAGACATGGCGGCTAAAGGGCAACTGACATCGCCCACACACCGCACCGCCGGCGGGGCCATAGACGCCCAGTTGAAATCGCCCCCTGTTACGCGCGAAGTATCCGGTCCCGAGCATCCCGATCAGCATGAGGATCAACACCCCACCCAGGATCCAGGCCGCCATTCGGCCTCCGGTTTGCCAGCTGTCTTCAGCCGTGACGAAGGTTAGGTTGACGACTTGCGATTCAAACTTCTCCCCGGCGTTGCTCGTCACAATCGCCTGAAGCTGATGCGCTCCCGCTGGGTAGGCACTGGTGCTGAAAGATGTCCGAAATGGTGCCTCGGTGACGGACGCGAAAACTTCACCGTCGATGAGATAGTTGACCTGGATAGCTTCTGACAGGCTAGATAACTCCAGGGTGAAGCTGCCCTGGATCTCCGACCCGGCTTGATACCCGAATGTACGCCGCAGCTTTAACGTGAGTTCAGATTCCTGCGCCTGAACTCGACTCGCGGGGAATACCAGCAATACAAGCAACACCACCCATCGCATCTTCATTCTGCGGATATCCTCATTTCCAACGAGTAAGAATAGCCTCGCGTTGAAAGATCTGGGTTGCCAGGGCCAGCAATCCCACATCGAGGAGCGCGAGGCCGATAGCCATCCAGAGGATTAATCGCTGGTTGATCAGGATCAATCCAGTCACCTGACCGAAAAACAAAGCCAGCAGGGGCAGGATGACTAACATTGACAGCTGCTCGGCCACCCGGGGGTCATTAGCCCTTGATGAAACCATGACGGCTACACTGACGGCCGCAAGAGCCAACAACGGCCCCACAACAAAAATGGCGATCATCCACAGCACGTTCAATATACCTAACATCAATCCACCACCACCCGTGATGATAACTGCCCCCACAACAAAAACGCCAAAACCGAGCCACGTGACCAGAACTGCGGGCAGGACGGCTGCTAACGCTTTGCCTCCCAGCAGCGACAGCGTGGAGACCGGGGTGGCCAGGAGCGGTTCAAGCGTGCGAGTGGTCTTCTCGCCCACGATGCTGTAAGAAGCGATTGTTACCGGGATCGCAAGGGGCATCATCATGAACAACAACATGAACTGATTGATAACAAAGTACTGTGCACACTCGGACCCGGTCATACCTTCGCATAGCTCAGCAAAACGCGCCGGCATGTCGGCAAAGTTGACCCCTTCAACTTCACCCGATTCTCCCATCGTCGCCAGCATGATCAGCGGCAGCGCCGTCAAGATCAACGGCAAGAACGCAACCGTGAACAAAACAAAACGGTTCTTAAAGACCTCGGCCCATTCTTTCCGGGCGATCACCCATAATTTACTCATAACAGCGCGACTCCATCATCCCTGTCTTGTTCTTTCCGCTCATCCGACCAGTTGAAGGTATACATCCTCCAGAGTCCTTCTTAGCTCTCCCACAAATTGGATCTCTGCCCCCGCCTCCGCAAGCGCTTTGATCAGGATCGGGTTCTGACCCTCGGGATCCTCCAGCGACACAACAAGCTTTGCGTCGACCCTTTCGGCCTCGTGGACGAACTCGTACCCCTGTACCAACGCCAGGTGCCCATCGTCCACGCGACTGAGATGGAAGACCACCTTGCGATCATATAACCTGCGCCGCAACGCGGTGGGGGTGTCCACCGCCAGGAGACGGGTGTTGAATACAGCGATCCGATCACAGAGGCGATCGGCCTCGTCGAGGTTGTGGGTGCACAGGAAAATGGTCCGTCCTTCTTCTTTCAGGGCCCCGATAAACTCGCGCACCAGCCGGGCCATCTCCGGATCCAACCCGCTGGTGGGTTCATCCAGGAATAACACCCGGGGTTCATGGAGCAACGCACGCGCGATTGCCAACTTCTGGCGCATCCCCTTCGAGAAAGTGGCCGCCTCCTCATGCCGCCGATCCCATAGACCGAGCATGCGCAGGTAGCGCTCGACCTGTCCGGGCACATCGGTCACATCGTGCATTTTGGCGAAAAAACTCAAGTTGCGTTCGGCGCTGAGACGATCGTACAGACCAGGCGATTCGGTGAGGATCCCCACCCGCTCCCGGATCCGGGTATCCTGCTCTCCCAGGATGTACCCGGCTACCTCTGCACTCCCAGCACTTGGCGAGATCAGCGTACCAAGCATCCGGATCGTCGTCGTTTTCCCCGCACCATTGGGCCCGAGGAACCCGAAGATCTCCCCTTTATCGACTTCGAGCGAGAGCTCATCAACAGCTAGTGTATCCCCGAACCGCTTCCCCAATCCTTTCATCACAATCATCGGCAATTCACCTCAACCAGAGTCTACCTGTATTTTTTTAAATACGGATCTACAGATATTTGCTTTCTTCCATCCGTTCGCGGTCAACTGCTTGCGGGAGCGTCTTCTTCGGCGGCAACACCCCGCTCGCCTGCACTTGATCGCCAGAGTCTGTCAGGACCGGGAATCGCACCCGCAAGCGTATGGCTCCCCAGAGACTCAGGGCGCCGATACCCGCCAGCGCCAGCTCCGTCGTAGCCACCCCGACCTCACGCAATGCCACGAGGGCGAAAGCATTGAACAGTGTGTGCCCCAGGATTGCCACAATCAACCAACCAGATCGCTTCTCGATCACAGCCAAGAACACCATCGTCGTCGCCAGGAGATGAAAGGCCATGGCCGAGAGACGCTCGAGCGTACCCCAGAGCGGCTCGTACCATGCCATACCCCAGTAGCTTTCAAGCTGGGCCCGCGCGAGCGCCAACTGTTCCTGGGGTATCACGGTTTCGAGCGCCACGCCACGCAGCGACGATGCCTGGACAAAGGCATACAGCGCCAGGATTCCCAGCAAAATCGCCTCGATCCCGCCATGCCCCAGACCGAAGAAGATCCCACCCCTCCAGTCTCGTGCCCGCTGCGCCCGGCGCCTGAGCACCAGGTAGCGGGCGGTCTCTTCAAACATACCGGCAGACAGGCCCAGGGCCAGGGCGACTACCACCCAGGCCCAGCCATCGTTCCCCATTCGCCCCAAAAGGGGATTCAAAAGGAACTGATTGAAGAGAATGTGAAAAACCTGCGAAACGATAAACTTAAACGCCCCCAATCCAAAA
>JBFFMI010000020.1:0-22021 GCA_041554155.1 Anaerolineales bacterium
ATCACCGTTCAGGATCCAAACAACCCTATCGATGGCACAGGTTTGGGGCTCGCACTGGCAAAAACCGTTATCGAGCAGCACGGTGGCCGTATTTGGGTGAAGAGCAAAGAAAACGAAGGCTCAACTTTCAGTTTCTGTCTACCCCGCGAGCCAACACCTAAGACAGGCTCATTGAAAAAAGAATAAAACCAGGATGGACTTGCCTGCTGCCCATTCTCCGGGCTGGATGCATCAGCTTCTTCGATTCCGGGAAAAATATACATCGTACACTTAATAGATGGGAGAAATATCGTGACGAAACCATAGTGTCTGTTTGGCTGTGTCGGCACGCCACGCTCCACCCCCAAAAAGCCCGGCGGCACTGTGGGGGCTTTGTTGCATCTCGCAGAACAAGAATTGAAAGCGTTTGAAATTGGCTGGGTACGTGCCGTACGCGTATCAGAGAAAACTTGCGCCACGATACGGGAACAAGCGGCCTCCCTGGACATGGGCTTGAGCGTCCACGCACCCTACTACATAAACCTTAACGCAGATGTAGAAGAATGGCCAAAAAGCAGAAAACGCCTGATGGATGCTGCACATTATGGCAACCTTGCTGGGGCTTCCGATATCATCTTCCATCCTGGCTCCTACTTTGGGCGACCGGTAGCAGAGGTGCTCGATGTTGCTATTCCACGGTTGCGTGGTTGCATCGACGAACTGCGCACGGGAGATAACCCGGTGACGTTACGACCGGAGACGATGGGCAAAAGCGCAATGCTTGGCTCAGTTGATGATACGCTCGTGCTCTCAAAGGAGATCGATGGGGTGGAGCCCTGCCTCGATTTCGCCCATCTGCATGCTCGCCCTGGCGACGGCAGCGTTAATTCATATGAGGAGTGGTCTCAAATATTGACCCGCTATAAGAAAGCGCTCGGCGCCCGATCGCTCAAACGACTGCACTGCCATCTCTCTGGGATCGAATATGGTGAGAAGGGTGAACGCAATCACCTTATGCTCTCTGAGTCTGATCTCGACCTGGATGCGCTCCTCCGGGCGCTTGTAGATCAAGACTGCGCTGGTCGCATCCTATGCGAGAGTCCTCAGGACATGGATAAAGATGCCATTGTCATCAAGGAACGCTGGGAGCAGCTGGTGGAAGCTCGTGGGGTTGGCTAATCAGGAGGATCAGGCGCGCGCATGATCCTTCAATCCGGAAATTGAAGCTCATCTTTACCTGCTAATTTATGGTGAATTCGATTCACGACGATATCGAGATGCCGGGGCTCGTGGACAAAGTCCAGGTCGTCGGTACGAATGGTCAGGACCGGACAGACGTCGAATGCCTTCATCCAGTCTTCATAGAAGCTCTCCAGCAAGCTTAGATACTCCTCAGTGATCCCCTTTTCCATGCTGCGCGCCCGTGCCTTGATCCTTCCCATAAGGACCTCCACAGGTGCTCTGAGCATAATGAGCAGATCGGGTGAGGGTAAGCTTGCGACCACCAGGCTGAACAGACGCTGGTAGGTTTTAAAATCACGTTCGCTGATTGTTCCCAGGTGCAGTGCGGCTCGGGCAAATATCTCCGCATCCTCATAAATCGAGCGGTCAATTATTGCCGACCTCTTTGCATTGGCCAGCTCGTTATGCTGGTCAGCCCTGTGGCCAAGGAAGAAGATCTGCAGGTGGAACGCCCAGGCCGCCATATCCGCATAAAAATCGGAGAGGTAGGGATTGTCCGCAACCGACTCGTATGCCGTCTCCCATCCAAGCACCTCGCCTAACCGCTCGGTCAGGGATGTCTTTCCAGCACCGATATTGCCAGCAACGAGAACAAAATGTTTCGCCATAGAGATCCTGCCCCTCAATAACGAATGAAACCAGATGAATGGGAATGGGGGATGATTTTATGTTAATCCCTGGGAGTATGCAATCATGGAGAGCCGCGCCAGGGAATCACCTCTCTAAAGCCTGGATTAATGCCTCTGCTGTACCTTCAGTTTCCAGGATTCCACATCCTTGCAAACGACGTATGAGCTCAACCCAATCTGCTCGATTGACTTGCTTCTCCAGGATTGGTCTGAGGATCTCTGCCGCCTGATCGTACTCCTTGTGATCATCCGCAAGTGTGACGGATTGCCAGAAGGCCAATTCTTCCATCTCGGGTGCCATGAGCCGGGCTTTCTCCCAGAGCGCAAGAGCCTCACCCTGCTTCCCTTCCTCCAGGAGGTCAAAGCCCTGCTGACTTTGCAATGTAGCCCGCCGGAGTTCTACCAAACGGGCTAGTTCCATCAGCGGTTGATCGTGTTCGTCGACCCGCAAATCATATCGGGGCAGGATCTGTGAAAGGCCTTTTTTATCATGCGCTTCCGCAGGCACAATCTTGAGAGCGGCAGATTGCATACCCCGGATATCTCCACCCTTACCCTGAGCAGCCTCGAGAGCTGCCATAAGGCGACCGGCAAAATCTTCTTTGGTCATGGTGTATGCCTCGGCCATCGCATCCACCACACCCGGGTGCATCATCATATTCGCCTGTACCGAAAAACCCTGTCCATACCTATGATCTGCGATTGGTATGCACTGCTCACCTGTCCAGGCTGCAACTCCCCCTGCGCGATCGACCACGGCCAATTGACGGCTCTTGGCACCCTCATCCGTGGCCAAAAGGGCATCCAATACCTTGGCAGCAGGCAATCCTTCCGATAAAAGCGCTAAACCCATGGGGCCGAAACGCACGTTTGTCATCGCCTGTGTGGCTAGCGCTCCGACCCCCGGGGAGAGCCACGGGACCGCAACGCCTACACACATCTGATGAGTCTGAACAGCCACACCAACTTGCCCGGTGCCCTCATCCCTGGCGACGATGCTATAGGTACTGAAGCTTGTGAATGGATCCTCACGCATGGTTTACTCCAAATCTGACATGGAAGGGGCCTGGCTTGAGTGATGAAGCAGATCCCTGAAAAGCAAGAAAAAGAGAGGCACGAGCGGCGAGAAGATGAGCACGAGACCAGAGTAATGCAAGGGATCCGCAACCCAGGCACCGCTCAAAGCTGTCCCGATAACAAAGAACACACCGGAGCTCAGGGATGCCGTCACACAAACCAAACCCAGGACGCGACCCCAGTTCTTCCCTTGCAGAAAGCCAAAAACGTAGAATAAGCCAGCGACTGCGACGACCGCGTCGAGCATCCCGTTTCCCAACAAGAAGTTTATTGCTTGCCTTTGCCAGAGAATACTCGGGGGTGGAGCTGGGAAGCCGATGACTTGATGCTGCAAATATACCGTCATGCCATAACCGAGTACGACCAAATGCACACTTTGTAATAGGCCGTAATAAATTGTGAGCAATCGCAGAAATCGGGTCCGTGGCTGCATCATAGCGCTCGCTGTCTCGAGGTCACTCACCGATGATCTTAACCAGAGCTCGTTTTCGTCGGCGGCCGTCAAATTCATAGTAGAAAATCTGCTCCCAGGGACCGAAATCCAGGCGTCCATTGGTGATCGCTACCGTGACCTCTCGACCCATGATCTGGCGCTTCATGTGCGCATCAGCGTTGTCCTCCCCTGTGCGGTTATGCAGGTACTGATCTGTGGGAGCATGAGGTGCCAGTCGCTCCAACCACGACTCATAATCGTGATGCAATCCAGCTTCATCATCATTGATGAATACCGATGCGGTGATATGCATGGCATTCACCAAGACCAGCCCCTCGGAAACTCCACTCTCATCCACACACGACTGGACTTCATAAGTCAGGTTTATCAGGCCTCTTCTTTCTGGGATATTGAACCAGAGTTCCTTTCGAAATGTTTTCATCGCGCCTTATCCCTTCTGCTGCAGCGTGCAAGCATACCCTGGGGCCACCAACTTTCTCATGCGCGGGGCTACCCGGATTGTAGTAATGAGTGTTTGGGTTGCCAAGTGGGAATATATCCGCTGCCGATAACAAGTGAGGGTGGTTCTACCACCCTCATTTCAGATCCAGTTCAATTGTAGACCTGCTCATGTTTACTCGATTCGCAGGCACTTTTCAGCAGCTAGCAATATCGCTCAGCATTCACTAAAACCGCAACTGTAGCATTTGCTGCACCCTTCTTCTTTAACGACGGTTGCAGCCCCACATTCTGGGCAGAGATCACCAATGCGCATCGCCATTTGATCCTCGAAGACCTCCTCAGTGAGCATAGACGCTGGAAAGACCTCAGGCGTCTCCTCTAAGTAGGCGGCCAGAGAGCGTGCAAGCCCGTCGGGTAATGAGAGCACACGATTCGGGCCGAAACCAGTCGGCCGACCACCACCAATTCCGGTCAACTGACGGACCACCTCGCCGAGTCGATCACGCGGGGGTACTGGAGATGCTACCCGCAGCAAATAGGAGATGAGGCGTCCAATCGCTTCCGACACGGCTGCAGTTTCAGAGCCCGCTTTAGCAGAGGTGATGAAGACCTCAAAAGGTTGACTGGCGCCGCTGCCATTCTCATTGATGGTGACAAAAGCTTTTCCGAGTGGAGTCGTGATCTGGTAGGTACAGCCATCCAAGCGCTGGGGGCGCGGCTTCTTTCCTTCAAGCCATAGATGGATTTGTTTGGGACTAGTTGATTGGAGCTCGCTGAGTTCAGCTGTCTCCTGGGTCTCGAGAACGACTTTTTGCCTAGAGCCAGTAACATATACGGTCAATCCCTTGCAACCCAGTTCCCAGGCAAGCTGATACGCCTTTGCGACGTCCTCTTCCGTTGCATCTGCAGGGAAATTGCATGTTTTGCTCAGGCTATTGTCAACAAAGGCTTGCATCGCGGCTTGCATGCGCACATGCTCATCGGCGCTGATGTCCTGCGAAACGACAAAGACATCGCGTACCGCTTCAGGTACTGCCTCGATCGTCTGACAGGATCCATGTTTCATCACCGCTTCGATGACCATTTCGCGTGTGAGCTCATCGAGCCCTGCGGCCATTAACGCGTTTTCGAATGATGGGCTGGTGTAGGTTAGCCGAAGATCATCGCCACTGTCATCGACATGTCGGAAATAGGCCAGTGCAAAAACAGGTTCGCAGCCATAGGCTTCGCAACCTGCGACAGTTGCAATGGTACCGGTCGGTGCGATCGTGGTCTGCGCTGCATTGCGAATACCATACTGCTGTATGCCGACCGCAACCTGGTTCCAATCTACCGTAGGGCGTTGAAATTCACGGGTATGCGGGAAAAGTGGCTTTGGCGCTTCCCAGGTCAGATCATCGGGATCGTAGATGCTACCTTCGATTGCCGGGAAGGAACCTCGCTTATGGGCTAATTCGATGCTCGTGAGCATGCAGTGATATCGGACAAACTCCATCACCTGTGC
The DNA here is from genome assembly GCA_041554155.1 of Anaerolineales bacterium. Lineage (GTDB taxonomy): Bacteria > Chloroflexota > Anaerolineae > Anaerolineales > E44-bin32 > E44-bin32. The sequence continues at coordinate 5,327 of JBFFMI010000020.1, forward strand.
GGCGAATTCCTGGGCTTCGTCGGAGCCGTAGCGGACGCCTGCATGGTACATCAGATCTCCCAAGCCCATGATCCCCAATCCGATTCTGCGGGCACGGAAAGCAGCCTCCTTGAGTTGCGGAACTGCAGGAACATAGGCATTGGCGCTAACGACATCATCCAAAAAACGTGTGGCTAGTTCAACACTCTCACGCAGACGATCCCAATCAACCCGCTTCCCTTTCGCCGTGTGCTGTGCGAGGTTTATCGAACCCAGGCAGCAATTTTCGTACGGACCCAGCCATTGTTCGCCGCAGGGATTGGTCGCTTCTAGGTCATAAAGATGAGGGACTGGATTGCTTCGATTGGCGGCGTCGATGAAAAGCAAACCGGGCTCACCATTATGGTGTGCTTGCTCAACAATACGATTAAACAACTCACGAGCCCGCACGCGCTTGTAGACTTTGTGCGGTGCTGAGTCCCCCTCCACAGCTGGGCCTTGATGCGCTTTTCTGTAGCCATCCGCACTTACATCGGGAAAGGATAATTCCCACCAATCGTCTTCCTCAACCGCACGCATGAAATCATCGGTAATGCCAACCGAGATGTTGAAATTGGTGATGGCGTTCTCATCAGTTTTACAGGTGGTGAATTGTTCAACATCAGGATGATCCACGCGCAGGACAGCCATATTGGCGCCACGGCGTGTACCGCCCTGCGCTATCTCACCGAACGCCTGATCATAAACACGCAAAAAGCCCACCGGGCCGGTGGCCTGGCCGGCAGAAGATGCCACCATGTCTCCACTGGGGCGTAATCTGGAGAAGGAAAAACCATTGCCCCCGCCGGTCTGTTGTATGAGCGCAGCATCTCTCAGCGTTTGGAAAATGCCCGCCGAATCACGTCCCATATCATCACTGATGGGAAGCACAAAACAGGCGGCTAATTGCCCGAGGGGTGTCCCGGCGCCGGTGAACGTTGGCGAGTTGGGGAAAAAGCGTTTGCTCGAAAGTAGTTTGTAGAAGTCAACCGCTACATCTTCAACATCCTGATCCCACTCTTTTTCAACCACAGCAACATGATAGGCGACACGCCAAAACATCTCCTCAGCGGTTTCAATGGGATCTCCATCCTCGCCCCTTCGAAGGTATCGTTTTGTTAGAACAGTGCGGGCGTTTTCGGAAAGTTCGACGATGGGCAACCCGTCTGGCATCGAGGGGGTTTTATCCAATCCGCCTTTGGTAACGACATCAATGTCGCGACTGTCGGTTTCGAGCATCTTATTCCTCCAAGGAAATCTACCAATACAACCTGTGAATAACTAGCTATAGATCATGAATTCCCGTGTTCCACGAATTAGCTCGCTAGCAAACGATTGATCTCGTCTCGAACTGCCTCAAGGTCAGCAAGACCGAGGTATACGATCGCGAAGCGGATATAAGCCACGTGGTCAAGTTCTTTCAATCCAGCAATCACCATATCGCCGACAATGCGCGATGTCACTTCGGACTTACCCATCTGCTGCAAACGTGCTTCTACTTCCCCAACGAGACGATCCATGTCCGCCGCAGACACAGGGCGCTTTTCACAGGCAATACGAATGCCCTGCAGGAGCTTCTCACGATCAAACTCCTCCCGGGTACCATCTTGTTTCGTTATAAGAGGCGCTGAGAGAATTGAACGTTCGTAGGTTGTAAAGCGTTTGCTGCAAGCGAGACACTCTCGCCTACGTCGCACCCCGCCGCGGGTATCATGGGTCGTGTCGATCACTTTTGTCTGATTCCCCTGACAATACGGGCAGACCATGACACCTCAAATCAGAACATTGGTTCCACGCCAGATATGGGCGTTATGCGACTCGTTAACCCTTCCTCTTGGGATGGGGCTGGTGATTCTAGCATAGGGGTAAACCCTCTAACAAGGTTTTAGCCACGATTTGAACCTTAAAATAATTGGTACTATGGTCCCCCTTAATTCATTAAATGCCACAGACCGGTCCGGGAGGAGGTGGCCGGATCCGGTCTGCGTACATGATGTCCGCGGAAAGCTGGGCGGCAAACAGCCTTCCGGGACGTTAAAGGGTCAGGTGACGACTGGCCTAGCCGCGGACCTGCCCTCCTTAACGGCGACGGAGAAACGCAGGGATATCGAGGTCATTAACATCGATAGCCTGCGGTTGAAACTCTTCGATGGGAACCCCAGCCTGGCTGGCGCTCATCGCCTGGGCCTCGGTTCGGCTCATGGCTCTACGCCCGGCCCGCTTCCCTGTCGAGTGTGAGCTATCAAAACCCGTGGCGATCACGGTCACGCGTAAATCATCACCCATACTTGGATCAATGACCGCCCCGAAGATCAAATTGACATCGGGATGCGCCGTCTCTTTGATGATGGCCGCGGCTTGATTGACTTCGAACAGACTCAAGTCGTGACCTCCGGTTACATTGAACAAGATCCCACGTGCACCATCGATCGTGATATCAAGCAGTGTCGATGAGATCGCCTGTTCGGCAGCTGAACGAGCACGTTCTTCACCACTGGCACGGCCAACAGCCATCAGCGCTGCACCGCCTTCAGACATGATCGTACGTACATCGGCAAAGTCCAGGTTGATCAAACCGGGTACGGTGATCAGCTCGCTGATACCCTGGATGCCCTGCCGCAGCACGTCATCGGCGATCTTGAAGGAATCATGCAGGCTTGCTTTTTTGTCTGCTATCTGCAACAGCCGGTCGTTGGGGATCACGATCAAAGTATCCACCTGTTCCTTCAAACGACCTATACCGTTATCCGCCGACTGCGCCCTCTTGGCACCTTCAAAAGTAAAGGGTCGTGTCACAACACCGATGGTGAGCGCGCCAATCTCCTTGGCGATCTGGGCGATGATCGGTGCAGCACCGGTACCAGTGCCACCACCAATTCCAGCAGCGATGAAGACCATGTCGCTTCCTTTGAGCACCTCATACAGGTCTTCCGCCGATTCTTCAGCGGCTTTCTGACCCATCTCAGGATCGCCACCGGCTCCAAGACCGCGTGTCAGCTTGTCACCGATACGCACTCGCGTAGGCGCATCAGACAGAAGAAGAGCCTGCGCGTCGGTGTTGACGGCTACAAACTCAATCCCGGATAGCCCTTCTTCGATCATTCGATTGACGGCATTACTGCCTCCACCGCCAACACCAACAACTTTGATCCGTGCAAAGGATTCCATGGGGGGTGATGTGTTCATCTTCTTCCTCCTCTACGTTCGTTTTCCGTCGTCTCTCGCTAGCGTGTGCATCGTTTTCACCAGCGGGCCATTTATCCAGGTAACAACCGCTTGAAGAAATCGGTTGCTCTTTCCAGACTTAGTTTGGGAAGCGTGATCCCACCATATGTGAAGTTTTCGAGACCCGCTTCCTCATCAAGAATTTGTGCCCAGTGTAGAAGACCGTGGGCAGTTGCATAAGCCGAAGATTGGATTCGATCGATCAGCCCGATCGGAGTTTCCGGTTGCGCCGTGCGTGCCGGCAACTGCAAAACTTCGCTGGCGATCTCTTTAATCCCCGGCAGTTGGCTTGTCCCACCCGTAATGACTACCCCTGCAGGTAAAAGCCCGTCGTAACCACTGCGTTTTACTTCCTGGCGGACAAGCGAGAACAGCTCTTCGATGCGCGGTTCGATCACAGCCGCCATATCGACTCGCTTGATCTCGAGCGGCCTTTCCTGACCAAAGGGGCGCACTGCGAAGCTCTGGCTGGGATCCACGTCGCGCGAGCGGGCATATCCGTGGCGGCGCTTGGCTGATTCGGCAGTCTCATTGGGTAGATGTAATACCTGGGCGATATCACTTGTTAGATGATCCCCACCAACCGGTATGACTGCGGTATGCCAGACCGCACCCTCGATGTAGATGGCGATGTCAGTCGTGCCAGCACCAATATCGCAAAGCATGACGCCCATCTCTTGTTCAGTCTCGGTAAGCACCATCCCGGCAGAAGCGAGCGATCCAAGTACCCAACCATCCACCTGGATGCCTGCGCCTTCGACACATTTTTCAAGGTTTCTCAGTGCGGTCAGGCTTGCGGTCACAATGTGTGCTTCAACCTCCAGCCTATAACCATGCATGCCGATGGCTGATTTGATTCCGTCCTGCCCGTCGACAACATAGCCACGCGGGATCACGTGTACAATCGAGCGGTCATAAGGAATGACAACCGAGCGTGCAGCCTCAACAGCACGATGGACATCGTCGTAGCTGATCGTCCGACCGGTCACACCTGTCATGCCCTTGCTATTCTGCGAACTGATATGTGAACCCGAGAGGCTCACCAGCGCAGAAGTGATCTCGTATCCTGAAGTCCGCTCAGCTTTGTCCTTGGAGTCGCGGATCGCATGCGAAAGTGCTTCGAGGTTAACCACCCCACCCTTGCGCATACCCTGGGCTGGCGCGTCTCCAACACCGATGATGCGAATGCGACCATCAGGATTGGCCTGGCCTACAAGGGTACAAACCTTTGCCGTGCCGATATCTAAACCGACGAAAATCGTCTCTTCTGATCCAAGTATTGTCGCCACAGACTCCTCAACGTACCGCGTAATAGGGTGCAGATTGATCCTCGACACTGACCATCTCTGCCTGGATACCGTCTGCTGATAACTTTTCGGCAATAGCCTGATAAATACGCACCTTCATGGGCATATCGCCACCGGTACCGAAATAAACCAGCCAACCGTAACTATCTGAAAATCCGAGCCCATGCTCCGCATCGTAGATCCAGTCCTGGATCTCGGGTAAGTGCTTGCTGAGTGATGCAGCCGCACGCAGCAGGGAGGGGTTTAGCACCGGGGTTTGCGCATTCTCCACAACGCTGAGGACTTCTCGTTCGCTGCGGATTTTTATTAAGCCCTGGTGTTCTCCTCGCTCAACGTAGGCAACACCATCGCTGCTCAACCACCAGACCCGTCCAGCATCGTTCCATTCGATCATGGGAAGTCGTTCCTCGACTTGCACCACGATTTTATTGGGCCAGACCAGCGTGACCTGCGCCGATTTCACTTCAGCAGCTAGCTGCAGATTTTGCGTGACTGCTGCGGGGTCCAGGAAAAATAGCGATTTACCTTCAACCCCCAGCAGCGAGCGCACTTGAGCTGACGTCAGCATCTCAATACCATCAACTTGCACTTGTCCAACTTTGAATTGCTCCGCTCGTGCAAATTGCATCAGTCCAGCGATCGCCAGAATGATGATCAGAATGGCGATTGTCCTCGTTCCGATGCTCCCGGCCGGGATTGCCGTGAACTGCATTTCAGCGCCACGCTCTGCCGAGAGCGTCACATTGTATCGCCGCCGCGGGGTCTTCTTTCGCCTGGTCTTTGGTGTCTCGATGCGACCCGCCCGCTCCACGCGCTGTGTCTTCCGAGCACGTCGGGCACGGACAGCATCCGCACGATTATCGGGTAAACCAAGAGCTCGCTCGCTAACCGTCACAATGCTTCTCCATAACTACGCTCCAGCCCAACCCGTTGCTTATACCTCTCCAGGCCCAACTCGATCAATCGATCCAGCAAACCCGCGTAGGAAAGACCTGAGGCTTCCCATAACTTTGGATACATGCTGATCTTCGTAAAACCAGGGATGGTATTAATCTCATTCAAGTAAAGACGATCGGTCTCCGTATCAAGCAGAAAATCTACCCGGGCCATCCCCGCACAATCGATCGCCTTATACGCCTGGATGGCGATCTTCCGGGCAGATTCCGCCACATCATTCGGAATATTCGCTGGAATGATCAAATCGGAATCGTCATCTACATATTTCGCTTTGTAGGAGTAGAAAACGTCACTGGGTATGACCTCACCCGCCACGGATGCCTCTGGGTCTTCATTGCCCAGCAAGCTGAGCTCAATTTCACGACCCTGGATACCATGCTCGATCACAATCCGGCGATCATATTGCAGGGCGTCATTCAGCCCTTCTACAAGATCGGAGCGATTCTCACAGCGGGTGATGCCAACGGATGAACCCATATTGGCTGGCTTTGTAAAGAGTGGGTACGAACCAATAGCCTCTGCTTGATCGAGAACAGCATCCCTATCGGCTTTAAATTCGACGTCACTGATCACAATCCAATCAAGCACAGGCAAGCCGTGGGCTTTCATCACGTGTTTGAACAACCCTTTATCCATCGCCACTGCTGATCCCAGAACACCTGCCCCAACGTAGGGGATCTCCGCCAGTTCAAACAGCCCCTGCAGCGTTCCGTCCTCTCCAAATGTCCCATGCAGGACAGGGAAGACTATATCTATTGCCGTGAAGGGTTCGAAAACCTGGCCTTCAGTGCGTTTGTACAGGCAGAATTTGCCAGGCTCAGGGATCATGATCACCGGAATGAGATTACTCGTATCACCATGCTCAAAAGCTTCGAGCGCACCGGGTCCTGCTAACCACTCACCGCGTTTTGTGATCCCGACCTCAACGATGGTGTAGCGCTCGGTATCGAGTGCATTGATCACCGAGCGAGCAGACAGGAGGGAGACCTCATGTTCACCCGATCGGCCACCAAAGAAAACACCCAAACGATTGCTAGTCATCCGACCTAATTAAACTCCTGCCGCAGCATTGATCTTCCAGGCTCCAAGCAGTTCAATCTCAAGCTCGAGCAACACACCAAATTGCTGCTTGACTTCTCGCCTAGCTCTATCGATCAGTTTCCATACATCCTGCGCCTTACCATCACCGTGATTAACAAAGAAGTTTGCATGCAGCTCGCTGATTTGAACTGCACCTTCCTTTTGTCCTTTAAGACCTGCCTTTTCAATCAACCGCCCAGCATAATCATCAGGCGGGTTCTTGAACATGGAGCCCATGCTAGCCCCTGCCGGTTGCGTCTTGCTGCGGTGCCTGGCAAATTCCGTCATGCGCTCCTTGCAGGCCTGGGGTGTTGATGGCTCAGCCTTTAATTCGGCCGCCAGGACAATATAGCGCCCTGATTCCCGCTTCAAACGGCTGGATCGGTAACGAAAATCCAGCTCTGCGGCACTCCAATGCACCACCCGACCCTCTTGTTGCAAGATATCGGCCAATGTGAGGTTGTCCGACATATCGCTTCCATGTGCTCCAGCGTTTCCCACGACCGCCCCACCGAGCGTTCCCGGCACTGTTGCAGCCCACTCAAAGCCTCCCCAGCCTCGTTCTGCGGCTAACCGGGATAGGGTACCGAGCATTGCTCCCGATTCTGCCCAGATATGCAACCCGCTCTCGTCTTCGAAAAAGCGCCTCGCACGAGCTTTATTGAGCAAGATGACCTCACGGACACCCTCGTCTGCGATCAGCACGTTGGATCCACCGCCAAGCACTCGAAAGGGTAGACCAGCATGCCAAAGCGCGAGTGCAGCGTGCTCCAACTCACTGGCGGTTGTCAGCTCAAGCAAGAAGTCTGCCTGGCCGCCAATGCGCGCCGATGTAAATGGCGCCAGAGGAACGTCGCGCTGAAGCTTCGGCCCGAATTTCTGTTCGAGCTGCGTACGCTGTGCGGCGGACAAACCTTCGTTTCTCAAATCTGCTCCACCCGTTGAATCAATCGATTTAAAGTCTCCGCCTTTGGCAGGTCAAATGGGATCGCACCATCACCTGAGCGGTACGTCTGATCGCCGGCGCGTTTTATAGCTAAGCGCACTCGCAATTCCATTTTTCGATCTGCTTCGAAGACGCCCTTTCTCTTCTTAGCCATGTCCTCTCTCTCCCTCGTTTTGTTTGATCTTCTCGAGCAGGAGCACACCGACCTGGTTGCCATCCCCTGCACTTAAGGTGATCACTACGGAACCTGCTGAAACCTCCTGAAATAGGGTCCCCGATGTATGTTCAAAGGTAGGGCTGAAGCGAACATCCGGATGCACGATTCTGCCTGCGATCTCAATCCCGGCGTATGCGGGATCCAGTTCTTCCCTGGCAGCAAACACCTCGGTCACCAGGACATGATCAGCACGCTCAAAACTCGTTGAGAATTCTTTCTCGAGCGCCCGCAACCTCGAGAAAGTGTGTGGTTGAAACACTGCCCAGATATCCGCCTCTGGGTATCGCTCACGCGCTGCCTGCAGCGTTGCTCTAATCTCAGTTGGGTGATGGGCATAATCATCAATAACCGTCACCCCTGCCTCCGTTCCGAGCACCTGAAACCTGCGGCCCACGCCGTGATACTCGGTAAGCGCCTCACGAAGTTCGTTGAACGGAATCCCAACGATCGCCAACACAACCACAGCGGCCAGCACATTACGAACGTTGTGCAGCCCTGGTAATCGGGTGCGGGCCAAACCCATTGTCTCGCCGGCATGCAGGATCAGAAAATCAGAGCCCCCGGCAGAGTTGGGTCGGATCTCCTCCGCGCTCCAATCAGCGCTGGCTTGCAGGCCATACGACACCCGCTTGGCTGCTGTACCTGTAATTTCGCTCGCTCCGGGATCATCCAAGCAGATCACCAATGTGCCAGTTACCTGCTCACTAAAATTCACGAAGGCCTCACGGAAATCGCGCTCGGTAGGATAGCAATCTGGATGATCGTGCTCGACGTTCGTGATGACAGCGATCTCGGGTTGAAGCCCTAGAAATGCGCGATCATACTCATCCGCCTCTATCACAAAGTAAGCGCTATTCCCTGCCCGGGCGTTCGTACCAAGATCACCCACGATCCCACCAACCATGAAACTTGGGTCCAGTTCAGCCTGGATCATCAACCACGCCACCAGGCCCGTCGTCGTCGTTTTTCCATGTGTGCCCGCTATAGCGATGGTTGAATAACCGGCGGTCAGATCGGGTAAAAACTCGTTTCGGCGCAGTACCGGTATGCCAGCTGCGCGCGCCGCTTGTAGCTCAATGTTCTCGTCGGGAATGGCCGACGACGCGACAACAAGATCTGGATCGATCAGGTTTTCCCGCGCATGGCGATACGCCACTTCAATGCCCAGTTTCTCCACTGCGCTACTGTATAGGGATCTTGAACGGTCTGAACCAGTTACATGCTCACCACGCCCGTGTAGGATCTGCGCTATGGCAGACATCCCAGCTCCACCGATCCCGACAAGATGCACATTTCGAGTCATACGAACACCACGATGATGAAAACAAAGACGATCCCCACCGCGAAGTAAAGCTGCGGGATTGGCAATACGTTCGGCGGTAAGAAGGCGACCATGTTTGTAATCTGGTCGAAGAGCTCGGTGCCCGGAGCGGGCATTTGCACAAAGGTAGTTGGATAATTCAGTTCATGTAGGAAGAACCAGAGCGATCCAAATAGCAAATAGCCATTGAGTGCCCCCATCAGTATCCCGAGCAAAACATCCTGCAAACGCTCACGCACTAGCTTGGATTGAAGCGCTCGAATGTGCGGGGTTTGGTAGCCAAAGAAGGTCAGTAATCCGAGCATCACAGCGCGGATAAGGAATTGTGTGGCGGGTGGCTGCAGCACAAGAGCGGTGTAGTAGGGTCGGATGTGTGTCTCCAGAATCTGGATGATGAAGAGTGCCAGCACAATCGAACTGGTAACCAGCAACTCCTTTGCCCAACCGCGCACGGCGCCAATGATGGCGAACAACCCGATCAGCAAGCCAAATAAGACAGTCAGGCTAACCACGTATCGCCTCCGTCTCTTGACCCAAATTGATCAGGATGCTGGCGATCTTGTTCGCAGCTTCAGGCGTATGTAGCGCGCGCATCGCCACAGCCATCTGTTCCCTTTTCCTGTCGTCCCCCATCAATTCCTGGATGGACGCAACAAGGTTGAGTTGTAGATCTTGATCCTTTAATATCTGCGCCGCCCCACGTTGCTCGAGGTAGCGTGCATTGACCCACTGGTAGCGCCAGGCGTGCGGGTACGGCACAAGAATGGCGGGTAAACCATAAAGCGGGTATTCACCCAGAACCGCCGCCCCGGCTCTTGAAACAACCAGGTCCACGGCAGATAACGCTTGGCTCATTTCATCGTGCAGATAGGCAAATGGCAGGTAGCGTGCTTGATATTCAAGCGGCAATGCCGCCTTAACGCCATCCACCTCTCCCCAATCTAACTGTCCGGTAATATGGATGATCTGCATCCCTTTCAGTAATGTGAGGAGGCCCTGCCAAAGCGCCTGATTGATCGATCTGGCTCCACGACTGCCACCAAAGACAAGAATTGTCGGTACTTCGGCTGAAAGCCCCAGCGCAGTCCTGGCCAGTTCTTTGTCGATTGGCTTTAATGCTGCTCGGGTTGGGTATCCGGTAACCGTGAGAAGGCCTTCACGATCATAATAGTCTCGTGACTTTTCACTCGTTACCGCAATCGCCTGCACCCAGCGTGCAATCCAACGCAGCGCAAGCGCCGGCTCGATATCAGGCACATACATCGCCTGCCGCTGCCCACGTCCCGCAAAGGCGACCGGTACACCAAGGTAACCGCCGGTGTAAAAAAGTACATCCGGTTTAAAGCGACGCAGGAGCGATCGAGAAGCAAGGTAACCCTTGGCCAGGCGTAACAAGTTTCCCGGAAGCGCCCGCCAATCAACCCCGTGTAAGCCGGCAGCGGGTATCGACTCGAAATCGATACCTGCTCGCGCTACCAGGGAGGCTTCCATGCCGCCTTCTCCACCGACCCAGAGCACGTCGATATCCTTACGTCTCGCGACGAGTGCGCCGACGACGGCCAAGGCGGGATACACGCCGCCCCCCGTCCCTCCGGCTGCTACTAAAAGTCGCAACATACCCTCGCTTTCGCGTTTCGATTCGCGCCATGCGCGATACACTCAAGATGAAACCTACGCCGGTAAGGGTTGTCACCAGGCTCGATCCGCCATAACTGAAGAAGGGCAGAGCGTTTCCAGCGAAAGGCAATAATCCCAACAGAACCGACATATTGATCAAGGCTTCAGCACCAATCCAGAATGTGACACCGCTGGCTAACAGCATTGCCAGACGATCGCGTGTGCCCACGGCTACTTTGAAACCACGCCATAAGAACACCGAGAATAATCCCAGGATCAACAATGCTCCGACCAAGCCCAATTCCTCGCCGATCACTGCGTAAACGCTATCCGTATGTGGCGCAGGTAGGAGACCGAATTTACTTCGACTTGCCCCCAGACCTCGCCCCAGGATCCCTCCGGAGTAGAACGCCTGCAGTGATTGCTGCACGTGATAGTGGGCTTTCTCAATATCCACCAACCCATCGCGAAATTGGAGCCAGCGTTGTGCCCCTGTTTGGTGCAGGCGAATGACGATATAACCCACGAGGCTTCCACCTGCGGCCAAGCCCAGCGTTTGCAGACCTGATGCGCCCGCCAGGAAGAACATTGTGATCGCGACCAACCCAATCGTAAGACCCGCGCTTAAGTCTGGCTGGGCTACGATCAAACCACCTACCACCCCAACAATCGCGACCAGGGGCGCAAAGCCATATCCCAGCGTGCTTAGGCGGTCACCTTTTGACTCCATCCATACGGCCAGATAGATTACCAAAGCCAGCTTGGCCAGCTCGGATGGTTGAACTGATGCACCCAGGAAGGCCCGTTTGTACTCCCCTCCCAGGTTGACAACCAGGACTGCAAAGAGGATCAAAATCGTAAAAGCGATCAACGGCAATGCCAGACGGCGCAACCAATGCAAGGGAAAGAAGAAAGCCAATAGCATCGCTGCCAGACCGATAAACAAGTTGCTTAATTGACGGTTGAAAAGTGCGTTTGGATCGCCATGCAGGCGCCAGGATACATCCCAGCTGGCGGAGTAAACCATCACCAGCCCCAAGCTGATCATCACGATGGCGATAATCGCCATCCATGGATCGAAGCTTAACAAGGCTTGTCGATTAAATGTCTGTTGCTTATCCGCTTGAGCGTCTATCACAGCGCTTTCACCAACTCTCTGAATCGATCTCCGCGTGCTTCATAATTCGGAAATTCATCAAAACTTGTACATCCAGGAGATAAGAGGACAACATCTCCAGCCTGCACCAACCCGGCTGCTTGCGAAAAGGCTTGCTCGAAACCCTCGACTGCATGCAGCCTTCCCAGCGCTTCTCCCGCTAGTAGAGGGCGAAACACGACTTCCAGTTTTTCGCGCGCTTCACCAAAAAGGATGATCTTGCGCGCCTTGCCTACCACCTGCTTCGCAAACTCCTCCCAATCCAAATCCTTGTCCCTGCCCCCCAGCAGAACGACCAATGGTCGCTCGAACGAACGCACCGCAGCAAGGGCACGATCCGGTGTCGTGGCGATGGAATCGTTGTACCAATCAGCTCGCATAACCCTGCGTATGAATTCCAGGCGATGGGGAACGCCCTTGAAAACCGTTGCAATCTCCGCCATCGCTTTCACAGGCACCCCAACAGCACTGCTCAACGCACAAGCTGCAAGCGTATTGAGCAGATTATGGGGGCCCTTCATAGCCAGGGCATCAGCTCTGCAGATAGTTTGAATCCCTTCCGCCGTTCGCAATGTTAGCGCTCCGTCCGTAACAAAGGCTGCATCGCCACTATTGGGTGCATCTAATCCAAACGCGATCAGCCGGCCCCTGACATCCTCCCGCAGTGCCCTGGTTTGGGGGTCATCCATCCCTAACACTGCTACGTCCCCTGCTCGCTGCAAGGTGAGGATATTGCGCTTCGCCTGTACGTAGTCTTCCATGCTGCCATGACGATCTAAGTGGTCGGGTGTGAGGTTAAGCAGAGCAGCAATGCCTGGACTTATCGTCATGATCTCGAGTTGAAAGGAGGAGAGCTCCATAACAACCACATCATCGGCTTTAATTTGGGCAAGGTCATCCAGCAAGGATCGCCCGATGTTCCCGCCCAGCCAAGCAGACCGCCCACTACCCACCAATCCAAGCTTCACCATCTCGTATACAAGCGAAGTGGTGGTCGTCTTCCCAGCGGAACCGGTGATCCCGATCACAGGAGCTGGGCATTGTTCCAGGAATATCTGCGCGTCATTCAGCACGGTGATCTCACGCCTGCGGGCTTCAAGCACAATCGGTAATTGAGCCGGTACGCCCCCGGATAAGAACAATGCATGGGTTCCATCGAGCAGCTCGGGAGGATGTTCCCCGAGAACGTAGGTCAGATCGAGGTCGGCCAGTTCAACAAGCGCCGATTCAAGCTGGTTTTTCGATCGGATATCACTCATAACAACCCGTGCACCCTCGCTCGCCAGGTAGCGGGCCAATGCCTTTCCCTGACGCGCGATGCCTAAAACGACTACGCGTTTCGCTTCCCAACGCTTCACCGAAATGTCCGCCCTGGACAGCGCGTATCTCAGGCGGCCTTCGTTAGGTCAGGAGCAGCGGCTTTTTTGCTCTTCTTGGAACTGCTGGATCGCGTCTTCTTCGGCTTGTCCTCGACACCGATCCAATAGTGGTTGGGCATCACATTGCGCGCTTTCCGCACCATCACGCTGCCAACGAGCCCTTCGCCACCATTGAGAGTCGATGGATGAACCAGGCAATGAGTAGGCCTGTTGCCGAACTTGTCTTCATAAAAAGACGCAGCCTGCTCCACCTTCTCCTGCAAAGGCTTCGATCCGTCGTCAAACCAGAGCATTCCGATTTCCATGGCAATTTCCCTCCTTAAATAAGGGCGAGTGCAACACCAGCCATGCCAGCGAGCAAGGCAACTAACCAAAAACGCTGGACGATCTGGGTCTCACTCCAACCGCTGAGCTCGAAGTGGTTGTGCAATGGGGCCATTTTGAATAATCTCCGGCCCCCGGTCAGTTTGAAGTAGGCGACTTGCAGGATCACGCTGATCGTGACGCTGGTGGGGATGACAGCGATCATCGGCAACAGGATCCAGTGCCCGGTCATCAAGGCAACGACAGCCATGGTTGCTCCCAGGGATAACGCCCCTGTATCACCCATGAACAGCTCGGCCGGGTGCGCGTTGTACCACAGGAAAGCAAACAAGGCTCCGACTACCGTGAAACAAAATCGAACCAAAAATACCTGTCCTTGCAACATGGCGATCACGCCAAAGATGGCAAAAGCTGTAGCGGAGATCAATCCAGCTAAACCGTCCAGACCATCTGTCAGGTTTACGGCGTTGCTGTAGCCAACAATCAGGAATATTGCAATGGGTACGTACCAGATACCCAGATTGATCACCTCAGGGATGTTGGGCAGGATCATCTCCGGCGGTTGTAAGCCATACTTTAAAATGAGTCCGACTCCCAGAGCGATGATGATTTGCAGGATGAACTTCCAGCGCGCGCGTAACCCTCTTTCACCCGTTGTCCGACGTAGGCCCAGCCAATCATCGAGCGCACCAAGCAATCCGAAGGCCCCCATAACCATCAGCGGCAAGAGGATCGAATTACCAAAGACATTCAACTCACTGAGGATCGATACAAGGTTCAATACGCCAGTGATCACGATAATTGGAATGAGAAAGAGCAGCCCTCCCATCGTCGGTGTGCCCAATTTCGTGAAATGTCGCTGTGGGCCTTCGATGCGAATTTGTTCCCCGACATTTAGCAGGCGCATAATGCGAATGAAGGGTCCGCCCCAAATGACGGTCAACATGAAAGTGATTCCTCCGAGCGCCAATGCCATCGCCGTCTGGGTCACGAAACTTGCTCCAACGCCGCTACGATGCGATCCATCTCCATACCGCGCGATCCTTTAATAAGCACGACATCCCCTTCCCCAACCCGCTGGCGCAGGAAAGCTATCGCTGCATCACTATCACCAACCTCCGTAATGTGATCGTGTGCCAGACCCGCAACGCGGGCTTCATCAGCGATCCAACGGGCGCGTTCACCAACGGTGACAAGTTCCTCGGCCACCTGTGCAGCGCGCACGCCGACCATGCGATGCCCGCGCTCTTCGTGCTCACCCAGTTCCAACATGTCCCCTAATACCGCCACCTTGCGCCCATCCAGATCCTCCAGGAGGTTGAGTGCTGCGATGGTCGAACTGGGCGCAGCGTTGTAGGTGTCATCCAGAAGGAGCGCCCCTGATTGTGTTTGGACCGCCATCAGGCGCAGCTGGCTCTGTGTGCTTTGCAAACCCGCTCCGATCTCCTGCCACCCCAGCCCTTCATTCAGCGCAACAGCGGCTGCACGTAAAACCGTATGGACGGAATGCCGGCCGAGCAATGGCACCCGCAGATTTATGCTGTCGTCTCCGTAATGGATCACGCAACGCAACCCATCGAGGCCCAGACCCTCAACATCACTTGCCCAGAGGTCAGCCTCCGGAGATAGCCCGTAATAGAACACTCGTGCCTGGGTCCGCTGGGCCATCGTTCGCACGCGGGGGTCGTCGTAATTCAAGATTGCCACCCCGTCGGGTGCGGCCGGAAGCATCTCGACCAGTTCACCCTTACCTTCCACAATGGCTTCGATGCTTCCCGCACGCTCAAGGTGCACTTCGCTAATATTGGTCACCACACCAATTTGTGGTTGACCGATCTCGCAGAGCAGAGTTATTTCTCCGGGCACATAGAACCCCATCTCCAAGACTGCGCGTTCATGTTGCTCAGTGAGCGTCAACAGGCTCAACGGCAAACCAATTTCATTGTTCAAATTCCCGGGGCTGCGGATCGTGCGAAAACGCTGTTCCAGGACATCCGCAGTCAACTCCTTGGTGGTTGATTTCCCCACACTACCGGTGATGCCAATCACCCGTATATCATGGCGGCTTCGCCATCCCTTTGCGGCTGTCTGGAGGGCTTCAAGCGTATTCTCCACTCGAACCAGAAGCGGTCCTTCGACGCTGCGCTCGACCTGCGCACCGGGCGACCCCCTGAGATCGATAACCTCAGCTTGTATCGACACATCCTTATCGACGAGAGCAGCGGAGGCACCGGCCTCGAAAGCCTGGCCGACAAACTCGTGGCCATCAACGTTTTCACCGGGTAGCGCCACAAAAAGTGAGCCTTTTACCACCTGGCGCGAGTCGATAACCACACTGGCCAAAGGATCGGCCAATTGGGGATATGCAGTGCCAGTTAATGCCTCGAGTAATGTTCCTAAAGTCAACATCTTATTGATCGTTTTGTGTGTACTTGTTCAGCAATTCTTCCCGGATATGATCTGGCGGGATCTCCAGCATGGTGACCAAGCGTTGCGCTACGTTTTGAAAGATCGGTGCAGCGACAACCGAGCCCCATGGTGAGATTTCCGGTTTATCGATCCTCACCAGCACCATAAATTGCGGATCCTCCACAGGTGCCCATCCCACAAACGAGGCGATCGTCCATCGATCATCGTAGCCACGCTCCGTCGGGATCTGAGCCGTCCCCGTTTTTCCTGCAATGTCGTAACCATTCACAATTGCCATGCTGGCTTCGGCATCGAGCGATTCCGCCAGCATCGCGCTCATTGTCCTGGCTGCTTCAGCCGAGATCGGCCGCCCCAAAATTGTGGGACTGGGCCAGTAGGCACCATCGGGTCCTACCACGCTGCGAACGATATGCGGTTGGACCATCACGCCCTCATTGGCAATTGCGCTAACCGCAGCTAATAATTGGACCGGCGTGACGGATACACCCTGACCAAATGAGTTTGTACCCAGATCTGCCTCCGTCCACTCTGGGTGTCGTGGCGTGCGTAATTGCCCACCTACCTCACCCGCCACATCGATCCCGGTCGCTCGCCCGATCCCGAAAGCGTTCATGTACTCGTAAAACAGCGGGGCGCCCAACTTCTCCGAAGCCCCGTAGGCCAGACAAACATTTAAGGAGTGCTGCATGCATCCCAGCATCGTCTGGGGACCCCAGGC
>JBFFMI010000021.1:0-22012 GCA_041554155.1 Anaerolineales bacterium
CGCTGCCCTATGCTTTGCTTGGCATTGGGCTGTGGCTGGCATTTGTCCAATCGGGTGTGCATGCGACAATTGCCGGTGTCTTGCTGGCCTTCACGATCCCTTCCCAGACACGTGTGCAAGCCCAGGCGTTCATGGCGCAATGCATCGCCGTACTTGGCGGCGTACAATCTGATGATCTTGAGCTTGGCGGCACGGTAGTAGAGATGAGCGACAGGCGTCAGGCGGCGGCGCGCACTTTAGAGGCGATCGCGGAGCGCATGCAATCACCGGCCCAACGACTGGAGCACAGCCTCACCCCCTGGGCGACCTACCTGGTGCTACCCATTTTCGCGTTGGCCAACGCCGGGGTCGCCATCAATACAGATCTGGGGGCCTTGTTCAGCGATCGTATCGCTCTGGGGATCATCCTGGGTCTGGTATTTGGCAAGTCGCTGGGTATCACCTTCTTCACCTGGCTAGCCATTAAACTCGGTATCGCAGAACTACCTTCACGGGTGGGATGGCCGCAATTGTTCAGCGCAACCTGGTTAGCCGGTATAGGCTTTACCATGGCACTCTTTATAACCAACAGCGCCTTTACCGATCCAGAATTGCTCGCTACCGCCAAGTTGGCCATTCTGGTGGCATCCTTACTCTCAGGCATGATCGGGTTTGGGCTTCTGCTCCTCGTCAGCCGGGAACGGGATCGGCATACAGAATTGGAGGTCGTTGCCAAACCTGCCTAAGCCGTAGGTTAGAGCCAACATCGTGGACTTCTTGATTTTTCTGGCAGGAACTCTCCTGACTTTTTGGGCATTGCTTTCAGCCATTCGCACGTTCGTCCTACCGCGCAGTGCACCTGATCTCCTGGCCCGTGTGGTATTCCGGTCGGTGCGGGGTCTGTTCAATCTTCTGGTGGGCAGGATGCGAACCTTCAAGCAGCGCGATCGCGTCATGGCTTTCTATGCACCGATCAGCCTGTTACTGCTGTTGCCGACCTGGTTGACGGTTGTCCTGATTGGATACATGGGCATGTTCTGGTCTCTGGGATTGCGCCCATGGACGGAAGCATTCAATGTCAGCGGATCCTCCCTGCTCACGCTGGGTTTCGCAAGGGGCGAAGGTTTTTGGATCACTGCGCTGGAATTCAGCGAAGCGACTATTGGCTTGATCCTCGTTGCCCTGCTGATCGCTTACCTGCCGACGATGTACAACGCCTTCTCATCACGCGAACAAGCAGTAACTTTGCTGGAAGTACGGGCAGGTTCGCCGCCTTCAGCCTTGGAGATGCTGAGCCGCTTCCACCGCATCGGAAAGCTCGCAGATCTGGCTGCATTCTGGGAGGGATGGGAAGCCTGGTTTGCTGCTCTGGCGGAGAGCCATACTTCACTTGCGGCGCTGGTGTTTTTTCGATCTCCTCGGGTGGAGGCCTCCTGGGTCACAGCATCTGGGGCGGTGTTGGATGGCGCAGCTTTAAAACGGTCGGTTGTTGATCTCCCGCGCGACCCCCAGGAGGCGTTGTGCATCCGTGCCGGCTTTGTAGCGTTACGTCAGATTGCCGATAATTTTGGAATCTCCTACGAATCCGCACCCCAATGGCCAGAGAATCCAATAAGCATTGAGCGGGCAGACTTTCTGCAGGCTTGTGACACATTGGCGCGACAAGGCGTGCCCTTGGTGCCGGACCTGGAGCAAGCGTGGCAAGATTTTGCCGGTTGGCGGGTCAATTACGATGCGGTATTACTGGCGCTGGCAAGGATCACGATGGCGCCGAAGGCGCCCTGGGCTACTGATCTCCTAGAGGATATATCGCCCACTTAAATCCAACCGTACTTTGCTATAATGATGCTGCTGCTTGGATCGGGATCTGACCGAGACAGCGAGAGCCAAAACCCTTTCTGTCCCGCCCCTCTGGCCCAGGCGGGCTCAATTATCCTCGGGCCGTAGGGCATCTCACTCATAGGAGGAGATAGCCATGTCGCAAACTTCAGAGGAACCCCCTCGCAAGAAAATTACGACACGGACATTGCGCGAAATGAAGTCGCGCCATCAACCCATTACCATGCTCACGGCTTATGACTACGGCACAGCATTGGCTGTTGATCGGGCTCACATCGACGCCATTCTTGTCGGAGATTCGCTGGGAATGGTGGTCCTGGGTTACGAAACAACCTTACCGGTAACAATGGCGGACATGCTGCATCATTGCCGGGCAGTGGCGCGTGGCGCTTCTTATGCCTTGCTTATTGGCGATATGCCATTCATGTCCTATCAAGCTAGCGTTGATGAGGCTGTCCGTAATGCTGGCCGATTTCTACAAGAAGCTGGTATGGACGCGGTCAAATTAGAGGGAGGCCGAGAACGGGTAGATGCGGTATCTGCGATCGTCTCGGCAGGCATCCCTGTGATGGGCCATCTCGGACTCACACCCCAATCGGTACACCAATTTGGGGGATTCCGTGCGCAAGGAAAAGAGGCCAGTGCAGCCAAACGGCTTATCGAGGATGCACACCTGCTGGAGCAGGCTGGATGTTTTTCTATCGTGCTCGAATCAATCCCCGCTCGCCTGGGCGAGTTGGTGAGCCAGCGTCTTTCCATTCCCACAATTGGGATTGGTGCAGGACCGGATTGTGATGGGCAGGTCCTGGTGACGCACGATCTGATCGGTATGTTTGATCGCTTTACCCCGAGCTTCGTTAAACGCTACGCTGAAATTCATCAAACCATGGATAAAGCCTTCGTAGAGTTCCGGGAAGAGGTGCTGCGAAAAGCCTTTCCAACTTCAACGCATAGTGTGCAAATGAAGGATGAAGATTGGAACGCCCTTCTTGCAAACCTTGGGTCGGAGTGAGCAGTGAATGATTCGCAGGCCGGAAATGAAGGTAGGTCCATAGCAGAAGAGAGCATCTTGATTGTAGGGAGCGGCGCTATGGCCCATCTCTTTGCCGCCCGTTTATCCCGGACCTATGCGGTAAAGCTGCTGGGCACGTGGCAAGCAGCTCTTGATCAAATAGAGACCAGCGGCATTCGTGTCCGAGACATGGATGGCGCTGAATCGCGAGGTGAGGCAACAGTTTTTCGAGAGGTCGGAGAGTTATCACGTGTACGCTACGCACTGGTATTGGTGAAATCATGGCAGACGGAACAGGCAGCACGCTCGCTTTCCCATTTTCTGACCGAGGATGGATTGGCCCTTACCTTACAGAACGGGTTGGGTAACCTGGAAGTGCTGCAGGAGATCCTGGGGGAGGATCGGGCGGCCTTAGGGGTGACGACGATTGGAGCCACCTTGCTTGAACCGGGCCTGGTTCGGCATGGAGGTGAGGGCCCTATTGCGCTAGGCCCTCACCCACGCGCAGAGCCGCTTGCGCGAATGCTGGAAGGGGCTGGCTTCGAGATCCAGTGGCATGATGATTTGGACGGCCTGATCTGGAGCAAGCTGGCCGTGAATGCTGCCATCAATCCGCTCACAGCATTACTCGAGCTGCGCAATGGGCAATTGTTAGAACAAGAGTCAACACGTGACGTGATGATCTCGGCAGCCCAGGAGGTTGCCATTTTGGCGAAGTCCCTGGGGGTCAGGCTTGCGACGAAGGATGCGGCGGCCTTCGCTTTACAGGTGGCCGAGCGGACATCGGACAATGTCTCCTCCATGTTGCAGGACATTCAGCGAGGTGCGCCGACAGAGATCGACGCCATATGCGGTGCCATCGTTCGAATCGCTGGACAGCAGGGTATGGAAACCCCGATCAACTGGGGATTGTGGAAACTGGTGAAAGCAAAAGCCGAGCTAGTAGCAGGAAGTAAATGATGGAAGTTGTCCAGCGATTGGGAGATCTGAGGAAAGCGCGAGGCGGGTGTTCAGAACCCTTCGGGCTGGTACCCACCATGGGCTATTTGCATGAAGGACATCTCTCCCTGGTACGCCGCGCAAAAGAGGAATGCGCCAGTGTCGGCGCGAGTATTTTTGTCAATCCAACCCAGTTCGGACCCGGGGAGGATCTCAATGCATATCCGCGTGATCTGGAACGCGATCTGACATTGTTGCGAAGTGAAGGGATTGATCTGGTATGGACACCGGAAGTGGAAGATTTGTATCCTCCTGGAGACCAGGCCTGGGTCGATGTGGAAGATCTGACGGCACATCTGGAGGGGGCACAACGACCGGGCCACTTCCGTGGCGTTACAACCGTGGTTACCAAAATTTTTAATGCCTTCCAGCCGCAGCGAGCTTACTTTGGTCAGAAGGATGCCCAGCAAGCACGCGTGATTCAGCGCATGGTGGAAGCTTTACTCGCACCCATCGAGATCGTCATTTGTCCAACCGTACGCGAGCCGGACGGTCTGGCGATGTCGAGCCGGAATAGTTATCTGAACCAGGAACAACGCCAGGCAGCTACTGTGCTCTGGCGCGCATTGAACCACGCAGGAGCTCTCTATGATTCAGGAGAACGCAACGCTGAAAATCTTCGTGAGGGGATGTTGGATGTTCTCAATGCTGAACCCCTGGCGAAGGTGCAATATGTTTCGGTTGCTGATCCGGTCTCCCTTCAGGAAGGTGAAGGAGAAATGACGCAAGCGTTGCTATCGATGGCGGTTTATATCGGGGAGACGCGCTTGATCGACAATCGACTCGTTGGACTCCCCGAATAGGGGCGAACTGCAGGCGTGAAAGGAGCGTTGTATGCTACTTGCGATTGACATAGGCAACACAAACATCACACTCGGGCTTTACCGCGAGAATGAATTACTACAGGCATGGCGCCTGGCTACTGACCACGAGAGAATGCCGGATGAATATGGTTTACAGTTGCTCGGTTTGCTTGAGCATGCTGATTGTAAGGGTGAAGATCTGACCGCCGCTGCGCTAGCTTCGGTCGTCCCTCCTCTGACGGGAAGGTTTCTCGAAGCCTGTAGTAAATATTTAAACTTGGAACCTCTGGTCGTCGACGCCGGTGTCAAGACCGGTTTAAAGATTCGCTATGAGGATCCTAAATTTGCTCTGGGTGCTGATCGCGTTGTAGACGCCGTGGCGGTGCTCAAGCTCTACGGGGGACCGGCCTGCGTTGTCGATTTTGGCACTGCCACGACGTTTGATGCCATCACGAGCGAGGGTGAATACCTGGGAGGGGCGATCGCACCCGGCATCGGCATTGCGGCTGATGCGCTTTACCAGCGGGCGGCGAAACTCCCGCGCGTGGACATTGGCCGGCCGCCGGCTGCCATTGGACGAAATACGGTGCACGCGATGCAATCCGGATTGCTCTATGGCTATGTTGGGCTGGTGGAAGGCATGGTAGCGCGTTTTCGCACTGAGCTTGGGAGGGACATGAAGGTGATTGGTACAGGGGGATTGGCGGGATTGATTGCCAAGGAAACGGAAGTGATCGAGATCCTGGCACCCTGGCTCACACTCGATGGCTTGCGCATTTTATGGGAGATGAACCAGGGCGACTAAATTTCCCGCATCTTTTGGCGCAAGGATGGCCTTTGCCCATCGGCAACGTGGGTGAGGGCCAGATTGCTTTTCACAGATTTGAGATTCTAAGGTTATATGTATGTGATGAGAACAAATTCTGAGGAGAAGGCCTTAGCGCGCCCAACGTTCCAGTCACTCCTTGAACAATATGGTCGCGAGTTATTTGCCTATTTGTGGCGCATGCTTGGTGATATGCAGCAGGCTGAGGATTGCCTGCAAGATACCTATCTGCGCGCCTTTCGAGCTTTTGAAAAAACAGCTGCAGACTGGAATTACCGGGCCTGGCTCTACAAGATCGCCACCAACGTTGCCCGAACGCATCTAAAGCGGGAGCGTCGATCTGATAATAGGTTGGATGGCCTTATCGATCATGTACAGCATGATCCGCTGGATGTCGTCACTCACCATGATGATGTAGAAGAAGTGCTAAAGGCCATGGAGCAGCTTTCTTTTCGCCAGCGCACGGCGATTATGATGCGCAAGTACAGCGATCTGGATTACGCTATGATCGGGGAGGCGCTGGATTGTTCACCTGACACCGCTCGTGCCCACGTATATCAAGGGCTCAAACGCTTGCGGGCCAGGTTGCTTGTAGATAGTGAGAGAGGTGGGAAAGCGCATGGGTGAAGCAAAAAAACACAACCCGTCCTGGTTGGAAGATGGTGATATGACCGTCGGGGTGGATGATGTCACTGCAATGCTCGATGAGCTCTATTTGAGCGAACCCGATGAAGACTCGTCAAACCGAGCCCTTGCGAGGGTGTCAGAAGCCCTGCAGGCGCGAGGTGTCGGAACGCTTTATTACGACGTTATCCCGGAGACGCCGGTTGGCCCGATCTATATCGCCATGAGCGAGCGGGGTATCGCCGACCTGGGATTTGATGACAGCGAGGAAGAATTTCTAAAGCGAATGGGCAAGCGCTACCGCTTCTCCATTCAACGATCCAGGAAAAGGATCGAAGAGGTAGCCGGGCAACTTAGCGATTATTTCACCGGAGAGCGGGATACGTTTAACCTCACACTAGATTTGCGCAAGCTGACACCGTTTCAAAACGCGGTGCTCGGCGCTATCCAGGAGATCCCTGCAGGAAAGACCATCAGCTATAGCGAACTGGCAAAGCGGATTGGAAAGCCCAAGGCGGCGCGGGCAGTGGGCCAGGCCCTGGGTCGCAACCCCATACCGATCATCATCCCCTGTCACCGAGCTCTGGCAGCTGATGGATCGCTTGGCGGTTACTCCGGACGGGGTGGTGTTCGCACCAAGCAAGCACTGCTGACTCTGGAAGGCGCCTGGGGATGATGATGACGGATCACAAGGGCTCCTGGGACGCGCACGAGCGCGAGCTACTTGCTTGCCGGCGATGTCCAAGGCTTGTCGACTGGCGGGAGCAGGTGGCACGCGAAAAACGCCGGGCCTACATGGATTGGAGCTATTGGGGAAAGCCAGTGCCTGGTTTTGGGGCTCGTGACGCGCGACTGCTGCTGATCGGTCTGGCGCCGGGCGCGCATGGTTCCAATCGTACTGGGCGCATGTTCACGGGAGATAGCTCGGGGGACACGCTCTATCCAGCCCTGTTCAGAGCAGGTTTCGCGAGCCAGGAACAGGCCACATCTCAAGACGATAGCATGCAGTTGAAAGATGCCTTTATTACCGCTCTGGCACGCTGTGTTCCACCCGGTAACAAACCAGTAGCAGAAGAGTTAACCAATTGTCGTCCTTTCCTGGAGGCCGAAATTCGTATGCTGAAAGCAGTTCGGGTTGTCCTGGCACTAGGGGGCATGGCCTTTAATGGGTACTTACGCTTGCTGCGCGAGGTGGGATTTGAGCCACCACGGCTGAAGTTCTCACATGGCGCCTGGTACTCCATGGGTACTGAATTGCCGATCCTGGCGGCTTGCTA
Organism: Anaerolineales bacterium; assembly: GCA_041554155.1. Lineage (GTDB taxonomy): Bacteria > Chloroflexota > Anaerolineae > Anaerolineales > E44-bin32 > E44-bin32. The sequence goes on from JBFFMI010000021.1 coordinate 7,360, forward strand.
CCATCCCAGCCGACAGAATACCCAGACAGGCCGTTTGACGGATGCGATGCTGGATGATGTGCTAGGACGCATCCGGGAAGAGCTGGGAAATCATGGTGGCGCATCTTGAGTGAGATCTACGAGATCCGGGATCGACAGGTGACGACCGGTGCATTGGTAAATCTCTTTATCGTCTACCTGGTCTGGGGCAGTACCTATCTGGCAATCCGTGTTGCCGTACGACCAGGGGCGGGGATTGCTCCCTTTACTTTGGGAATGACACGCACGCTTGTCGCCGGGACGCTGCTCCTGCTGTGGGGTTTCGTGCGAAAAGGCTCTCTTAAAATCACCAGGCGGGATCTGCTCGCCTTCGCCGCTTCCGGGATCCTTATGTGGACTATCGCCAATGGTATGGTGATGTGGGCCGAGCAGCGCATCGAATCCGGGATAGCGGCAGTGCTGCTCGCAACAACACCCTTATGGACGGTTGCTATCGAAGCCCTACTTGAGCGGGAGTGGCCTCCCGGCCGGATATGGGTCGCCTTGACTATCGGTTTCGCAGGGACAGTCGTGCTTTCGATCCCGGAGCTGGGGAAAGGTGATGTCGGTGATACTTTGTCCCTCATCCTGCTTATCCTGGCGCCGATAACATGGTCGATCGGCATCCTGGTGCAGCGTCAACATGACAGCCCCTTACCGGCCAGGGTGAGCTCGGGTTTTCAAATGATTTTCGCTGGTCTGGGCTTTGGGATTCTGGTATTGCTTGCTGGAGAGCCGTTGCCCCAACCCACGCGAGAGGCGCTCTTTGCCTGGATCTACCTGGTGGTGTTTGGTTCCATCATCGCCTTTACTGCATTCGTCGCCACAGTACGGGATCTGCCCACAAGCCTGGCAATGACGTATGCCTACGTGAATCCAGTTATTGCGGTGATCCTGGGCGCCTGGTTGCTCTCCGAGCGCGTGACGATCTTCACGCTCATTGGTACAGCCTTGGTCCTGGCCGGCGTGATCGGAGTGTACAGAGAGCGGGTCAGGAGCGGCTAGATGTGAGTCACCAGAAGGGAATATCGAAAAGCCGTGGTGCTACATGCACCACGGCTTTTGTTGTGCTTGACCAGGCTATCACACTGCGCTGTTCGCTGCGAGATAGGTTGCGTCCTCCGCTTGTGCGACCTGGCGACCTCGAGCGACATCCACGCGAGTTAGCAGCCACCCACCGATCACGAAGAAAGCCACAATACTCAACACGGCCGGGCGGCTGGAGCCAAAGGTAGTGACAGCAGCGGCAAAGATAAGAGGCCCGATGATCGCTGAGAATTTCTCCATGATGCCGAATAAGCCGAAGAATTCACCGCTTTTGGCGGCTGGGGACATAGCGGCGTATAGGCTCCTGCTCAAAGCTTGACTGCCTCCCTGTACCATTGCCACCATCCAGGCCAGGAACCAGAACTCGATCACCGAGTTCAGGAAGTAACCCCACACCGCAATGACGGCATAAACCACGAGTGCGAGCAAGACGCTGTTCCTGGTATCCAGCCTTTCCGCAAGGCCGGAAAATAGCGCATTGCCCAGAGCGAGAGCGAACAATAATCCGATCGCTTCGACGGCAAAGATCAAGCCGATGATGATACCCAGGTTGGAAGTCATGTCGGCTGGAAGTATGCGAGCACCCAGGATGCCGGCCAAGGGTAGCAAGACCAGGTTATAGAGGATGAAAGCCAGGTAGAAGGGGCGTCGAGTTTCGCCCTTGCTGGGAAGACGGCCGAAGATCAAGCTAAAGGGAATCCCTACGAACTGGACCAGCAATAAAGCCAGTGTTAGCTCGATGGCGCCGAAGCCGAGCTCGGCGCCGTATATCGCCGCCACGCCAATGATCGTGCCTATGCCATCGTTATAAATCAAGAAGGCAAGCAGGAATTTAAAGAGCTCACCATACTGGCGGATATCGAGGATCGTATCCCAGAGCCTGCGAAAGCTAACCCCAAGTACATTCTCTCCAGGATCGAGTGTTTCCGTCGCTGATGGTGGTTCGGGCACACGCCGGAAGATAGGGATCGAAAAAACCGCCCACCAGATAGCTACGCTGAGGAAGGACAAGCGTGCCCCCCACGTTCCCGGGATGAACTGGATCATGGCAACGTTTACCGCCAGTAAGATCCCCCCACCGAGGTAGCCCATGGCATACCCCTGAGTCGACACCCGATCGCGATCTTTCTCTTTTGCCACATGTGGCAGCAAGGCATCGTAGAACACGTTGGCGCCCGTGAATCCAATGCGACCAACGATAAATAATGCTGACGCCAGCAACCAATCACCAGTGTCCACAAGTACCAAGAGACCCGTGCCAAGGATGCCCAGGCCAACGAATATTGAGAGAAAGCGTTTCTTTCCCCGCATGACGTCGGAGATGGTCCCCAGGATCGGAGAGAGAATGGCGATAATGAAGAGTGACAGGCTGAGACCGCGCGCCCAGTACGCTGTGGCGATGGCCGGGCTGGGCAGATTAGCCCCGGCTACCTGACTGTAGTAGATCGGTAAAACGGCTGCCAGAATCGTTGTTGCGAAGGCAGAATTTGCCCAATCGTACATTGTCCAGGCACGGATGCGACGCTTGTATTCAAAATCATCGAGCTCGCCGACGATGGCACTGGTGACGTGAGACATAGGTGCTCCTTTTCGGTTTGATTATGGACTGTACAACTATTAACACAGGACGTGCGTGATGGCAACGCTCATGACAAATCAATCACCAGCAATCATGGCTTCGCGGTGTAGAATGGGGCCGTGGAAAAATCACTTCAATTGACCGAAATGGATCAAGCCAAGCTCGATGGGGCCTATGGTGCCGGCGTCGAAATGGCCATGCGTATTATTGTGCGCATGGCACGGATCCTGGATGCCGAGAAGTTGATCGATATCGAGGGTGCCCACATTGACAGCTCACTATATATGGGTGACGCCACTCTGGAGTTTGCCGAGCGCCTGGTCGAGCTTGGTGCAAAGGTTTCCGTTCCAAGTACGCTTAATGTCAGTGGGGTGGACGAGCATGGCTGGCAATCCTGGCCGGTTGATCCCCTTTGGGCTGAGAAAGCCCGCCGCCAGATGGTCGCCTATGAACGCATGGGCTGCAACCCAATCTGGACCTGTGCACCCTATCAGAGCGAATTCAAACCTGTATTTGGGCAGCAAATCGCGTGGGGCGAATCGAATGCGATCGTGTACGCCAACTCCGTGATTGGTGCGAGGACAGAACGCTATCCGGATCTCCTGGATATCTGCGCGGCCATTACGGGTCGGGTGCCGGCATTTGGACTGCATTTGACGGAGAACAGAATCGGTCAACTGCACCTGCGTTTAAAAGATGTCCCTGTGGAGTTGCAGGCGGAAGATAGCTTTTATCCTGTCCTCGGTCATCACATCGGTAAAATCGCCGGGGAAAGCCTCCCGGTAATTGATGGCCTCAAGCATGTACCAAAAGAGGATCAACTGAAAGCGCTGGGTGCTGCGATGGCCTCCTCAGGTACGGTGGGGATGTTTCACCTTGTGGGGATTACGCCGGAAGCCACTACGCTTGCGCATGCCCTGGGCGGGGGTGATGCGCCAACGACGATCGATATCACCCGAGAGGATTTGACGCAAGCCTGGAAAGAGTTGAGTACGGCTGATGGGGAAGATCTGGATATGGTTGTATTAGGCAGCCCACATTTTTCCATCGCTGAATTCAAGCAACTCGTACCCTTGTTAATGGGCAAGAAATGCCACCCCGATGTTAGGTTCCTGATTACCTCCAGCCGGGCGATGCGTGCGCTGGCGGAAGGATCGGGAGCTTTAGATGTGATCGATGAATTTGGTGGCACGATAACGGTGGATACCTGCATACTCACCACGCCCATGCTGCCGCCAGAGATTAAAGTTTTAATGACCAATTCGGCCAAATACGCCTATTACGCCCCGGGGATGCTGAACACACAGGTCGTGTTCGGTTCGCTTGAGGATTGTGTCGCTTCGGCAGTCGAGGGGCGTGTAGGTCGGGACGTGTCGTTATGGTCGAATTGATACAGGCAAAAGCCCTGATCCCCGGCGAGCTGCAGGGAAAGCTCATCATAAGCGATGAACCCTTGAGCTTCTGGGGTGGCTATGATCCGGCGACGGGTGAGATCACCGACCGCAGGCATCCCCTTTCGGGCGTGAATGCGGCTGGTATGATCCTGGCTGTACCCTTCACACGCGGTTCATCCACGACAACCGCAGTGCTGCTGGAAGCGCAGCGGGTAGGCAAGGCACCAAAAGCGCTTCTAACCAGGGGGGTTGATCCCTTCCTATCTCTCGCTTCCGTTGTGGCTGATGAGCTCTATGAGCAACCCATACCTGTGTATGCGTTACAAGAAAACGACTATCTCCGACTCACAAGTGGTGATCTGATCAAACTGTACCCGGATGGTTCGCTGAAGGTGACCAGCGTGGGATGACGTCCCTTATAAACCTCCATACAATGGAGGGGCGCTGACTCCAACCGGTTGGAGCAGCGACCGACTAAAGGAAGGCAGGCAATGAAGACAATTCGAGTGCTTGAGGGCCGTAAGATTTTGCTGGGCGTAACTGGCTCTATCGCGGCATACAAGGCCGTGGAGCTTGCTTCTCAATTGGCACAGGCGGGGGCATTGGTGGATGTCATCCTGAGCGAGGCGGCGCAAGCCTTCGTGAGTCCTCTGACATTTCAATCGGTGACAGGCCGCAGGGCCTACACCGATTCAGATCTATGGGGCGGGGAGGCACATGTGCTGCACGTTGGGCTTGCGGATGAGGCGGCGCTTTACCTGATCGCGCCCGTAACAGCGAACACAATCGCTAAATTGGCACATGGGCTGGCGGACAACCTGCTCAGCATCACAGCGCTGGGCGCAGAATGTCCATTGGTATTAGCCCCGGCGATGGATGTTGGCATGTATGAGCATGATGCTACACAGGCCAATGTAGACAGCCTCAAATCTCGTGGCGTCACCTTTATCGGCCCGGTGGAAGGGCGGATGGCTTCTGGCAAGATCGGGTTGGGGCGGTTTGTCGAACCCGGTGACTTGTTTGGATGGGTGCGGAAGATTGTGGGAAAGCAGGGCGCTCTCGGTGGCAGAAGGATCGTGGTAACAGCTGGGGGCACCCAGGAGCCGCTCGATCCCGTACGGGTGTTGGCGAATCGCTCATCCGGCAAGCAAGGGTTTGCGTTGGCGCAGGCGGCCATTGATAGGGGCGCGGAGGTCACACTGATCAGTGGGCCCACAAGCCTTTCGAGCCCGATTGGACTCGAGCGCATCGATGTCTCAACGGCAGCCGAGATGCTAGAACGCACGCTTGAAAGCAGCGTAAAAGCAGATGTGCTGCTGATGGCCGCCGCTGTGGCGGATTACCGCCCAACAAAATCTGAGCCCCACAAGATCAAACGACAGAAGGGGGTGCCCGACGTAGAACTTGAGCCTACCGTGGATATTCTGGCTGAGGTCATCAAGGCGAGAAAGAAGCACGGTCACCCTCAACGGGTGATCGGTTTCGCAGCGGAGAGCCAGGATTTGCTGAAGAACGCCAGTTTGAAGTTGGAACAGAAAGGTGTCGACCTCCTCGTAGCCAATGACATCAGTGACCCACAAGCGGGTTTTGCGGTAGACACCAATCAAGTAAGCTTGCTGTCCAGCTCCGGGGAAGTCACAGAGCTGGCATTGATGAGCAAGACCGCCGTGGCGGAACATATCCTGGACAGGGTCGAGGATTTACTTTCAGAGGAGTAGGTAGGACGTTGGATGGCTCGAGAAGGTAAGGTTTGGCTCGGAACACAGGGCTTTAGCTTTAAAGACTGGGTGGGTACTTTCTACCCCGAGGGAACAAAGCAGAGCACCTACCTGGAGGAATATGCCAGCCGCTTCCCGATCGTCGAGATTGATTCGACCTTTTACGGTACGCCAAGAGCTTCGACGGTGGCGGGGTGGCAGCGCCGCTCCCCGCCGGGCTTCCAGTTTGCAGCCAAATTTCCCAAATTGATCACCCACGAAAAAAAGCTTGACCGCGCCCTGGGCGATGCCGAGGCTTTTATCGGCGTCATGCAGGCCCTAGGTGACAAGCTTGCTGTGTTAACGCTGCAGTTCGCTTATGATTTCACACCTGAATATTTTGATCGTCTGGAAGGCTTTCTGGGGGCATTGCCATCTGGGGTGCGTTATGCTGTCGAAATCCGCAACCGTGACTGGGTAAACCCCGGGTTTGGCGAAATGCTTTCGGACCGTGGGGTGGCGCTTGTATTGCAGGATCTGCATTACATGCCCAAGTTAGATTGGATCACGACCGATTTCACCGTCATCCGTTGGCTTGGCCGCAGGAAGGACATCGAGCAATTTGATCGGATCCAGATCGATCGCTCACAGGAATTGAACCAATGGGCTGATCGTGTCCGGGGATTCCAGAAAGATGGTATTGAAGTCTACGGTTTCTTCAACAATCATTTCGCCGGGCACAGCCCGGAGAGCGTGCGCCAGTTCGCCCGCTTGCTGGAGGTCGAATTACCGGAAATGCGACAGGCTGACCCCCCCGGTGGGCAGATGAGTATGGATCTTGATGATGTCGGATAAATGGGTGCCCGAGCTGTCCTTGGATGCGTCGGCAGCCCCAGAAGACATTGTCGTGCTGCTCACCGAAACCCTGGAAGGGTTCGCGGTGGATGAAACCTATCGCCAGGGTGTCGGTCGTGCTGTGCCGGGGGTCAGGGCTGTGTACGGGGTGCGAGTGCCGCAGCTCCGCTCGCTTGCCAGACAATTGCTGAGGACGTATGCCAAGCAGGAAGGCTTCATCCAGGCCATCGCTGAAGGATGTTGGCTGGAAGGCAGTCGTGAGCACTGTGTGCTGGCGATATTGATGCTGGCTGGTTTGAAAACCATCACACCGGCGCAGCGCTGGGAGCTGGGTGTGCGCTATCTCCCGGATGTCGGTGATTGGGAGACATGCGATCAGTTGTGCATGGGCTTGCTGGGAGCGGCGTTGGTGGGAGACCCAGCGTATATGGGCGAGCTGGAAAGCTGGGTGGATAAACCCAATTTCTGGCATCGCCGGGCAGCACTGGCCACAACCGTTGCGCTGCGGCGATCGACGGCTGATGCGGAGATCCGCAGATCGCTGGATCAGCGGACGCTAGGGATCTGCAGGCATTTGCTTGACGACCGGGAGCATTATGTGCGCAAGGCCGTCGATTGGGCAGTACGCGAGGTCATCCACAGGGATTATGAGGTGGGGCAGGCATGGATGCTTGAGCAGAGCAAGAAACCCTTGAGCTCCGTGGCGCGCTCGACTCTGAAATTGGCGGCAAAGAAATTGTCCCCGCAGGATCAGCGGCGATTCCTGCATAACATCTCCTGAAAGTAGCAACCCACCAGTAGTTACAACGGTCCCAGCCGGACGACATTGAACTTTAGAGTCTGGACCCTGATCCGACAGCTTTTTCTTATCCATAGGATGGATGGCTGAATACGCCAACTGCAAGGGCAGCCACGAAAACTATCCAAAATTAGTATTTATTGACAAGTAAAAAGCGGTCTTTGGGCGTGCGGGTCTAATTTTGACCGAACGCGCCGATCATTTGTGATCGGCTTCGATCGCGCGTCATGCGCAGAAGAGGTATTTCAAGTTGCAACGTTTTCTGCAGCCTCGCAAGCAAGTTGGCTGCATTTTCTTCGGACAGCAGCGTCTGTTTTTCCCTGGCAGGAATCTGCAGCAAGCTGCAGGTCAGATATGCCAGCCGCTGGGGGTGACTGGGCAGGTCGGGGGGATCTACATCTCGATCCTTCAGGGCGGCAAGTTCAACCAGGTAGCGTGCCAGCAGTGGTTGCACGTGTACGGCCAGTTGTGCTGCTTCATTTGTATCGACGCCGATCAAGGGCTTTTCACGAATGATCGCTTGCAGGTAGGGCCCTTCGCGCAGCACATTCAGGATCTCAATGCGTTCAGTCCCTTGCCCCACCAGGTTGAGCTGGCCATCATCCTGCGGGTTCACGCGCTGGATCATGGTCAGGCATCCCATTTCATGTGGAACGGGGAGAGGGCCCAGCGCTTCAAGGCCCTCCTTTATCAGCACCACACCAAAGGGCAAGTCTTGATCCATACAAGTTTGCACCATCTCGAGGTAACGATCTTCGAATACCTGCAGCCGGATGGGCATGCCAGGAAAAAGAACAGTGTGCAGAGGGAATAATGGGATCGTGTTCATGGGGGGAACAACCGCTGGCGAAGATTCTATCACGTTCGAGGTGGACCAAGACCCCGGGCGAGCTGGCTTGCGATAAAGCTGGCACTAGCGGGGGATAGTCTCCCGTTGTCTGAAGTGTTAGATTGAACGGCATCATATTAAGATGGGAGGTACCCATGAAGCGGAGATTCTATCCCGCCACGATGATCCTGTGGATTCTCATATTGAGCTTTGTGATGAGCGGTTGCCTGCCGGGGCAAATCGCTGTTGTTGAGGACAATCCAGTTGCTCCCATATCTCAGGGGTCTGCTGAAAATGGAGCTTCCGTCGTCGTCCAGGTAGCCCCACTTTCTGAAGAACGAGAGGGCGAACCATCGCCGGAAACTGCGACGCCTGTTCCACCGACTGAAGAGCCAGAACCGGATACGAAAGACTTGACGATCAACCCTTTCACCGGGCTGCCGGTGGAGGATCCGGAATCGCTCAAGCAACGACCGATCCTGGTTTCGATCTCAAATTTTCCTCCCTCGGCTCGACCGCAATCAGGGCTCTCATACGCGGCACACGTTTTCTCAACCTTCATCGGTTTCGGCATGAACCGTTTCCTGGCGCTGGTGTATGCGGAGGATCTGATCCACCTGGCCGAGATCTTTAACAACCGCCTGGCCGACGGTGGTGGGCCCGAATATGCACTGGGCCCGGTGCGCTCCGGGCGGGTGGCATTTGAAGACATTAAGACGCTTTACCCCCACGCGGCATTGATCACAGCCGGTGCCTCCCCCGAGGTCCTGGCTCAATTAAGTAATCAGACGTCGGTCTATGGCTCCGACGATGAGAATATCAACAGCACCGGGGTGGGCGCAGATGCGCTTAGTCAATTGGCAGGTGCAGCGGGGATTGATCCAAGTAAATTCATTTCTCTGATATTCGATCCAGAGCCACCAGAAGGAGGTTTTGAAGCTGAGTTCCTGCGGGTTGTGTATAACTACCTGAATCAAAATGGCTGGCAGTATGATCCTGCGTCCGGCCGCTATCTGCGTTTGCAGGATCAGGCGGATGGATCGGGAGATCTCTTCCCGATGACAGACGCGCTCACAGGTGACCCACTCGGCTTCGATAATGTACTGGTTCTCTGGGCCCAACATACGTATGTAAGCCCAACCGTGATTGAGATCAATCTTGCATATGTCTGGGATCACTTCGGTTTGCTCTACCGGGATGGAAAGGTATATGAGGTCAAGTGGGCCACGCGCAATGGGAAGTTAACCATTTACGACGCCCAGGGAAATCCAGTGCCACTCAGGCCCGGCCAAACATGGTTTGAGGTTGTCAGCTACCAATCGACATGGGATAAGGCCAAGAGCATCGTACGCTTCCATGAACCACCATCTGATTTCTAAGCCGGTATCTATGTAAACTGGCATGGATTTGAAAGGACACAGCCTGCGCTGTGTCCTTTTTTCTTTATAAAGAAGGAAATCTTGCAGGGCTACATTACAATGATGGTGTGGTATGCGATAAAGGGATCAAGGAGCGAGGGCCATGGAGCTTAGGACTGTGAAGATCGAGAAACCAGAAGAGATCAATTTCATCTTTGGACAGTCGCACTTCATTAAGACTGTGGAGGATCTCCACGAAGCCCTGGTGTCAGCGGTACCCGGGATCGAATTTGGGTTGGCCTTTTGCGAGGCGTCAGGTCCTGCGTTGATTCGGACGAGTGGTACATCAGAGTCGATGATGGAACTGGCGACAACCAATGCTCAAAAGGTTGGCGCAGGGCATGCTTTATTCATCTTCTTAGCGAATGCCTTCCCGATCAATGTGCTCAATGCTGTGAAAAACACCCCTGAAGTCTGTCGAATCTTCTGTGCGACGGCAAATCCGGTGGAGGTGATCCTGGCTGAAACGGAACAAGGCCGGGGAGTTTTAGGTGTGGTTGATGGGGTGAGCCCTAAAGGCGTGGAAACCGAAGATGATGTTGTGGCCCGGAAAGCATTTTTGCGAAATATTGGCTACAAACTGAGCTGAGGGTTGAAACAGGCTCAAGCGAAAGGGAGTCAACATGGCGAATGCCAACGCGATCACTGATGTGCCAGGGATCCTGGTCGGACAGGTACAGGACCTGGATGCATTAACTGGCTGTAGTGTTGTGCTCTGCAAGGACGGCGCTGTAGGAGGCGTAGATCAACGCGGTGGTGCACCAGGCACTCGAGAGACAGACCTGCTCGGCCCGATGCATCTGGTGCAAAAAGTGCATGCTGTCCTTCTGGCAGGCGGATCCGCCTTCGGGCTGGATGCGGCCGCTGGGGTCATGCGCTATCTCGAGGAACAGGACATCGGCTTCAATACTGGTGTCGCAAAAGTCCCGATTGTGCCTGCCGCCATTCTATTCGACCTTGGAATTGGAGATGCGAGCGTTCGACCCGACGCCGAGATGGGCTATCAGGCATGCCTGGCGGCTTCAGGAGAACCCCCTCAGGAGGGCAACGCTGGCGCAGGGGCAGGGGCGACCGTTGGGAAGTTGCTTGGGTTTGGGGGTGCGATGAAATCTGGGATTGGCAGTGCAAGTATAGACCTGGGCGGCAAGGCAAGGGTTGGCGCGCTTGTAGCCGTCAACCCTATCGGAGATATCGTCGATCCAGGTACGGGCGAGATCATTGCAGGCTTGCGTCCTGTTGGTCTGGGCCCGATTAAGGTGGGAGGCAAGGGCACATTTGCCGATAGCCTGGAGGTTATGCGCAGTATGGCGGGGAAGATGGCACTGGGGGTCGTCTCGCGTACCAATACGATCATCGGGGTGGTCGCGACCAACGCGCGTCTCACCAAGGAGGAGGCGAATAAGGTCGCCCAGATGGCGCATGATGGTTTGGCGCGCTGTGTGCGACCCGCGCACACCATGAATGATGGCGATACGATATTCGCTCTATCGACAGGGAAAGCCACTGTGGATGTGAATATCGTTGGCGCCTATGCGGCTGAAGTGGTCGCCGAAGCGATCGTGCGGGCGGTTAAAGCCGCAAAAAGCGCCGGGGGTTTACCGAGTGTCAATGAAATCGAGCTCGGGTGATCCATTGACAGCCAGGCGCGTGCCCGATATGCTCTCGGTACGATTGAGGTGAAGAATGTTTCGCAGATCGCCAGATAAACCAGCACCTGTCACCAGCGCTCCTGAGCGGGTCGATTCGGTCCTTGGGTCGGGTCTAACCTGGCAGGGTAATCTAAGCGGAAGTGGTGGGGTTCGTATCGAGGGCGCCTACGATGGCGAGGTTGAAGTCCATGGGATCGTTGTCATCGGCGAAACGGGTCGCGTGACCTGTGACCAATTGGTGGCGGCGACGGTGGTCGTGGCTGGCTCGCTCAAGGGCAACATTAAGGCATACAGGGTTGAGATCACCAGCACCGGTCGTGTTTGGGGTGATGTGGTCACGATGGCTTTTGCCACCGAGGAAGGTGCATTTCTCCGGGGCAAGATCACGATGGAAGAGCAGATGGACTTAGGATTAGCGCCGGAGGATGAGCCGGAAGAACAGGTAGATGAGGAGACCTAAGAGGAAAAAGCATCCGCAGTGATTCACCACAAGCCTGGACTCTGAATGGGTCCAGTTTTTTTTATTTCAACAAGCTTTTATCAAGACTCAATCTATACCTGGCTGTTGGAAGATCAATAGCAACGAACCGGGATAGTTTTCGCCATCTGGATCGGCGCATACCTCGGCGATCAGGCCACTGACCTGGCTCGCGCCTTCACTCAGCTGGAGACTATAGGTCGTATCGGGTTCCATGGTGAAATCAGCGTAGCCGGCGCCAAGCTCGGGTTTTAATCCAGTATAGAATCGATCCTGCCCCTCATCCCATACGACCAGGACCTGGATCCCCGGCACGCCCTCGCCGGCCGCGTCCTGCACAAGCACCTGGATCAGGGGTTCTGGCAATCTGGGATCACATACCTGTTCCTGTTCGATAAGGTCGAAGGGGGCGCCTCTGGTGGGACTGGGGGAGGGCGAAGGCCTAAATGTGGGGGAGGGCGGAACAGTCGCGGTTGGGCTGGGCGCAATTTCCCCGGTCGCAGGGGTTGGGCTCATAGTTCCCGTAAGCGCTGAAGGGCGATCGCCAAGTATTGCGGCGAGCTGCGCCAGAGCTTGAACTTCCGACTGCGGTTGACCAGCTGCAAGGCGGTTTTGCGCAAGCCGGCTCATTTCCTCCGGAGAGGCGCTGACCCCTAGCAAAGCCAGACGGGAGCGTGCCCGATTTAGATCGCCGCTGGCTGCATAAGCCGCAGCGATCATACTCAGATAATCCTCTTTGAAATCCTGTCGCAGCGAAGCCGGGGCAGTGTCGGTATATTCCACAGGGCTCAAGATCCAGCTGTAGACCAGGCCGCCGGCGAGGCCAAGGATGAATCCAAGCAGTGTGAGCAACGTACGTGTGCGCGTCACGGCGCCTCGATTTCAGCAGAGGCAGGCATCGATCGCAGGTCTACAGCCAGACGATTGAGTGTTTGAAGATCAGCCTGGTTAAAGCCAACGCCAACGCCGTAATCAATGGCGCTGACAACGAAATTGATGGGGGGCTGGGGACCTAACGAAGCAAGCCGCACCCGGGCCAGCTCGAGGTCACCCTCCTGAGTGTAAGCTTCGGCGATCATCAAGACATAATCGACGCGGTAATCCTCCCGCAGGGAGGCCGGGGCGGTGTCTACATATTCGACAGGCCGGATGATCCAGCCATACAACAGGCCGATGATCAACCCGAGTGCCAATCCAAGTAATAAACGAGGTGTGGTGCGCATACCATCCTGCTCTTAGAACGTGAGCATTGTGCCACAGAGGTGTAGGTGTGGCAATCAAGACGGCCCCGGCATTCAGGCTCGCCAGGGCCGCTATGCTATAATCGCTGGTGCCGAAGGTGGGAATCGAACCCACACTCCCGAAGGAACGCGATTTTGAGTCGCGCGCGTCTGCCAGTTCCGCCACTTCGGCGCACGGCAAGTATATTCAACAGCATCAACACGGTCAAGGTGCCCTCGCCTCCAGCGAGGGATCACGTATGAATCTAGGAATTATCGGCTTATCCGCGTCAGGAAAAACGACGATTTTCAATGCCCTTACGGGTGCAGAACTTGAAACCGGTACATTGCTTGGTGCTGGCCGCCTGGAAGTCCACACGGCAGCAGTAGAGGTGCCGGACGAGCGCCTGGATGCCATCGCGCCACTTTTCAATCCCCGAAAGACGACCTATGCGAAAGTGACCTACGCCGATATCGGTGGTATGAGTGTTGGTGCGGGCAGTGAAGGGTTGCCGGGTCAATTGGTCAATGAATTAGAAAAAATGGATGGTCTGCTGCTGGTTGTTCGTGCTTTCGAGGATCCCCAGGTGCCGCATCCCCTGGATACTGTCGACGCCCGACGTGATGCAGCCGCGTTGGATGCGGAGCTGCTGCTGCATGACATGGTGACAGTAGATCGGCGTCTGGAGAAACTGGACGAGGAACGCGGAAAAGGCGGTGGTGACCGTGCGCAGATCGACAGGCAAATCGAACTATTTAATCGCCTGTCGGAGAAATTGAATGATGAGATCCCCCTGCGGCGCGCTGGATTGCGCGAGGGTGAACTTCAGATGCTGGCGGGGTTTGGACTGCTGAGCAATATCCCCCAACTGATTGTCATAAACCTGAGCGAAGGTCAAGACCTGGACTCGATCGACCTCGCCGGCTTGGATGACCCGACGTTTGGCATGCAAGGCAAGCTGGAGATGGAAATCGCCCAACTCGATGTGCAAGAACAGGATAGCTTTCGAAACGAGTACGGCTTAACCCAATCCGGACGTCATAGGGCGATTCAGGCTTCCTACGAGATGCTCAGCTTGATTTCTTTCTTTACTGGGAATGACGAAGAAGTGCGAGCATGGACCTTGCCAGCGGGTGGCACATGCCTTCAGGCAGCAGATACGATCCACACTGATCTCGCGCGCGGTTTTATCCGGGCGGAGGTCATTCAGTGGGATGAGCTTGTCGCTCTGGGGGGTATGGGTGAAGCTCGTGCAGCGGGTAAAATCCGGGTGGAGGGCAAACAAGGCCCGGTACGCGATGGAGATCTGGTGTATGTCCGTTTTAACATATAAGTCCCCGGGTTACCGGGCTGAAGCCTATATCAAGGAGTGAATTGTGGCATACGAACAAGAACGATGGAGCCTGGATGAGTTGTTTTCCGACCTGCAATCTCCCGAGGTCGATGCTGCGCTGGCAGAAATGGATGACTCAATCACTAAATTTGAGCAGCTACGAGAAGATCTCGATCCAGCGATGGATGATGAGCGTTTTGTCAGCATCCTGCAGATGTATGAGTTGATCGTGCGTCAGATCAACCGTCTCTACGGTTTTGCGAGCTTGAAATTTTCTGAGGATACGCAGGATCAGGCAGCACAGACTTTACGCGGCCGCATGCAGCAGAAGGCGGC
>JBFFMI010000022.1:0-21799 GCA_041554155.1 Anaerolineales bacterium
AGATTGTTACCGAAGGATAGAGCGCCTGCCAAAGAATTGGCAGGCGCTCTGCGTGATGAAGAAACCGACCTTCGCTTCCCCTGTGCGTTTCAGGTCGTGACTGTTCGTTCCCTCTTCAGCTTAGCAAGGATCTATCAACCCGATCTGAACTGCATGTCTAGGAGAGAAGCACCCCCATTTATTGCGGTATATTTCGTGTAGAATGGGTTTCCCTCGCATACTATGGGGTATGAGAGCGTGATGCAAGATGAAATAAGAGAAGTTCCCAGAAGGGAAACCGTGCAGGTTTTCCTACCACATGGACGCATCCTTGAAGGACCAGCGGACAGCCAGGTTCAAGTCTTCCTGGCTGGTTTGGAAACCGAGGCACCCATAGTTGGTGCAGTGATCAACGGATCGCTGCGCGAACTTACCTATCGCATTGAGATGGATGCGCGTGTGCGGGCGGTCACGATGGGTGAGCCGGATGGCATGCGCATCTACCGTAGGTCGCTGACCTTTCTGCTCGCCACTGCTTTCGAGCCGCTCTTCCCAGAAGGGGGTCTCACGGTTGATCATTCGGTCTCATCGGGTGGCTATTACTGTGAGGTCCATGGTAGAGATCCACTGACGAAAAAAGAGCTTGCCAAGCTTGAAGCCAACATGCGTGAGCTCGTCGAAAAGGACATACCCTTCACGAAGACCCATACACCGTTGAAGCAAGCCATTCAGCACTTCCAGCGATTGGGTTTTGATGACAAAGCACGCTTGCTGGCTCACCGCCGCAAACCCCATCTGGTGCTCTACGACCTCGCATCCCACAGGGATTACCATCATGGTTATATGGTGCCATCCACTGGCTATTTGAAATGGTTTGGTCTGGCGAAGACAGATGGTGGATTTACCCTGCGCTTCCCCCGTCGCCACAATCCGACTGAGCTGTTGCCCCTGCCCGATTACCCCAAGCTACTGGCAACATTCCGCCAGTATGGTGATTGGCTGGATGCGCTGGGTATCTCGAGCATTGGCGCCCTCAACGACGCAATTGAAAATGGGCGAGACCGCGAGGCGGTGTTGGTGTCGGAAGCTTTACATGAGGGGCGCATCTCTGAAATCGCCGGTATGATCGCCAGTGAAAGCAAAGACAAACGCATTGTTCTCGTGGCAGGACCCTCGTCTTCGGGTAAAACGACCTTCTCGAAGCGCCTTTCGATCCAGCTCATGGCGCGTGGGCTTTCACCCTTCCCACTCGAGTTGGATAACTTCTTTGTCGACCGGGCGCGTACCCCGCGTGACGAAACCGGTGAGTTTGATTTCGAAGCGCTCGAGGCAATTGATCTAGAGCGCCTGAATAAGGATCTGCAAGCGTTGATCCGCGGTGACGAGGTCCAGCTGCCGAGCTATAACTTCATCACCGGTAAGACGGAAGCTGGCCAGCGAGTCAGGTTGAGCGCTGATCAGATCATCATCCTTGAGGGGATACATGGCCTGAACCCCGAACTGCTCCCGGAGGTGCCAGAGGCGAGCACCTTCCGGGTCTATGTCTCGGCGCTCACGCAACTCAACCTGGACCGTTTGAATCGAGTCTCTACCACGGATACCCGCCTGATCCGGCGCATCGTGCGCGATGCAGCGCAACGGGGATACTCAGCGGTCGAGACCATCCGCCGTTGGAATTCAGTTCGGCGCGGTGAGAAGCGCTATATCTTCCCCTACCAGGAAAATGCAGACGTGATGTTCAACTCGGCCTTGATGTACGAGGGTTCGGCGCTGGCAGCACTGGCTGAGCCGTTGATCCGTCAGGTGCCGTATGGGACGGAAGAACATATCGAAGCCAAGCGGTTGCTGGCTTTCCTCGAGTGGTTCTTGCCGCTGGATACGGATCTCATCCCGGATAATTCGATCCTGCGCGAGTTCATCGGCGGCTCCAATTTGAAGGACTACCACCCCTGGCAAGCCCATATAGCGAGCTGATTGACAACCGCATCAAGCGCAATCCACACCCCGTCCGGTTCCTTCAAGGAGCGAGGGGAAAATGTCTCATGCTATGGATGATTCAATAATCGGGGGGCTTGCGGTGCTGTTTCTTCTGGCTGTGCCGTCGCTTACGCTCGAGGCGTTTCACGATGGCAGAGTGGGGAGGCCGGGATTTTACCCGTTGCTTGGGGATGATTGATGCCTGGTGGATCAGTCGAGCGAGGCGCTGACGAGCCTCGTGTCGATTGCGATCCAGGGATCGATAGCGATGAGCCTCGATGATAAGGATGCCATCCTTGTTCACCCGCTTTCCAGCAAGAAGGGTCAACCGCTCCCGCAGCGCCTCTGAAAGCGCAGGGCTCTGGCGAAGGTTGAAGCGGAGTTGGACGCCGGTTGCAGCTTTATTGACATGCTGTCCGCCGGGTCCAGGAGAATGGATAAAACGTTCTTCGAGCTCATCCTCCCCGAGTTTGATCGTCTCGTTTACTTGCAGTCCAGACATCGTAGGCACATTGTAGTGTGGAGCTGCTATCCAGCCAACCGGATGACAGGTTGAATCATAGAGTTGACATAATTTATGGGAATCCGGAAATCTATAGGGTTTCGTAAGGTAGGAGAGTGTTTGAATCGGCCGAATCAATGGTAAACTGTGAGGACACGAGGGAGAGGGGTCTCGTGTGTTTTTAACTCTGTTCGTGGAGCTTGGCAGGGTCAATGTCTGATTTAAACGGACAATCGATTGGTCAATACCGCGTGCTTGGTCGCATCGGCAGCGGTGGTATGTCGACCGTCTATAAGGCACACGACGCCAAGAGCGGGCGGATTGTGGCGATCAAGCTCATGGCCTCCTTCCTGACCGAGGAGCCGCGCTTCAAGATCCGCTTTGAGCGTGAAGTCAAGCTGTTGAGCAAGCTGAATCACGCCAACATTGTCGAGATCCTGGGTTTCGGTGAGCATAACGATTCGCCGTACATCGTGATGCCCTTTTTTGAGAAGGGGACACTGCAGGATCGACTGCGTGATGGACCGGTGAGTGTGAGAGAGGGGGCTCGCATCATCAGCGACATGGCTGGCGCGCTGCAGTACGCCCACGACCATGGAGTGATCCATCGTGATGTAAAGCCTTCGAACATGTTGCTCGATAATCACGGCCGGGCGCAGCTTACCGACTTCGGCTTCGCCAGTTGGCGCGAGGCCTCGATGCATCTGACCGGCTCGGCGCTGGTAGGCACCCCGGCCTTTATGTCGCCTGAACAGTGCACCGGGGAGCAAATAGGGCCTGCTTCCGATCAATATTCCCTGGCAATCGTTCTTTATCGCATCGCCAGCGGGCAGATGCCCTTCGATGGTGAGACACCCCTGGCCCTGGCCTTGAAACAAATCAACGAACCGTTGCCCCCTCCGCGTGAAGTCAACCCGCGCATCCCGCCCACGATCGAGAAGGTCTTGACCAGGGCGCTTTCGAAGAAACCTGAAAATCGTTTTGAATCGATGGACGCCTTCAATGAGTCTTTCCAGGAAGCGTTGCTTGCGGCGACGCGGAGCACAAACGACCCGACGGCGATGATGCCGCGCGTCAACCCGCTGCGCATCCTGGTTGATCGGTACACACGTCGATTGCGTGGCTTCTACCTGCGGCGTGTGGCACCGCGCTGGCCGGCGCTGGCGATGATGCTGCTCTTGTTACTGGCGACGCCGATCGCAGCCTATGCGGTGTATTCGCTCACGAATGGCAATGGCGGACCGACGGCCGAAGAGCAGCAGGCTTTCTTCCAGGCGACGGTGGATGCTTTCTATACCCAGAATGCACCCGAAATAAGTGAGGTTGGGCTCAGTCAAGCAGAAGTTGAAGCTGCGATTGCCGGAACACTGAGCGCGCTCGATGCGACGGCGGCGGCGATCGATACACCAACAATGATGCCGACAGATCTATTTGGTGGTGGTGATGAAACCCCGACTGTCACACCGACACCTACGAGTTCACCCTTCTTCTACCGCACGAGTACGCCAACCC
The DNA here is from genome assembly GCA_041554155.1 of Anaerolineales bacterium. Taxonomy (GTDB): domain Bacteria; phylum Chloroflexota; class Anaerolineae; order Anaerolineales; family E44-bin32; genus E44-bin32. Next base: position 3,971 of record JBFFMI010000022.1, read on the forward strand.
AAACAGACGATTCAGGTGGCGGCTCCGATCCTCCACCGTCCAACACCCCAGGTGAACCAACAGCTACCCTCGCGCCTTCCAACACACCAGTACCGCCAACAAATACGTTGCCCCCTCCACCGACCCACACGCCCAGGCCGGTTAATCCGAACGCGTGTAAATCTGATCCCGGTCATGATAATTACTGTACTCCAACGCCTGAACCTTGATCCCGACATACACTTAAGGATTGACAAGCCACTCGTAAGGTATTTGTAAGTTAGCTCCCTATCCCCAAGTGCTAAGCTGTATATGCCATAACGACATTTGAGATCCGGTTGCTCGCGAGAGGATGGAGCCTATTGGCTCTGCTCAGGCTGTACTGGCACTGAGCTTGCACGCCTGGTTGATGGGGGACGAAAAAACGAGGGCGTCATGGCGGGGTTTGCAGGTCGGAACATCGGGCGTTATAACGTCCTGCTGCAGATTGCAGAGGGCGGGATGGCGACCGTCTATCGTGGCTATGATCCTGAGCGCGATCAGGCCGTCGCGATCAAGGTCCTCTCTCCCTTTCTGAGCAACCAACCCAAATTCAGGGCCCGTTTCGAGCGCGAGGCCGAGTTGATGTACAGCCTACGCCATCCCAACATCGTCCCGGTGCTGGATTACGGTCAGGCGCGCCATTCGCTGTATCTGGTGATGCCCTTCATAAACGTGGGCAGCCTGGACGATCGCCTGCGGCGGGGATCGATATCCGTCGCCGCCGGCTCGCGCATCATCGATCAGATGGCGATCGCCCTGGAACACGCGCATGCCTTCGGCGTTGTGCATCGTGACGTAAAGCCCGCCAACATCCTCATCGATGAAAAATTCAACGCATGGCTTTCCGATTTTGGTTTTGCCTATGTCTTTGATGCCTCGGTCAACCTGACCGGTTCGACCCTGATCGGGACGCCAGCCTATATGGCCCCCGAGCAGATCCTGGGGCACAAGGTGACACCCAGGGCCGACCAATATGCCCTGGGGGTGGTGCTCTATCAGCTCTGTACCGGTCGTGTGCCTTATGATGCCGACACACCGATGAAGCTGGCGCTCAAGCATGCCACCGAGCCGCTGCCACGCCCCCGGCTCGTCAATCCAAACCTGCCCGATGCGGTCGAAGAGGTGCTCCTGCGGGCGCTCTCGAAGGATCCGAATTTCCGCTACGATTCGATACGCGATTTCAACCTGGCCTTTCACGAATCGTTGAAAAAGGTGATTGACCCCGAGACGGGCGGATTACTACCCGGCGTCCTGAGCGACCTGCCGAGAACGGCGTTGGCGCCGTTTGCACCAACGCTCGTCGGCGCGTCGGTCCACATGCTCGGCCAGATCCCCAGGCCGAAATTGGCCACCAGGTTGAGCCCGAAACTGCTGCCCTTGCTATTGGGAGCAGGGGCCATGGCGATGGCAGCGAGCGTCATCGGGGTGCGAGCGATCCTGGGTCGCATCAGTGCAGCGCCTGAGACTACCCCCAAGGCAGAGGAAATGAGTACCGGTGGCTTCCTGGTACCTGGAGAGCCCCGGGAAGATGATGTGCTCGAAACAGCGGTGATGGAGACCGTTGTTAGTCTGCAAGGTACGGAAGAGGACCTTGCTCTGAGCTCTATAGGTACGACCGGCACCCCGGCATGGGAAGTCACACCAACGCCGGTGGATCCCACGACGACGCAAATTCCGGTCGAGCTGTCGCCGACAAATATGCCGACGGCACTACCCCAGCCGACAGCAACCGAGCCGCCCTCGCTCTGTGCCTCCTATGGCCTATCAAATTTCGCGTTGAACCGGGATCAGGTGAGCTGGCAACTCCAAGCTGAAGAGGGGCTGGCGACGGTACTGCAAGGGTTGACTCTTAGCTGGCCCGAGTCGAATGGCACCTTATTTAAAGTAGACCTTGGCGGTGCTACTATCTGGGTCGGTGAGAGTGGGAGCCCGGCGATGATTCAAACGTGGACGGGTGGGGAGGCCAGTCGCGTCATTGATAACAACGATCGCATCGCCTTCCGCTTCAAGGAGGATGCGCGTGCGCAGGGGTATGCTCTCCAAATATTGTTGGCCAATGGATGCAGCGTTGGGACGAGTCAATAAGGCCTACGCTGAATTCCCTGCTGGCCCTTGCCGATCCAAATCTTGATCGCTCCAGGAGCGAGGATCCTCCATCGGCTCTAAATGGGTGAATACAACGGCGTTGGGGATTGTGTCACGGACCTGCGCCTCGATCATCTCCAGGATGTCATGCCCCCGCTGGACAGTCCACTCCCCGGGCACCTGAATGTGAAAAGATACAAAACAGCGTGATCCGGCCTGGCGGGTCCGTAAGGCGTGATATTGTACGTCTGGGTGGTTATGAAGGATGGTCTGGATTGCATCGACCTGGCTTTTAGGGAGGGCAGTATCGATCAAGCCAAGAGCTGACCGCTTGAGCAACCGATAAGCCGTCCAACCGATCTGGCCCGCCACCAGGATTGCAACAATTGGATCGAGGATCGACCATCCCGTTAGAGCTACCAGGCCAACACCGATGAGGACACCGATGGATGTCCATACATCCGTCATCAGGTGTTGGCCATCAGCTTCCAATGCGATCGAATGGTGGCGTTTTCCGATCCGAATTAAGCTCCGTCCCACAGCGAGATTGATTATTGAAGCGCCGGCGGATAAACCGAGTCCCAGGGTAAGTCGTGATAGAGGTTGGGGATCGAGCAAACGCTGTACCGCCGCGATGATGATTGAGATCGCAGCAAGGGCAATCAGACCGCCCTCGGCTCCACTGGAGAGATACTCCACCTTTTGATGCCCGTAGGCATGGTCCTCGTCGGGGGGTTGCGCACTGATCGTAACCGCAGCCAGCGCTGTGATGGCCGCAACCAGATTTACACCCGATTCGAGCGCGTCGGAAAGCAATCCCACCGAACGCGTAAGCAAATACCCCATAGTCTTGATGCCGATCGTCAACAAGGCGGCGCCGATCGAAAGCCAGGCATAGCGTCTCAATGAAATGGGGGCTTGCATGTCCGTCATATTAATCTACCCCGATAATAGTTCGTAATAGGTATCTATCCCTATGCGAAGAGCCACAATGCCATCATACCAACCAGAATCGTAAGCCATGTATTCTTCGTGCGCCAGGCGATGAGCATCGCCAGTGATCCAGCGAGCAGGCGTTCATTGCCCAGCGAGAGATCCCAAACGCCACCTGGTCGGAGAAGCTCGGGAGCGATCAGAGCCGCAAGCACGGCTGAGGGGACAAAGCGCAAGCCACGCCGGAAGCGTTGTGGAAACCTATCCACCGGGATCAATACAATAAAGGTTAGGCGGATGAGGTAGGTCACGATCATACCGCCCAGGATAATCGCCCAAAGGTACATTAGGCTCAAGTCGCACCTCTGCCCGGGGATGAATCTGGCTGTCGAGATTCAATCCATACACCCAGGCCAACACTGACGAGCACAGCGATCAGCAACCCGAGCTTGAATGGTAATGATGCAAGCAGGAGTGCCAGGACTCCACCGCTGAGGGCGACAATTAACGTGGTCCTGTCGGCCAGGGTTGGAATGAGCAACGCGAGAAAGGTCAACGGCAGGGCGAAATCGAGCAGCGATGTACCCGGCAGGATGGCGCCCAGGCTGATTCCGGTGAAAGTGCTGATTTGCCAGGAACCCCAGAGCGTCAAGCCGGTTCCCAGGAAATACCAGTGTGGATACCCTTCATCCGGACGTCGGTAGCGAGCGGCAGCCACGACAAACGCCTCATCGGTGAGCAACCAGGAGAGTGCAATCTTCCAGCGCAGATTGAGCCTGGCAAGGTGTGGCGCAAGGCTGGCGCTATAGAGTAGATGGCGGATGTTCACCAGCAGGATGGTAAAAACGACTACCAGCGCTGGCACGCCCTCTCCCACCAAACCGGCAGCGATAAATTGAGAGCTCCCGGCGAATATCAGCAAGGAAAATGCCTGCGATTCGAGCACCGGTATGCCGGCACTCCTTGCTAAAGCACCGAATATGATCCCGAATGGGATCACACCCATCAGGATCGGGAGTTGATCACGGACACCATGAAGAAATTCCCGCCAGGGACCAGGTGGTTGCGCGCTCCTCATCATCCGATCATCAAGAGAGGAGATACGCGCTCAGAAGGTTGATGGTTGCAATAAGCGCATCCAGGTGGGTACGTTCGTAATTGTGGGAGGCGTCGACGCCTGGGCCGATGAGCGCAACCCGCACGTCTCCTCCAGCCCGCCAGTAGGCTTCGCCATCTGAGCCGTAGAATGGATAAACATCGATTTTGTATGGGATCTCGTGCGTTTGAGCCAATGCCCGAAGCTGTTGGTTGAAGCCATGGTGATAGGGTCCACCGCGATCTTTTGCACAAAGCGTCACATGGTGCTCGTCCGATTGCTGGCCTTCACCGACCACAGCCATATCCACGGCGATGAGTTCATATAGATCGTCCGGGAAACCGGTAGCTGCGCCATGCCCAACTTCTTCATAGTTGCTGATGTGGATTGTCGTCGTTTGGGCAGGCGTGAGGCCTGCATCACGCAAGGCTTTCACCGCACCCAAGATGCAGGCGACTCCCGCTTTATCATCGAGATGGCGGCTGCGGATGAATCCGGCTGGACCGGTCTCAAGGCGTGGGTCAAATGCGACGAAGTCGCCCACGCTGACCCCCAGCGCTAGCGTCTGCGCCTCGGAAGTCGTATGCTCATCCAATCGCACCTCCATAGTTGACTGGGAACGTTCACGTTTCGGTACGGCTTCGCCGTAAAGGTGGGAAGAGGCTTGATCGAGCAGGATGCTTCCGCGTAGCGGCCTTTTGGTGCTATAGATTGTGCAGCCTTCTCCTTCAATCGAGTTCCATGCATACCCGCCGATCTGTGTCAGTAGCAGGCGTCCGCTCTCCTTTATCTCTTTCACCATCGCGCCCAGAGTATCCACGTGCGCGGTGAGCGCCCTGGGTTGTGTCTCATCTCTTCCTGCCCAGGTCGCGGTGAGGGTGCCCTTGGGTGAGATCTGGCCGGAGAGATCCAGATCCGCCAGGTAAGCACTGACACGCTCGATGATGTCCTCGGTCATCCCCGTTGGACTGGGAATTTGCAGCAGGGAAGTCAATGTCTCTTGCACGTACGGCTGGTCTATGGTGGGAAGCTGTGACATGAAGTATTCTCCTAAACTTCGTGCAATCATACCGCACCCCATACTGCCCGAAGCAAGTATCTTCGTGCGGGAACCGAACCTATACTTCAGCCGTCTTGGAGACATGGGAATCTCAGGAGGTGGAGGAGTGCATAAGTGAAAAAAACCCAAACCGGACTCGTGGTCTTAATGCTCATCCTCTTCGGGAGTGCCTGTTCGTTACCATCCGGTGGATCGGGCATATTGCAGGGCCAGGTGAGCGTTGGCCCGCTGGTACCCGTCGTAGGGCCTGGGGTGGAAATCCCGACGCCTGGGCCCGAGATCTTTGAAGGACGGGAGATCGTGATCTTCAATGAGAAAGGCACGCGCGAATTTCAGCGTGTGCAGATTGTCGCGCCGGGATACTATCAGGTCACCCTGGCGGCCGGTCGATACCTGGTCGATATCAATCATCTGGGTATCGATCATGCGGCCGGGCTGCCGGCGGTCGTAGAAATTATCGAGGAGCAAGTGACGGTCCTGGATATCGATATTGATACCGGGATACGCTGATCTTGAATCCCCATTTTGGGCGCGAGTGGTGTCCGCCCTGGCACTGTGTCGACCCATAACGAATTGGGCCGAGACAGGCTCGGCCCTTACACTTTGGTTGGGATGTTGCGGGTGGGCGTGGCACCCGGCCCGTACATGTTGATCGGGTTATCGCTCTAATGCGTGAGGATCTGGGAGAGGAAGAGCTTGGTGCGATCCTCCTTCGGGTTTTTGAAGATGTCGTCGGGCGTGCCGCTTTCGACGACCAGGCCTTCATCAAAGAAGAACATGCGATCGGCTACAGCGCGGGCGAAACCCATTTCGTGTGTCACAACCAGCATGGTCATGCCGGACTTGGCCAACTTAACCATCACATCAAGCACTTCCTTGATCATCTCAGGATCGAGGGCCGAAGTTGGCTCATCAAAGAGCATGATCTTGGGCTGCATTGCCAGTGCGCGTGCGATAGCCACCCGCTGCTGTTGACCACCCGATAGTTGTCCAGGGAATTTCTCGGCCTGCTCCGGAATCCCTACACGTTCCAGTAATTCCAACGCCACCTGTTCTGCTTTCTCCTTGGGCCATTTGCGCACCCAAATCGGTGCAAGCGTGATATTCTGCAGCACACTGAGGTGAGGGAAAAGGTTGAATTGCTGAAAGACCATGCCGATCTCGCTGCGGATGGCGGCGATGTTGCGCACATCGTGGGTGAGCTCTATCCCGTCGATGATGATCGTGCCTTGCTGATGTTCTTCAAGGCGGTTAATCGTTCGAATGAACGTCGATTTACCCGATCCGGAAGGGCCGAAGATGACGATCACTTCACCCTTTTGCACTTCCATGTCGACACCTTTCAAAGCTTGAAAGCTGCCGAACCATTTATTGACATCCTTGCAGATGATGATAGGTTCGCTCATGTATCTCTCCAGCCTATCGCGTGCCTACACCCAGCGCCGTCTCCAGGCGCCTGCTGGCGAAGGACATCAGGTAGCTAAATACCCAAAAAATGGCCGCGACAAAGACATAAATCTCAAATTGCAATTGTAAAAACTCTACATCGGATTGAAGGACCGACTTGCCGATATTCAGTAGCTCATTGATCGCAACGATGATGGCCAGCGTCGTGTCCTTGAAGAGGGCGATGAACTGGCCCACAATGGCTGGTATCACCGCCCTTATGGCCTGAGGAAGGACGATGAACAAGGTCGTTTGGAAGTTGTTTAACCCCACCGCTCGAGCAGCTTCGATTTGTCCCTCTGTCACTGCGGCCAGGCCGCCGCGCACGTTCTCCGCAGTATAGGCTGCGCTGAATAAGGTCATACCCAGGAGGGCGCGCACCAACCGATCGATGCGAATCTCTGGGGGTAGGAAGAGTGCCAGGATGATGGACGACATAAACAGAATTGTGATCAGGGGAACACCACGCACAAGTTCAATAAAACCGGTGCAGAAGATGCGAATGATCGGCAAGGAGGAACGTCGTCCAAGGGCCAGCAAGACGCCGATTGGGAAGGAGAGAAGGATGCCCCCCACAGCTAATATGAGCGTCACCATCAAGCCGCCCCATAAGTTGGTATCTACGATGGGGATCGCACTTGTCTCACTCCAGCCGTGCAGGATCACTGGAATGCCGACTAAGGAGATCAACCAACCCATCAGCACCCAAAGATTGGTGATAAAACTACGCGAACCAAGCAGGAAACCGAGATAGATGATAGCGACATTGCTGACGAAGAATATTCTGTAGGCCAGCGAACCCAATAATCCAGACACAGGCAGAAGCGCCAGGGCGACGAATCCACCGCCTAGCAGCATGGCGAACGAACGCATAATACCCCGCCAGCGACCCCAGCTCATACCGGTGAGGAAGGACACAAGCACCAGGCTTGCCCCAACCCGCCAGAGCTGCTCGCGCGGATATTGCCCCACCATGAAAAGGATTGGATTGGTGGCGATCGGGCGCCAATCAGCAGTGAATAACACCCAGGTAGCCACGGCGCGACCGATGAAGTAAATGAACGCCAAAGAAACCAGGGTGAGAATTGAGTTCCCCAGATTATTGAATAGGTTACGGCGCATCCATTCCACCAGGCTCAACGAGCCGGGTAGGCGATCACCCTTCCTAAAGCGTTTCAATATCGCGTCCAAGCTTACCTCGCTTGAAACTGTATGCGACGGTTATAAATATTAAGAACCAACGAAGTTAACAGACTCAGGACCAGGTAGGTCACCATGATCATGCCGAAAATCGGCACGGCACGGCCTGCCTGATTAATCATGATGCGACCCACGTTGAAAACATCGGCGTAACCGATCGCCAGGGCCAGACTGGAGTTTTTGGTGAGGTTGAGATACTGGCTGATCATCGGGGGGATAATCACCCGGAGTGCCTGCGGGATGATGACCAAGCCCAGGACTTGAGATGCCGATAACCCGATGGCCCTGGCTGCTTCCATCTGACCTCGATCGACGGCCTGAATCCCGGCGCGCACGACCTCGGCGATGAATGCTGCGGTGTACATCACAAGGCCAACGAGCAATGCCGCAAATTCGGGCGTTAAGCGCAGGCCGCCGCTGAAATTAAACCCTTCAAAGACAGGTGTATCGATCCAGAAGGGTTGCCAGCGAGATAGCACCAGGCCAATCAGCGTGAAGAGCAACAGTACGGCCAGGCTGGCGCCAGCGAAGTACGTGTTGCGTCCTGATCGTTCACGCAGCTTTTGGAGATAGATCCATGTGATGATTGCCAGGATCCCACCGATGATCAACATGACCATGAAGCTAGCACCGGTCTCGGTAAGACGCGGCCAGGTGAGATAAAGACCGCGCTGGTTCAGGTAGAAAGGCCCAGGAACCTCGATGCTTTCTCTTGCCGGTGGCAAGGTATTGAAAACTGCGAAGTACCAGATGAAAAGGAGCACGAGCAGGGGGATATTGCGATGAAGTTCAATATAGATAAGTGCGATACGGCTGAAGAGCCAATTGGTGGAAAGTCGCGCCAGGCCGACAAGCGTTCCAAGCACGGTGGCCATCAGCACACCAACCACTGCAACTTTCAGAGTGTTCAAGAGCCCGACGATGAACGCCCGACCGAAGGGCATTGAGTCATCAAAGGGAATGACGGATTCGCTGATCGGGAAGCCAGCAGGTTCCTGCATAAAATCAAAGCCAAGCGACAGACCGCGCTGCTCGGCGGCTTCGAGCAAGTTCAACACAATCCAGATCAAGCCCCCGATCACCAGTACTGCGGAGATCACCTGAGCTGTGATACGTAATACACGCTCGTCGCGCCAGAAGGGAATTCGTTGACTTTGTCCCGGTGTTGCTGCCATGCTATTGTCCGTTAGAAGGGACGATGAGGAGTAGCCTTCGGGATGAAGGCTACTCCTCCTACACATTACAGACTACTTAATGGGTGGGGCGTAGACCAAACCGCCGTTTGTCCAGTGTTCGTTGAGGCCGCGCGGCAAGGTGAAGGCAATGCCGTCCGCGCCCATGTAACGATCGTAGATCTCACCGTAGTTGCCAACTGCTCGAAGCGCAGTGGCCAGGGCATCGGGATCGAGATCAAGTTCGGTATAACCCCAGTCACCTTCTGCACCTAGGATCGTGCGAGCGTTGATATTGTCGCTCGCCAGGACATCGTCGACGGTGTCCATGGTGATAAACGTGGCCGGGTTTTCGGCGTTGATCAACGCGAACATCACTGTCTTTACGATGTCGAACCACTGATCATCACCATGAGGAACAGCAGGCGTGAGCGGTTCTTTGGAGATGATCATCGGCAGGATCACGTAATCATCCGGGTTATCGGCACCAGCACGGATCGCAGCCAACTGTGAGCGATCGCTGGTGGTCACGTCACAACGACCATCGAAGAACGCGCCATAAACCGATGAAGTGTCTTCGAAGATCACGGCTTCAAAATCAAGGCCGCGCTCGCGGAAATCGGATGCCAGGTTCTTCTCGGTGGTGGTACCACTCGTGACACAAACGCTGGCGCCGTTCATATCAGCCTGGGTCTCGATCCCGCTGTCGGCGCGGACCATATAACCCTGCCCATCGTAGAACATCGTGATGGTGAAGTTGCCCCACTGGGCATCTCGACTTGAGGTCCAGGTGACATTACGACTGAGCAAATCAACTTCGCCCGTCTGGATCACAGGGCCACGCTCGGCAGCAGTGATTGGAAAGATCTCGACTGCATTTGGATCACCAAGTACTGCAGCAGCGACGGCTCGACAAAGATCAATGTCGAAACCAAGGTTATTGCCGGCGTCATCAAGGTAACCAAAACCAAGCAGATCGGTGCGACCGGCGCAAACAAGACGGCCGCGCTCCCGGACCCGGGTCAGAATTTCGCCATATCCGGGTGCCTGCACGATCTGTGTCTCGCCTGGGACCTCAACCTGTACTGTTTCGACGATTGTAACGGGTTCTGCAGGTTCCCCAGCAGGTGGAGCTGTAGCTGTGGCACATGCCGCTAAAATGAGAGATAGGCCAAGAAGCATGACCAGACTCAACTTCATACTACGCATCTTTATTCCTCCTCCTAATTAAATCGGCTATTAATAATACTGAAATTGTTGGAGTATGGTTTTGTGAGCGTTTTACACCACCTCGCTTTCGTCCGCCAAAGGCGTTGGATGATATTCAGTTGTTTACGATTAAAGATATACGTCTAAAGATGTACTTAGCTGAACCCTATGGCGATGAGAATCTCGCCAATGCAATTGGCGAGCTCCTGTAATCCTAGGTTAAACTTGCTGGAGTGTCAAGAATGGCGCTGGTGCTTTATGTCACGTTCTTTGGTCAAGACTATAGTCACCTTGGATCAAATCTTTTGACGTGATAGGCTAACAAGCATCCCGGGTATCTGCGCAAAGTCCTATGGCGACATTGAGCGGCAAGTCCTTAGATCACTATCTCTTGAAAGATCTCGTCGGTCAGGGCGGCATGGCGACTGTCTATCTGGCGGTTGATACACGTGACAATAGCACGGTGGCTATCAAAGTGCTCTCGCCCACAATCAGCAGTGATCGTAAATTTATACTCCGCTTCCGACGTGAAGCCAGTCTCGTCTCCCAGTTGAAGCATCCAAACATCGTCCCTGTGTTGGCATATGGTGAGGCAGAAGGTTTCGTATATGCGGCCATGCCCTATATCCCCGGGGATACGCTGCATCAAAAGATGGCCCGTGGTCGCTTGAGCAGCGGCGAATGTTCGCGATGGATTGGGCAGGTAGCTGATGCACTGGCTTTTGCCCATGAGCAGGGAGTTATCCATCGCGATATCAAGCCTTCGAATGTGATCATCAGCGAGAGTGGTGATGCCATGCTCACCGATTTCGGCCTGGCCAGGGCTATCGAGGGCCACAGCAGCTTGACGGGTTCGATGCTGATGGGGACGCCTGCCTATGTGTCACCAGAGCAGGGACGTGGCGAGGAGCTTGATGCACGCTCTGATCAGTATTCGCTGGGGGTGATCCTCTATGAAGCGCACACCGGAAGATTACCGTTCGATGGCGAATCACCGATGGCAACGGTTATGGCCCATATTCAAGAACCACCAGCGCGCCCGCGCAGGTTTAACGCCGAGCTTCCTTCGGATGTCGAGGTTGTGATCTTAAAGGCTCTGGCAAAGAAGCGGGCCAGTCGCTTCCCTAGCGTGCGGGTGATGAAAGAAGCCTATCAGGCTGCGCTGGCAGGACAAGCGTTGCCTGAATTTGATGGTGTCCCGATTGGACCAACCGTACGATTACCAACCAGGGCGGCCGAGCGGGTAGAACGTGCCGCGTTGCCGACCTCTCGCAGGAGCCGCTTCCCATGGCTGGCATTGCTACTAATCCCGATCCTTGGCGTCGCAGCGTTCTTTGGCTACCGCATCCTGAGCAGCGCTGGCGCTCCTGCATCCGAACCTCCTGCTGTCCTGGCGTCGACACCGACAATTGCTTTTTCCGAGGACATGACCACCCCCACATCTCTACCGAGTGCAACACCGACTCCGCTACCGATCACCTCGGATGCATGTCCTGGGGTCACTTTATTCCCCCCGCAAGTGGAAGGTGATCGAGTGAGTTGGCTCATCGATAATGCGAGTGAAGAGGCGATTCGTCTCACGGGGATGGAGCTCGGTGATTGGCCCTCTGCCAACGGATCCTTGAATGAACTCCGATGGGGGGAGAGAGTGCTAGCGATCGGTCCTTTCGAAGATGGTTCAGCGCTGCTTCTCCAACCAGAAATCGATCCCAGCCTGGCAGCAGGAGGCTCAACCTTGTTCTCCATGCGGTTTAATTTTGAAGCTGGTAGGCAAGGTTATATGCTGGGGCTCAGTCTCGACGCTGGCTGCGCACTGGAGGGCAGCTGGTAATTCTGGTGCCATTCCATTGCTCCCTTTTCCACGCGACAAATGTGACAACTTAAAACTATCCTGATCCAACCACCCGGTTAAGTTGTATAACTAAAGACCGGAATGGGTAGGGCTGAGAAGGCCTGAGTCCTACCCAGGATTAAACTTACCTGAAGGAGCGCGACGATGCCGGATATCCGCCATACAAGACTCGCCGACGTTTTGATCAACTACTCGATCAATGTCAAGCCAGGGGATAGAGTTGCCATTCTCACCCAACCCCCGGCCATGCCACTGGTCGAAGAAATTTATCGCAAGGTCTTACAAGCTGGAGGTTTCCCCTATGTTCAGCTGGGGGGATTGCGTACCAAAGTGGAGACGGAGGTATTGAGCTATTACCTTTTGACCGAAGGGAACGACGAACAAATCGAGCATGTCAACCGCTTCGAAAAGATCATTCGCGAAGAATTCGAGTGCATGGTATCGCTATACAGCGGTACAAACACGCGTGCGATGAGCGGGGTCGATCCGGCCAGGTTGAGTCAGCGTATCAAAGCCTACACCGACGTGACCCGGACCTATCAGCAACGCAGTGCCAGCAAGGATCTGCGCTGGGTAATTTCGATGTTTCCCACCAATGCCTATGCTCAAGATGCCGACATGAGTCTGGAAGAGTTTGAAGATTACGTTTATAAGACGACTTTTGTTGACCAGGATAACCCGATCCGTGAATGGAAGAAGATCCACGACGACCAGCAGAAGTTGGTCGATTACTTGGCCGGGAAGAAGGTGCTAGAGGTTAAAGGCCCTCATGTAGACTTGAGGCTTTCGATCGAAGGGCGTGGATTTGTGAACTCGGATGGTGAACACAATATGCCAAGCGGTGAGGTTTACACCAGCCCGGTTGAGGACTCAGCGGATGGCTGGGTTCGCTTCGGCTTCCCGGCGATCTACAGTGCGCGCGAGGTGGAAGGCATTGAGCTGACCTTCGAGAAAGGTAAAGTGGTTAAGGCGACGGCTGAGAAGAATGAAGACTTCTTGCAGAAGATGATCGCCACGGATGAGGGGGCCAGTCGTTTGGGAGAGTTTGCCATCGGCACGAACAAGCGCATCAATCGCTTTATTAAGAACATCCTGTTCGATGAGAAGATCGGCGGCACCATCCATATGGCGCTGGGGTTTGGATTTCCGCAGGTGGGCGGTAAAAATGAAAGCGCCATTCACTGGGACATGATTTGCGAGATGCGCGATGGCGGCCAGATCTTTGCCGATGGCGAGCAATTCTATGAATCTGGAGAATTCACGATTTAAACAAGATTGCATCCAATATTGGAGTATGAATCATGCCTGATCAACGCACCTCCCGTCTAGCGCAAGTCCTGGTTGAGTACAGTATGAATGTCCAGCCCGGCGAGCGTATCGCCGTTGTGGGGACGACGCTTGCTGAGCCGCTCATGCTCGAATGCATGCGATATATCCTGCGAGCTGGTGCACATCCGCATCTGGTGGCCCGCTTACCAGCCGAGGATTACGTACTCTTTACAGAAGCCAACAAAGATCAATTGACCTACGTCTCGCCATTATTGCGCACGGTCATCGAAGAATTTGATGGTTTTCTCCAGATATCCAGTACGGGCAATTCACGCCAGCTCAGTGGGGTGGATCCCGAAAAACAAGGTCTCCATTCAAAGGCAAGATCCCCGTTGATGAAACGTTACATGGAGCGCCATAATGCACGAGATTTACGTATCCTGATAACACTCTTCCCCACCGCACAGCAAGCACAAGATGCCGATATGAGCCTGACCGAGCTGGAGGACTATGTCTACGCAGCTACATACAGTGATACAGAGGACTCAATTGCTGCATGGAATAACGTTGCAGATCAACAGAACACATATGTCGAATGGCTAGAAGGAAAAGAATCGGTCAAAGTCCAAGGGCCCGATGTGGATCTTTCGCTCTCCATCAAGGGCAGGCGCTTCCTAAGCGCGCATGGGCAGGTGAATATGCCCGATGGCGAGATTTACACCAGCCCTGTGGAGGATTCGCTGAATGGCTGGATCCGCTTTGGTTTCCCGGCGATCCGGGCGGGAAGGGAAGTCGAAGGTATCGAGCTTACTTTCGAGATGGGTAAAGTTGTAGAAGCAAGGGCGAATAAAGGGGAAGATCTTCTGATGCAGATGCTCGATGTGGATGATGGGGCTCGGTACGTCGGCGAATTCGCTGTTGGGGCTACTGATCAGATCAATCGTTTCATGCGCAATATGCTCTTCGATGAAAAGATGGGCAGCACCATCCATCTCGCGCTGGGTGCTGGCTTTAGCGACGTCGGTGGGCGGAACGAGAGCGGCATTCACTGGGACATGCTCTGTAACATGCGAGATGGTGGGCAAATCTACGTCGATGATGAATTGTTTTATGATTCTGGTAGGTTCTTCCCCGAGTGAGCACTGAGAGGGAAAACCCCCATGGTCGATCCCCGAGTTCGTAAGCACGCCCAAGTTCTGGTTAATTACTGTGTAAGGGTTAAACCAGGCGACCTGGTCGGTGTACACGGTACGCCTGCGGCAGAACCGCTGATGGTTGAGGTAGGTAGGGAAATCCTGAAGGCCGGGGGCCATCCCCACTTCCTGATCGAGCCGTCTGATTGGGAGCGCGCGTTTCTGCAAGAAGCCTCTGACGAACAACTCGAATTCATCTCGCCCGTGTCTGAACGGGTGCTGGAAACGTTTGATTGCCTCATCCGATTAAGGGCACCCACCAACACCCGTACGCTCCAGACCATGGAACCCACACGACAGAGCAAACGTGCTACAGCGATGCGGCTAATCATGGATCGCTATCGAGCGCGCTTCGCACGGGGAGAACTGCGCTGGGTTCTCACGCTATACCCAACCCAAGCTCTGGCACAGGATGCCGGGATGTCCTTTTCTGAATTTGAATCGTTCGTGTATGGTGCCATGTTCGTGGATCAGGAGGATCCGGTGGCCGCCTGGCAAGCTGTCCATGATGAACAACAGCGACTGGTCGAATGGCTGAAGGGTAAAAACGAAGTGCACGTCCTTGGTCCCAACGTCGATCTCAAGCTCTCGATCGATGGAAGACGATTCCGCAATTCTGACGGAGACCGTAATATGCCCAGCGGGGAGATCTTCACCAGCCCGCTAGAAGAGTCGGCCGAAGGCTGGTACCGGGGCTCTTTTCCAGCCTTCCATCGTGGCCAGGAAGTTCATGGCCTGGAGTTACGCTTTGAAGGCGGCGTAGTCGTCGAAGCCAGGGCGGAGCGAAATGAAGCCTTTCTGATGGAGATGTTGGACGTTGATGAAGGAGCTCGCCGGCTGGGCGAGTTTGCGATCGGTACGAACGATGGGATCAAGCGCTTCATCCGCAACATTTTGTTCGATGAAAAAATCGGGGGAACAATGCATATCGCGCTCGGATCGAGTTACTCGGAGGTCGGGGGTAAGAACCGCAGTGCAATCCACTGGGATATCATCACTGACATGCGGGATGGTGGCAAGATCTTTGTTGACGGACAGCTCTTCTATGAAGCCGGGGTGTTTAAGATCTGAGGTAAGCCTGTTTTGAACCTTGAGCCGGTGACCCCGGCTTTTGTTTATTCCCGCAGCGCCACCCAGTTTCGCGCATATTGAATGCGTTGACGCAAAGGCGGGTGGGAGTGAAGCAAGTAGACGACCCAGGGCTCGGGATCTACATCGGCCAGGTTCTGATTGGCCAGGCGAGTCATTGCCGAGATAAAGGCCTCGGGTTTTTGTGTGGCTGCCAAGGCATACCTATCGGCAAGCCTTTCACGCCAACGGCTCCAGGCGTTGGACAATGGCAAGGTGATCAAGCCCAGTCCGCTGAAGAGCAGCGCGAGCAAGGGCAGGCTGGCGGGATCACTGATGCTTTGAAGATTCAGCGTTGTTACCGCCCATCCTAATACCAGGTGTAGGAGAAAGAAGAGCCCAAAGGTTAATGGGACCTGTGTGGCGATGCCGAGGGGAATGTCACGGTGAACATGGTGTGCCAGCTCGTGGGCCAGGATCGTTTCGATCTCATCATCCGTAAATTGTTCCAGTAAAGTATCACCCAGGATGATGCGGCGCGAGCGCCCCAGACCGGCGAGGGCTGCGTTGGCGGCACGAGTTCTACGGCTCATGTCGAAGGTAAACACCCCCTGGACGAAGGTGCCAGCACGCTCAGAGAGTCTCAGGAGTCGCTCTTCGAGTCCTTCATAGCTCTCGCTTAATGGAGTAAATGTATAGAAGAACGGCATCAAGATAAGGGGCGCAAGGGCGGTCAGGACGATGGCGAACAGTGAATATCCCCCGGCTCCTAAAAGCCACCAGGTCATAGGAGCGCTCCTCAGCAGGGCAAACATCCCTATCAGCAACGGCGTGCCGATGAGCATGGAGAGCAGCGTTGCTTTAACCTGGTCTGTTACCCAGCCACGCACAGTCTGGTTTGAAAGATCATAGCGGTGAGGCAAGGTGTAGGTGGAGTAAAACGAAAGTGGAAGATCGAATAGGCTCCAGGGGATGGCCAGCGCAGCGGTGAAGAGCAGCAGTTGCAGAATCCAGTGGGGCTGGAAGGGCAGCAAGCCGCCAGATACCTGAGAGTTAAGTGCATGACGCACCCATGCGCCCCAGCCAAGCAGCAGCCAGAGCAGTAGGTAGGCTCCTCCAAGCATGAGGTTCAGGAGCATGAGCCGGCGACGGATGCTGGCGTATTCCTTTGCCCGCGCCTGACGCTTGGGATCGAGCTTCGCAAGTTGATCTTCAACCATCATGATCAGATTCTATCGCGCAATCGCAATCTGGATGCCGAAGTATTGCACTCCTCAAGCCATAGGGGCTTGTGAAGCATGAGTTTGAATCCGTGTGATAGCGCTGTTGTGCTGGGGAGGGTCTGGGTTGCATGAGTTCGGCTGAATGGGAGATGTTTTAGATTGCCAGCCGCAGGATCCGTTCCAGGTCATCTGCCTTGAGCGGGACGGGGTTGCCCTTCATGCTGCTGGAGACAACAGCCTTTTCGATCAGCGGTGGGAAATCACGCGCAACCAGACCATACTGACCCAGTCCCGGGATGCCTACCTGCTGGCACAAATCCCCCAACCATGCGACCCCGTCTGCAGCCTTTGCAGTTTGAGTGCCGGTGAGCAGCCGGGCGACCTCATCAAAGCGGTCCAAGAGGTTTCCGCTGTTTTCCATCCGATCAAGCACTTCCAGGTTTACCTGCATGACATGCGGTAGGAGCGCGGCGCAGGTCGCGCCGTGAGGCGCTGGATACATTCCACCGAAAGGGCCTGCGAAGCCATGCACGGCGCCCAGGCCAGCATTGGCCAGAGCCAGACCACCCATCAGGCTGGTGAAGGCCATATCCAAGCGGGCTGTGTTGTCGTACCCATCCTGGAAAGCATGCAGCAGCGATCTGGCTCCCCGGGTGATGCCTTCCCGGCAAAATGTATCGACCATGGGGTTGCGGCGAGCGGAGAGGAAGGGCTCGATAACCTGGGTTAGCGCATCCAGGCCGGTACTGGCTGTAACATCAGGCGGCATGCTGTAGGTCAGCTCGGGATCCACCAATGCGATGCGTGGGAGCATAGCGGCACTACGCAGGCTCACCTTCACCTGATGGGGTTCCGATTTCAACACCGCGTTGCGGGTTACTTCGCTGCCCGTTCCAGCTGTTGTAGGGATAGCGATATAGGGCATCGGTTGTTTAAGCAGCGGCTTTCCTTCTCCGATGACTTCCAGAAATTCGAGAGGATCTTCCCCGTTTGTCATCAAAG
>JBFFMI010000023.1:0-20966 GCA_041554155.1 Anaerolineales bacterium
CCCTCTTCTCCCTCGAAGAGCGCCTCAACACGACCATCCCAGAGATTCCGTACCCAACCCTTTACACCCACAGATTGTGCTTCCTGCAGAGTATAGTACCGAAAACTGACACCTTGCACTCTACCTTGAATGTAGAGACGCGCCCGGGTCTTTTGCATCTATGAGTCCCTCCTCATTCCCTCAAGTACCTATTTATCCTAGTCTCACTTTAGACCGGTGTGAATCCCCCCTTGGTTTGAGTTGACCCCCCAATAGGTACTACAAGAAAACACCCCGGAGGCAGTACACCGGGGCAGAGACATCTCGAGAACCTGAGGATCACGGCATGAAGGGCAGGATACCCGCCTTTGCGGCCAGTTGCAGCAACGGTCCCGGCAACAATCCAAATAGCACTGTGGCCAGTGCGCTCAACACCACTGTTGTGTTTAGCAGCACCTCGGAGCGCAAGATTGGATCTCCCTCCTGCATGTACATGACCACAAGCACGCGCAGGTAGTAGTAGGCGGATATCAGTGATGTGACAACGCCGACGATGGCCAACCAGTACAGATTTGCATCAAGCGCGGCCCGGAAGAGGTAGAACTTACCCATGAACCCAACGGTGGGTGGGATGCCGGTTAACGAGAGCATAAACACCGTCATCGCCAGCGCAAGCGCCGGATACTTCGTGCCCAGTCCCGCGTAATCTTCAATGTCGAGGCCCGCGCCTTCGGTCTTCTCCAGCGCCAGAACGACACCCCATGCCCCAAGGTTTGTGATGCCGTATGCGATCAAATAAAACAAGGCTCCACGTATCGCTTCAGGTGCAACTGCAGGTGCCGCCGCTGCCGGTAAGGCCATCAAAATATAGCCAGCATGTGCGATGCTCGAGTAGGCCAGCATGCGCTTGATGTTCGTCTGTGCAATCGCGGCTATATTGCCCCAGGCCATCGTTATCGCTGCGATCCACATGGTTAATGGGCCCCACAGCGAAGCCGTTGCGGGAAATGCGGCGATAAAAATTCTGAGCAGCGCAGCAAATCCCCCGGCTTTCGCACCTACGGACATAAAAGCGGTAACCGAGGTGGGTGCACCCTGATATACATCCGGGGTCCACATATGGAATGGAACCGCAGCGATCTTAAAGCCCAGGCCAACGATAATCATGCCGCCACCTATCAAAGCCAGAGCTGGTATTGAGCCGGTACCCTGCAAACTCTCAAAAATTCCGGATAGCTGCGTGGTCCCGGTCACGCCGAATATCAATGCAATGCCGTAGACGACGAACCCCGAGGCAAAGGCGCCCAGTAGGAAATATTTCATTGCCGATTCTTCCGAATCAACCTTCGGTCTTGCAATCCCGGCAAGTACATAAAGCGGGATCGAGAGCAGCTCAAGGGAAACAAAAACGACGATCAGGTCCCCCGCAGAAGCCATCAGCATCATGCCGCTCAAGCTGAACATGAGTAGCACGTAGTACTCACCGCGCGCAATTCCCCGGCGTCGCAAATAATCATATGCCTGTGCGATCGCCACCACTCCCAGCACGAGAAACAACAGCTGGAACAGAGCAGCATACCCATCGACGATGATCATGCCGGCAAACGCGCTCATCTCCAGATTGAATCGAGAGATCAGCGCGATCAAAGCGCCGATCAAACCCAGGGCTGCAAGCAAGGGCGTGACCCATTGCCGTTCTTTAGGCAGAAAGAGATCGATCAACAAGAGCAGGCAGGCCCACCCTACAACGAGGAGGACCGGCAGCATGCTCTGCAAGGATTGGAGATCCATAATCTATCGCACCACCATGCTGATGGTTCCCAACGATGCCACCAAGTTGTCTACCGCTGGCCCCATCAACTCGAAGAAAGGTTTTGGATACAAGCCGATCCAGAAGATAAACACGATCAAAGGTACGAGCGTGACGATCTCGCGCCAGTTGAGGTCCTTCAACACTTTATTCTCGTCTTTATCGACCGGTCCCAGAAACAGTTTCTGGAACATGAAGAGCATATAGATTGCGGCCAGGATCACACCTGCTGCGGCAAACCCTGCATACAAGGGAGAACCGATCGCATCTGAACCAAAGGACCCAAGCAAGATGGTGAACTCGCCCACGAACCCGTTCAACCCGGGCAGGCCCATCGACGATAATGTGACGATCAGGGTCAGCGCAGCATATACCGGCATGATCTTCCACAAGCCGCCAAAAGCATCCATATCACGTGTGTGGCGACGCTCGTAGATCATGCCGACGATGATGAATAAAGCGCCCGTGCTGAGCCCGTGGTTCACCATCTGCAAGATGCCGCCCTGGATCCCTTGCGGATTCAAGGCGAAAAGTCCGAGGATCACAAAGCCGAGGTGGCTGACGGACGAATAGGCCACCAACTTCTTGACATCTTTTTGCGCATAGGAGACAGCTGCACCGTAGAGGATCCCGATCACCGCCAGGAGCGCCATCCAGGGTGCAAGCCGGAAGGCCGCCTCTGGGAACAAGGGGATATTGAAGCGCAGAAAGCCATACGTGCCCATCTTCAGCAGAACGCCGGCAAGGATCACAGAGCCAGCCGTGGGTGCTTCAACGTGCGCATCGGGAAGCCACGAGTGTAATGGCCACATCGGCACTTTGATGGCAAATGCAGCCGCAAACGCAAGGAACAACCAGGTCTGAATATCTGCAGGGATACCTGCTTGCTGGATCAAGTCCGGGACAGCAAAAGATTCAAATGCGATGCCGAGCCACAGGATCGCAAGCAACATCAAGATCGAACCTGCCATCGTGTAGAGGAAGAACTTGATGGCTGCGTAAACCCGTCTTGGCCCCCCCCAGATACCAATGAGGAAGTACATGGGCACCAGCGTGAACTCCCAGAAGATATAGAACAAGAAGAGATCCTGGGCCAGGAATACACCCACCATACCGACCTCTAGCAGTAAGAAGAAGATCATGAATTCCTTGACCCGTTCTTCAACGGCGGTCCAGGTAGAGAGGATCGAGATCGGAGTCAAGAACGTTGTAAGCAGGACGAGCAGTAAACTCAGACCGTCAACACCGATGAAGTATTCGATCTCAACGCCTGCGATTTGAAACCATGACCGCCGCTCCACCATCTGCAGTATGCCGGATGCCGTATCGAAACGAGAGAGCATCAACAAGGAGACGGCGAAGGTGGCGAGTGATCCAATCAACGCTACCCAACGTATGGGGTTGTGGCGATCCTTGGGAAGTAGCAAAATCACCAGGATACCCAGCAGCGGGGTAAAGGTCACCCAGGTTAACATTGTGTCCATAAGAAATCCTCAGCCTAGCTATCCGAAAATAAAGTAACTCACTACGAGAACGCCACCAACAAGCACAGCCAGGGCGTAATTCCGAACGTATCCTGTCTGGATCAAGCGTAATCGAGCAGCCGTGCCTTTTGTAATCACCGCCAGCCCATTGGCAGCGGCATCGATCACCTTCAAATCAAAAGCATGCGCCAGCCAGCGGCTTCCATTACGGTAAGCCGCCCCGAGGACGCTATCGTGGAACCAATCGTGCCAGAAGCGCCAATCGATCACGTCTGCAAGGAACCCAGCAATGAAAATGTAGGGTTTGATGAAGAGTACGGTGTACAGTTCATCTACCCACCACTTATTCTGCATACCGACGAAGATGGGACCAAGGATCCTGCGTAAGGGATCAGCCTGGCCTTGCTTCAAGGGGTTGCGCCCATAGAGCACGTACGCCAGCAGGATCGCCGCCAGCGCGAACAAGACAGATAAGCCCGCCACCTGGACGTTGAACTCGGTAACATGGGTGTGATGGAGGGTGTGTTCCAACCAATCGGTGAGCGTATGAATGCCGGGCAAATTCAACGCGCCACCCAGGATCGAGAGACCTGCCAGGATCATCAATGGCACGGTCATGACCGGCGGATTCTCCATCGCGTTTTCCGCTGCCTTTGAGCGTGGTTCGCCATAGAAAACCATCAAAACCTGCCGGCCCATATAGAACGCAGTGAAAAACGCAGCAATGGCCAGCAGGATGTACACCACCATATTCTCCATACTGGCATCAGCTAAAATTTCATCCTTCGAGAAGAAGCCCGCCAGTGGTGGCAAGCCTGCCAGCGCCAGTGATCCGATCATATAGACCCAGTACGTAATCTTCATTCGTGAACGTAAACCACCCATATTGCGCATATCCTGCGGATCGAAGCTGTGATCCGCTTCTCCATGCGCAGCGTGGTGGTGGCCATGCTCAACCCCCTGGATCACCGATCCCGAGGAGAGAAAGAGCAGCGCCTTGAAGAACGCGTGCGTCACCAGGTGGAACATCCCTGCGACATAGGCCCCTATGCCAACCGCAGCCATCATGAATCCCAATTGGCTGATGGTCGAGTATGCCAGAACCCGCTTGATATCAAATTGCCCTACTGCAATAGTCGCAGCAAATAATGCTGTAGCCGCGCCAATCAGCGCGACCAAATTGGCCGAGCTCTCAGCTACGGCGAAGAGTGGCGCGCTGCGGACGATCATATAAATGCCTGCCGTGACCATCGTGGCAGCATGGATTAAGGCCGAGACCGGCGTCGGGCCGGCCATGGCATCGGGTAGCCAGACATATAACGGCAGCTGCGCTGATTTCCCTGTAGCGCCGAGTAACAGGAAGAGCGTGATGGCAGAGATGATACCCACCTGCGCCATGCCATGTTCTTCGACCCAATGGAAGACCTCATCAAACTGCAAGCTTCCGGCCAATCCGAAGATAAGGAACATAGCGATCAGGAAACCAAAGTCGCCAATGCGATTTGTGACGAAGGCTTTCTTGCCAGCAATAGCGTTCCCGATGCCGGCCTCACCTTTCTCGTACCAGAATCCGATCAGAAGGTAGGAGCACAACCCCACACCCTCCCAGCCCACGAACATCATCAGGTAGTTATCGGCTGTGACCAGGATCATCATCGCCGCAACAAATAAGTTGAAGAAGATAAAGAAGCGCGTATAACGTCCGGGGTCACCCTGGAAGCGCACATCCTCGTGCATATACCCGGCCGCATAGATGTGGATCAGCGTGCTCACGCCGGTGACCATCATCATCATCGTCGTAGAGAGCGTGTCAACCTTGAGCGACCAGGAGACATCCAGCGCTCCTATCTGGATCCAATCGGCCACGAAAACAGTCGCGCCCTCGGGATATACGCGTAAAGCCTGGAATTGCAGTATGGCGATGATAAACGCCAAACCTACGGCGCCGCTGGCAACCCCACTTGAAAATCGCTCGCCGGCTCTTCTGCCAAAAAGGATATTCAGAAGCACCCCCAGGATCGGCAAGGCGATGATCAATGGGGCGTAGATGAATAATCCCTCGGCCTGAGCGGCCTCACTTAGAATCATGCATATCCTCCGCCAGCGAGGTTATCCTCGCAAGCTGGCAATATCATCAACATCGATACTCCGGCGAGATCGGTATATTGCGACAATCAAAGATAAACCAACGGCAACCTCCGCCGCCGCAACCGCGATCACGAAAAACACGAAAACATGCCCGCGTAGTCCTTCTGCTGCTGGTCCGAAAGTGCGGGCGAAGGCGATAAATGCGAGATTAGCAGCATTCAGCATCAGCTCAATCGACATAAAGATAACAATGGCATTACGCCGGATCAGGACACCAAGAACGCCCAGTGCGAAAAGCACACCCGAGAGGGTCAAAAAGTAGGATAGGGGGATGTTCATGATGTACCCTTTTTTCGTTTCATTGTGAGAACGATCGCTCCAACCATTGCAACCAGGAGAAGCACCGATGTGATTTCGAAGGGGATCAGGTACTCATTGAATAGCACCCGTCCGATAGAAGCGGGGCTGCCGAACTCGGCGCTTACGGCTTCAACTGCATCAGCGCTACCAGTACCGGATAGCAGCACAAAACCCAACTCAACCGCCAGGCCCAAGCCCAGCAGGATCGCAACGGGCATCTGCCATCGGAATCGGCTGCTGGCTTCTTCCTCTTCTGTACCCAACAACATGATCACAAAGAGGAAGAGCACCATGATGGCACCAGCATAAACTGTGACCTGAACTATGGCGATAAATGCGGCATTCAGCAGCAAGTACAGGGCAGCAACGGTCAGGAAATTGAGCACGAGGAATAAGGCCGAATAAACCGCGTTGCGGCTTGCGAGCATGCTAATTGCGGTCGCGACTGCGATCAGTGCGATTCCAAGAAACAGGATCAAGTCGATCGACATCTACTGCACCTCATATCCAGACACTACTTCGGGTTCTCCATCAGCGGTATGGATCTATCAAACTTCCCCGGTTCTACCTTTTGCGGTGTTGGCTGGCCTCCCTCAGGTACCGGTACGATCAGCATCTCCTTGGGGTAAATCGCGCTGCGCCTGTCGGTGAAGGACATCTCGTAATTGTGCTCGAGCACGATCGCTTCGGTAGGGCAGGCATCCTCACAATATCCACAATAGATGCACCGCAGCATGTTGATCTCATACGTGCTGGCGTAACGTTCACCGGGGGAATATCGTTTCTCATCCGTGTTCTCAGCTGCTTCAACGAAAATCGCATCGGCCGGGCAGGCTGCCGCGCAGAGCGAACATCCAATGCACTTCTCCAACCCGTTGTCAAAGCGCTTCAGCTCATGCCGCCCTTTGAAGCGCTCCCGCACCGGACGCTTAACCTCAGGATACTCGTACGTAACCGGGGGCTCGAAAGCGCTTTTCAGGGTTGTCCACAGCCCCCTTAGGATCTCAAGCGGATTCATGCACTACCCTCCAATTACCACTATCAACACCGCGGTTACCAATACATTGAGAAGCGCCACGGGAAGCAGGATTTTCCAACCGAATGCCATCAGACGGTCATAGCGAAAGCGCGGTAATGTCGCCCGCAACCAGACCATCAGGAACAGCACAAAGAGCACTTTGATAAACAGGTAGAGTGGACCCAGTAAGGGGACTGCTTCGATAAAGGGCCCCTGGTAGCCACCCAGGAAGAGCGTGGCACCAATAAACGCTACGGCGATCATCTTGCCGTATTCCGCCATGAAGAACAATGCAAATTTCATCCCGGAGTATTCGACGTGGTAGCCAGCGGTAAGTTCTTGTTCGGCCTCTGGCATGTCGAACGGCGCCCGGTTGACTTCCGCTATCGACGCCAACAGGAAGATGAGGAAGCCCACGGGCTGGAGTACGATATACCACAAGCCGCGCTGGTCAATCACGATAGCATCGATACTCATCGAATTTGCCAGCAGGATGGGTCCGATAACTGAAAGCCCAAGCGCGAGCTCATAGCTGACCATTTGAGCCGACGAGCGAATGCCCCCCATCAGCGCATATTTATTCGCGGAAGCCCAACCGGCGATGACAATCCCATAGACCGCAATTGATGCGACCGCAAGAATATAGAGCACGCCCACATTCACGTTCGATGCTAATCCCAGGCTGTACTCTTTGCCAAACAAGGTCAGATTTGGTCCCAACGGCACAACTGCCAGGATGATCAATGCCGGCAGCACAGTCACAACCGGGGCCAGTATAAAGAGCACCCGATCCGCCTTTGCCGGGATCAGCTCCTCTTTAAAGATCAATTTAATTCCATCGGCAACAGGTTGAAGTAAGCCCCAGGGTCCAGCGCGGTTCGGCCCAATGCGCACCTGGATCCGTGCAAGCACTCGCCGCTCGAAGAGGGTTAGATAGGCAAACCCGGCTACGATGATCGCAAAGATCACCACCGCCTTTATCGCCCATTCGATTAATAATGCAAGCGTCATTTAATCCTCGTCACTTACCTGCTTTTATCTCGACGACAACCGGTTCAACCAACGCCAAACCTGTATGGCGCTGGATTAATACCTGCCCCTTGGGCACCTCTTCCGTAATCAGCACAGGGGCTTTGAAGGAAGAACCATTTACGCCCAACGAAACCGATTTGCCACTCTTGATCGCCAACCGCTCCGCATCGGCCGGATTGATCCTCACTTCAGGGGAAGCCAACCGCGGCGCAAGTACAGATGACGGTTCTACGGCCGAGGAGCGATCGTATAACTTTTCGATCGGAATGAGCCACAATCTACCCTGGGTTGGCATCGGTTCTGGCTTGCGCCAGCGAACCTTAAAGTCTTCGCCGCGCTGGGTTGATGGTTTCAAGGGATAACCCAGACCCTGGTGATTGTGATAGGTCGTCCCGCCATAATAAAGATCAGCGCCCCCTACCGGCGGCCACTGTTCTTCAACCTGGGCTAGGCTTTGGTAGTCAATGCCTGCATAGTCGGGAATATGCTCGGCAATGCGCAGGAAGATTCCCGCCGCAGATGAGGCCTCCAGGTCAAGCTCTAAGCGTTTGCCAACTTCAGAAAGGATCTTCCAATCCGGCTTGCTCTCCCCAAGTGCCTTCACCGCCGGGTAAAAGCGCTGCACCCGGCGTTCGCCCGTTGTCATGCTGCCTTCCCGCTCGATGAACGTCTGCGCCGGGAGTACAACATCTGCGAGGGCTGCGGTCTCGGTGAGAAAAATATCTTGAACAACCAGGAATTTGAGGCCCTTAAAGCCCTTCTTGAGCTCGGGCTCATCCCCAACCGGATCGGCGGCCATCACGATCGCGGCGCCTTTCAACGCCAAGGTCTCTCGCAAAGCGGGTGGATCGGCGTTAAATCCCATATCCCAGGCACCTTGTGTATTGCTCTTCGTCCACACGCCAACCAGCCCATTATTCGGCTTTCCCACATGAGCGCTTGCCGCCAGCAAGCTCGCCAGCGACTCCGATAAGGCCAGAGTGTCGGCGTAACGCAGCCCATCCTGCCCATAGAATACAATCAGGTTTTCAGCAGCCTTGAGGATTTTGATGGCCTCGGGGATGGGGGTATTTCCCTTATAGTCAGACAGGCCCTTCTGACGGCTGAATCCTGCCAACAAACCAAGGCCAGTATCCACGGCTTTGCCCAATTTATATCGGATGGAAAGCGTCGCAAAGTCGTCCAGTTTCGTCGGTCGTGCATTGGCCACGATCAGGGACACGCCCCGTTTGGCCGCATTCTTCACCCGCAGCCACCACAGGGGTGCTTCCTCATAGAGGTCCGAGGCGATCACCAGAATGGCGTCGCCACGTTTGAGATCGCCAAGGTTTGAAGTCTGTCCCAGGCCAACATGTCGGACGAGATCGCCGCCAGCCATTTGATCGTAAAGCATGGCATTACCGTCTAGGCTTTCGACCAGCTGCCGCAGGGTGAAGAGATCCTCGTTCGATGCCCGCCCACCAGCCAGGCCCAGAACGGATTTGGCATCCTTAAGACCCTCTGCCACCTTGGCCAGGGCCTGATCCCAGCTTGCCTTCACCAACTTGCCATCTTTTCGAATCAGGGGTGTTTTGAGACGATCAGGGCTGGCAGCGTAGTGGTGCGCAAAGCGACCCTTGTCGCAGATCCAGATCTCGTTCACATATTCATTCTGGCGCGGCATCACTCTTTTAACTACTTCACGCCCGTTTGCACTGGCTTCACGGCGAGTATTCAGAACCGTATTGCATCCGACGGGACAATGCGTGCAGATCGAGGCAGCCGCATTCATTTCCCAGGGTCTGGCCCCGAAACGGAAATCGGCGGTTGTGAGAGCTCCCACAGGACAAATATCGGTCGTGTTGCCGGAGAAATATGAATCGAATCCAGGTTCAGAGAACGTCACGATTTCCAGGCTGCGACCGCGCTCCTTGAAAGCCAGGACAGGTTCATCAACCACCAACTCCTGGAAGCGAACGCACCGGGCACATTGAATACATCGCTCCCGGTCCAGGAAGATTAAATCTCCCAGAGGGACATGCTTTTCCATCTGATTCTTATCTTCATAAAGAAAGCGACTCTTGCCCGGTCCGGCCGCGATCGTCAGATTCTGCAATGGACACTCGCCGCCTTTATCGCAAATCGGGCAATCAAGCGGGTGG
Organism: Anaerolineales bacterium; assembly: GCA_041554155.1. Lineage (GTDB taxonomy): Bacteria > Chloroflexota > Anaerolineae > Anaerolineales > E44-bin32 > E44-bin32. Next base: position 9,913 of record JBFFMI010000023.1, read on the forward strand.
GAAGTGAGGATATACTCCACGATCTGCTGCCGTCCCTGGATAGCGGGTTCGCTCGATACCAGAACATGCATTCCTTCGCTAACGGGTGTGGTGCAGGAGGTTTCCAGCTTAGGACGGAACTCGATCACTCGTTGGCCAGCCTCATCCAGCACCTGCTCACCAGTCTGGCGATCAACCTTCGGCATGCCGACCTCTACCAAACACATCCGGCACATGCCAACCGGCTCCATCTTGGGGTGGTAGCAAAAAACGGGGATATCGATCCCGATCCTTTTCGCCGCGTCAACGATCAGCGTCCCGGCTGGTACCTCAACGTCGATGCCATCGATGGTTAGTTTTACCAATGGTTTACTCATTCGCCATTTTTCCCGGTCAGCGCTTCAAAATCAGGCTGGAATCGCTCGATGCTGGTTAGAACCGGCATAATCGCAAATTCACCCAGAGCGCACAGACATTTGCCCTCCATGCCACGGGCAACTTCACGCAGTAAATCCACCTCATCCGGGCTCGCCTCCCCATCCTTGATGCGACTCAAGATGTGGTACATCCAGAATGTACCCTCCCGGCAGGGCGTACACTTCCCGCACGATTCATGTTTAAAGAAGCTTGTCGTCTTATACGCCAACCAACCAAAGTTGACGGTTTCATCCAGGATGATCAGCGAAGCAGAACCCAGTTGAGAACCCACTTTCACCAGCGACTCATAATCCATCGGCGTATCAAGCACTTCGTCGGTTCCGGGCAAGATCGCAGACGATGCGCCTGCAGGCATGATGCCCTTGATCGATTTGCCGTCGGGAATGCCACCCGCATGCTGGAAGATCAACTCCCGGAAAGTCGTACCCAGAGGCAGTTCATAATTCCCTGGCCTGACAACATGTCCAGAGAGACAAAAGATCTTGGGCCCTGTGCTTCGCTCAGTACCGATCGAGGCGTACCAATCGGCGCCGCGTGTGATGATCGGCGGCAGGTTGGTCAAGGTCTCCACGTTGTTAACCACCGTCGGCTTGGCAAACAAACCCTCCGCAGCCGGGAAGGGTGGCCGTAAACGAGGTTGACCCAGCTTGCCCTCCAGCGATTCAAGCAGCGCGGTTTCTTCACCGCAGATATAGGCCCCTGCTCCAAGATGCACGAAGATATCAAGGCTATAGTTAGAACCAAACAGCTTTTTGCCCAATAACCCGCGCTCATACAACGCTGCAATTTTCTGCTCGAGGATGTGTGCCAGATCCCAGAATTCCCCGCGGCAGTAAACATAGGCGGTATTGGCCTGAGCGGCATAGGAACAGATCGCTACTCCCTCCAGAAACTGGAATGGATTGCGCTCCAGGATCTCGCGGTCCTTAAACGTACCCGGTTCCGATTCATCGGCGTTGGCAACAACATAGCGCGGGAACACATCCGGGGTCAGAAAGCTCCACTTCACACCAGCCGGGAAACCCGCGCCCCCACGACCGCGCAGACCGGAAGCTTTGACAATATCGATGATTTCCTGTGGGGTATGCTCCCGTACGGCTTGTTCAAACGCCTCAAATCCACCGTTCGCAAGGTAGACATCCAGTTTGTCGATATCGGGGATATCACGATTGCGCAAAAGTATGTGATCAGGCATGCTTCCCCCTCTTGCGCAGCTTCTCGATCACCTGCATCGCACTCACCGGGTCCTGATTTTCGTAATAGTGAATCCCTTCAGGGTCCTGAACCTGGAACATAGGCGCTTTGTCACAACCAGCCAGGCACTTCACCTGCTCCACAAGGATCATCCCATCCTTGGTTGGTTCACCGAACTGCACACCCAGATTTTCACAAACCGCCTCAGCGAATTCCTCTGCACCTCGCAGCGCACAGGGTAAATCGGTGCAAATCTGGATTTTATAAGTACCGCCAGGATGATCATGCAAAAGCGTGTAAAAACCCACCAGACCGCCTACCTGTGTTGGGTCCAGGTCCAACAATGCAGCTACCTCATGGATAGCCTCTGCAGTGATGTATCCGTACTCGCGTTGCGCCATATACAACAGCGGAAGCACAGCAGCACGCTTCTCCTCAGGAGGATATTTTGCGAGGATTTGATCGATCTCTTGACTGTATTTTTCTGCGAGCAACGTTGATGCTCCTCGTCCTACTGATATTTTCTGCTCTTGAAAGTCACATAATCTTTCAAAGAGCCTGACCGGGCTATTAGCGATCCGCATCCCCCAGAACCGGATCCATACTACTGATGATGGCAACAAGATCTGCAACCAGAAAGTCTTTTGACAAGAGCGGCAGAGTCTGAAGCGCTGCAAAACTGGGCGTCCGGAAGTGAACCCGGTAGGGTTTAGGTCCACCATCGCCTTCGAGGTAACAGCCTAACTCGCCACGCGGCGATTCAACCGGGACATATACTGCCGCCTTGGGCGCAGAGAAGCCTTCCGTCCACAATTTGAAATGGTGAATAACGGCTTCCATGCTGTGACTGAGTTCAGCGCGAGGGGGTGGTACAAATTTGCGATTATCGCTGCGAATGGGTCCCTCGGGTAGATTGTCCAGCGCTTGTTCAATGATCCGCAGGGATTCTCGCATCTCTTCAATGCGCACGATATAGCGGTCGTAAACATCCCCATTTGCTCCCGTTGGGATATCAAAGTCAAAGCGTTCATAACCACTGTATGGGTTCGATTTTCTCAGATCCCAGGCAATTCCGGCTGCGCGCAGCGCTGGCCCGCTCAATCCCCATCGTAAAGCATCTTCGCCGGAGATCGGCCCGATCATCTTGGTGCGATCGATATAAATCGGATTGTTGGTGAGCAGATCTTCATACTGCTGGATGCGTGCAGGTAAGTACTGAATAAAATCGCGCACAGCCGCCTCAAATCCTGGCGGTACATCGCGCCACAAACCACCGGGGCGGAAGTACGAGGTCATCATACGTGCCCCGGAGCACAACTCAAAAATATCCAGGATGATCTCACGTTCCCGGAAACAATATAGAAAAACGGACATTGCGCCCAGGTCCAGCGCGTGGGTGGCCAGGAAAACCAGATGGGAAGCGATGCGCTGCAGCTCGGTAAGGATCACCCGGATGAACATCGCCCGTTCAGGGACATCAAGATCAACCAGCTTCTCGATGGCCAGCACATAGCACAGGTTGTTGCCAAGGTTGTTGAGATAGTCCATGCGATCGGTCATGACCAGGGCTTTCTCGTAGGTCTTGGCCTCCATGTTCTTTTCAATCCCGGTATGCAAGAAACCGATATCCGGAATGCAGCTGATGATGCGCTCGCCGTCTAATTCAAGCAAGAGGCGCAGAACGCCGTGCGTGCTCGGATGTTGCGGGCCCATATTAAGCAACATGGTCTCGCCCTCAAGCGCTCGATCGGAAATCAAGTGCCGGAGTTCATCGACTGTTATTTCAGTTTGTTCATGCAGCATACCAATGACCACCTCTGAGAGCTGTGGTAAGCCTACTCTTTTGCATAAGGCTTGCGTCGTTCGATTTCATCAAAATTAAACGTAAATTGGACTTCTTCGTAGCCCAGCGGATAATCCTTGCGCAATGGATGACCCTGCCAATCGTGCGGCATGAGAATGCGCCTCAGGTCGCTATGGCCCTCGAATTGGATCCCGAACATGTCGAAAATCTCTCGTTCATGCCAGTTGGCATTGGGATAGATTTCTTCGATGGTGGCAATAGATAGATCATCGCTTGAGAGCATCACGTGCAAGCCCAGGAACACTTTTTTCGGCAAGCTGTAGAGTTGATAGACGATCTTGAAGCGAGGTTCTTCGGGCCAGTAGTCGACGGCTGTTTCTGCGGCTAAGAAATTGAATTCGGCCTGATCCCGCAGAAGCTGGCAGGCCTTAACGATCACGTTTTTATCAAGCTCAATGGACGTCTGGTCTCTGAACGTGACAACATCGAGGACCTTATCACCGAGATTTGTTTGCAAGAGCTCGATCGCATTAATAACACTCATTCACTTACGTCCTTTTTGCAGTATGCAAGGCTGTCAGCTCACACTCCAGGCTTCGGGATTTTGATGCGCGCGATCCTGCTTTACGCGTGATCCTTGATCTTCTCTCCCATGACTTTCTCATGCAGGGTGAGAATCCCGTGTATCAAGCCCTCAGGGCGCGGTGGACAGCCGGCCACGTAAACGTCCACAGGAACGATCTCGTCGACACCTGGGACAATGGCGTAATTGTTAAATACACCCCCACAAGAGCAACAATCGCCCATGGCGACGACCCATTTCGGCTCCGGCATCTGGTCATACAGACGGCGAAGTACAGGCGCCATCTTGCGCGTCACCCGCCCTGCTACGATCATCAAATCGCTTTGCCGTGGGCTGGCCCGCATCAACTCCATACCAAAGCGGCTCATGTCGTAATCCGCAGATTGGGCCGCCATCATCTCAATAGCACAGCATGCCAGGCCGAATAACATCGGCCACATCGCTCTGGTCCGACTCCAATTGACAACCTGCTCCAGCGTCGTCGTTGCAACGCCAAAATTACCTAATTTGCTCTCTATTCCCATTCCAGGGCTCCTATTTTCCATGCATATACCAACCCAACAAACAGGATGACGATAAAGATCGCCATCTCAATCAAGCCAAGGATCTTAATCTCACGCAAGACAACAGCCCATGGCAAGAGAAAGATCATTTCAATGTCGAAAAGGATGAATAAAACTGCGATCAGGTAGAAGTGAACCTGAACACGGCGTCGGCCTGGCCCATACGGTCGCATACCTGACTCATAGGGTTGGGCCTTGCGCTCCGTGGGTCGGCGCGGTCCAAACAGATGGCCGAGGATGACCACCAAAAAAGCCAGGCCGGTAGCCAGGACGATCAGTACTACGATGGGGAGATAGTCACTTGGCATCCGGCCCTCTTGGTTTTTGAGTTTATACCGTTAGAAATTGTGTGAAACGCTACCTTCAAAATCAACATGTTAATCCTATCACAAGCGTTAAACTAGCACAAAGAAACAGGTCCGTCAACGGATAGGGTACACGACTCAACAATGACCCAATGTGACATTAAACAGCAATAGTGATATTTTTCACAATACATATTGTACACAACTTTAAGTGAAAACACCACCCTTGCGGATGGTGTTTTATGCATTATTCCGGGAACGCTTACGAGAGATAATCGCGCAGGTGGCGACTGCGCGTCGGATGGCGTAATTTGCGTAAGGCCTTGGCTTCGATCTGTCGGATGCGCTCACGCGTAACCTTGAAGTGTTTACCGACTTCCTCCAGGGTGTAATCTTTCCCGTCTCTCAGACCAAAACGCATTTCGAGCACCTGGCGCTCGCGTTCCGTAAGAACCGAGAGCGCGTTCTGAACTTGCTCTTTGAGCAGCTCTTTGGCGGCCGCGTCCACCGGTTCGGGCATGGTCTCATCTTCGATGAAATCGCCCAACTGGCTAGATTCCTCGGCTCCCACCGGAGTTTCCAACGACATGGGCTCCTGGGCGATGCGAATGATGCGCCTTACCTTGGCTGCGGCCCGCTTCCACTTGCGGTCGAGAGCCGGATCGAGCGGCTCCTCACTTTCCAGCGCTTGTTCGATTTGCAGGATCTCCTCCGGTTCTAGTATGTCCATTTGCAAGGCCAGTTCTTCCGAAGTGGCATCGCGTCCGAGTTCCTGGACCATGCGGCGCTGGACTCGCACCAGGCGGTTGATCGTCTCAACCATATGAACCGGAATTCGAATGGTCCGAGCCTGATCTGCGATCGCTCGACTGATCGCCTGGCGGATCCACCAGGTGGCGTAGGTGCTGAATTTATATCCTTTGGCCGGGTCGAATTTTTCTACCGCCCGCAGCAACCCGATATTGCCCTCCTGGATCAAGTCCAGGAACGCGATTCCACGCCCCATGTAGCGCTTGGCGACACTTACGACCAATCTCAGATTGGCCCGGATCAAGGCCGCCTGTGCTTCTTCCGCCAGCCATTGCAGCAGGCGCAATTCATCTTGCAAGCCCGCAGCATCCGGCAACCAGCGACGGAAGGTTCGCTTCGTGGGAACATCCTTCTCGTCAGCGAATCGTTCGGCTAATTTGATCTGGATTTCCGTAGGAAAGAGGTAGAAGGCCTGAAATACATCCAATGCATTCCGTGCAACTTGCTCCCAGGCAGGATCATTCCCCCACAAGTCATTGTCTAACCAGGCACGCAAATAGGAGATTGATGATGCCTGCCAGGTGTTGCGTAGCTCCTGGGCTTCTGCCAGGATCAGGGGCAAATCGGGTTGTGGTTGATCCAGACGCTTGGCATCTTCTTTCACCCGCTTCCAGGCTGTGCGCATGTCATCAAACAGGGTCATATAAACCGAGACCAGCGGCTCTTCGGCACGACCCCGCGATCCTCGTCCTTTTTCCAGTCGACCGAGGTGATTCACGGCATCCATGCGCGCGGCCAGCCAGAGCTCCTGATCAGTATCCAGCAACTCCACCCGCCCGATCTCTTTCAGGTAGAGTCGGACAGGATCGTCGCTGAGCTCCAACGCAGCTGTGAGCTTCTTCAGGCTCTTCTCGGCGCTGGCATCCTCGACTTCTGCCTCTTCCTCTAAATCTGGCTCGACTTCGATGGCTTCGCCATCGACGACATCAACGGGATCCTGGAGATCTTCCTCGTTCAGTTCCTCGTTATCATCAAGTTCGTCGATGGCCTCAGGTGCTGATTCGGTCTTCCCCATCACTCCTCACATTTCCCTGGCGAATTCACTTCCGCTCAATCGGCTGGTTGGCCTTGTCAGGGCTCGATCCAGGCTTTCGCGCTGGTCCGCCAATCGCTGTACTTCGCGCGTCAACCCCCACATCCGTTCCTTACGTGCCTCTTGCGCCAGGTCTTCATCTTCTTCTTGTAACGTCTCGAGCTGGAAGCGGATATGCGTGAGATCAGTCTCAAGGCGGTGCTTGCGCAACCGCAGGAAGTTGGCGATTAATTCCTCAATCACTTTCGGGGATCTGAGGTCCAGATCGGATACCGATGCGCTGATAGCCTCAGCCTCCCCTAGTAAAGACTCATCAAGATTACGCTGCCAGTAAGCTGCCGGTTCGGCTTCGTCCTGGGCGAGTGATGAGCGCACTCCCGAGAATAGGAGCTGATGATCTGTCGTACCGAAATCCCGCTCGCGCGGTCGGTCCAGGTTCAGCGACTGAAATGTTCGATCGATCCGGTAGAGCAGCTCGGGGTCATTTAACAACACCGCAAGGCAAAATTGTTCTAAGACCGACGTGGCCGATACCTGAGCTGGCACCTGCTCCATCGCCGGTTCAGCGGCTTGCGGCCGTCTTGATTGACGACCCGCTTGTGGGCGCCATGCGTTCAGTGCACGCTCATCGACTTTCAATCGTCGGGATAATTTCTGCAGATACGTTTCCCGTTCTACCGGGTTAGCTACATCATCGATCAGCGGTAATACCTGACGCGCCACTTCTGCCTTGCCCTTGGGGTCGTTGAGATCCTGCTCGCTCGAGAGGACGTCGAGCACATAATCGACGATCGTCTTTGCTCCGACGAGGATCTCACGCCAAGCTGCGGGATCTTCCGCCACGACCTCATCCGGATCCAGGTCGTCTGGAAGCGAAACAATGCGCAGATCGGCATCCAGGCGACCTTCATGCCGCACCAGGCCGCGTGCGTTAAAGACCGGATCGGCTTCCCGGTCAAGTGCTACCCGGGCCACATCCAGCCCGCGCAGTGTGGCTTGTACGCCGGCTGCATCCGCATCCAGCGCCAGCACGATGCGACGGCTATAGCGCTTCAACTGCCGCAGCTGTGTTTCTGTGAGCGCTGTACCCATGGAAGATATGGCATTCGTAAAACCTGCTTGATGCAGGCCGATGACATCCATATAGCCTTCGACAATCACCGCTTGATCTTCCTTCCGAATGGATTGGCGTGCCTTATCCAGGCCATATAGCAAGCGTCCCTTGTCGAAGAGAGGGGTTTGCGGAGAATTCAGATATTTCGGCACACCTTCAGGATCCAGCACGCGCGCCCCAAATCCGGCCATCCGGCCACGCACATCACGGATGGGGAATACCAACCGGTTGCGGAACCGATCATAATGACCCCCACTATCACGCTCCGAGACAAGCCCAGCTTGCACGATATCTTCGATTTGAAAACCGCGCTCATTCAGGTGGTTCATGGTCGCATCCCAAGAATCGGGCGCATAGCCCAGTTCAAACGCTTCCATAGTTGCATCTGTTATGCCGCGTTTCGTTATGTAGGCGCGCACGCGCTCACCCGCCTCCGTCTTTAGCAAATGGTGGCGGTAAAACGTGACGGCGCTCTCCAACACCTCTCGCAGGCGATCTTGCGCCTCATCTTCAGCCTCCTGATCCGGCCTCTGAGGTTCGAGTTCCACCCCAGCACGTTCGGCAAGATGGGTCAGCGCCTCAGGGAAATCCCAGCCTTCTTTCTTCATGACAAAGCTGAAAATGTCCCCGCCCTCGTTGCAAGCGCCAAAACAACGCCAGGTGCCACTTTCAGGAAAAACTGCGAAGGCAGGCGTACGCGTATTGGAATGGAAAGGACAGAAACCGGAATAGTTCTTTCCCGATTTCCGCAGCTTTACCGATTCGCCAATGATTTCCACGGCGTCTATGCGATCTTTAATATCGTCGATTGTGCTCATCGGTTTGCTTTAACCACACAGTTGTCCATATTATCGTCGCGCGTTTCACACGCGTACAAGTACAAGTTATAGATCAGCCTGTCGGGGCTGTCCCGAAGGATGTGATGAAATTGGGGGATGATTTATGGCTTGCTGTGATCCAGCCTGTCAACAACAGCAAACCTAAGGACAGCGCCGACGTCCAAAGTGTTCGGATTATAGTCGCGCCAATAGCGCAAGGCAATCAGCCGCACCTTACAGGCTGCTATCACCCTAAAATCCCTCTAGCAAGCTTAGATCTGCAACACCCGTCGCCAAACCCGAGATGAGTTGAACGAGGCCGAGCCGGTTCTGTCGGAGTCTTTCATCCTCGGCCATGACAAGGACATTGTCAAAGAATGCTGTAATTGCGGGGAGCAGGCTTTCGACCTTGCCGAGAAATTCGTCGAGAGAGCCTTCGTAAGCCGCCACAACCCCGACTTCCTGGATTGCCTTGAAGAGGGCAATTTCCGCATCCTCACGAAGAAGTTTCGGGTCAACCTCAAGTTTCCCCTTGATATCGCGGGTGATGCGGACACAGCGGGCATAGGCCTGTAGCAATAATGACCAATCGTCACGACGACGCCAAATTTCCAGCTGGGCGACAGCGTGCGCTGCACCAGCGGGGTCATGTCCCTGGCCAGCAAGGACAGCTTCCACGGCATCATGGGGGTAATCTTCCAAGAGCAGGGCTTGCTGACGGGCAGCAATGAACGCCAGACTGGCGTCAATTTGCTCCTCGCTCACTGGCAGCGGTTGCCCATCGGCGGCTTCCACCAACAACTGCCGCAGGTTGACCCGCTGCGCCTTCTCAACCAACATTTGGACCAGCCCAATCGCTGTCCGCCGTAACGCGAATGGATCTCGGGCCCCACTCGGTTTGTGTCCAGCGGCAAAGAGGCCGATCAACGTGTCCAGGCGGTCTGCCAATCCAACGATGAAACCTAACTCTGATTGTGGCACGCCATCCCCAGCACTACGGGGAAGGTAATGTTCCAATATCGCCTCGGCCACCGTCTCACTCTCACCGCTACGGAGCGCATAAATCTTGCCAACCTCACCCTGCAGGGACGTCATCTCTACGACCATTTGTGTGGCCAGATCCGCTTTGCTCAGTTGAGCAGCTCGCCTGGCATGTTTGAGTGCCTCCGCGTTCAACCCGAGTATCGGCGCGAGCTTGCTCACCAGGGTTTCCAGACGCCGGGTCTTGTCCAGCATCGAGCCCAGGCTTTTTTCGAAGGTCAGTGTGCTTAGCTTTGGTATGAAGTCTTCAAGGTTGAGGGCCGAATCACGCTCGATAAAATAAGCCGCATCGGCGAAGCGGGCATGGATCACATGCTCATTTCCACTCGTCACGTTATCGAGATGATCTGGCCCTCCGTTGCGGATGGCGATGAAAAAAGGCAGCAGTTTGCCCTTCTTCTCAACCGGGAAATAGCGCTGGTGCTTCTTCATCACCGATACAAGAACTGCACGCGGCAGTTCCAGATAGCTCGGATCGAACTGACCAATAAAAGCCGTTGGCCGCTCTACCAGGTGTGTAACCTCATCCAGGAGCGCCGGATCCGGCAGAACCTCACCACCGACTTCTTGCGCCAGGCGTGCAAGATCACCTTTGATCGCAGCTTTGCGCTTTTCTTGATCGAGCAGGATCCCACCATGATCGATCGCCTTCCAGTACCCTTTTAGATCACTAATGTCTATTTCTTCGGGATCGGAAAACCGCATAAGACGTGTAGCCCGTCCATTTTTAATTCCGGCAAACTCCACATCAAGATGGTGCGCTCCATGGATAGCTACCATCCAGCGGATGGGACGGGAAAACGCAACACCGCTGGCGTTCCAGCGCATCGATTTCGCAAATCGTAATTGACCGAGAAGCCCCGGGAATCCCTCTTCGAGCACCTCGTAGGCCGCTCGGCCAGGCTGGCGCACGCTGGCCACAACATAGGAGCCGCCATCGATTTCTTGCTTTTCAAGTCGATCTACCTCGATGCCTTTGCTGCGGGCGAACCCCTGCGCAGCTTTAGTAGGGTTCCCACTTTTATCAAAAGCCCGCTCTACAGGTGGTCCCTTTTCTATTGATGTCTGCTCATCTTGTTGTGCCGCCAATTTATCAATCGTCACGACAAGCCGTCGAGGAGTCCCAAACACCCGAACATCCCCGTGTGCCAGCCGGGATTGCTGCAGCAGATCATCCATAGCGGTGCGCAGGGAGGTGATCGCATTGGTCAGGTCCTCATGCGGCAGCTCCTCGGTCCCGATTTCGAGCAGAAAATCTGCCGGTTTGTCCGGTGCCGTTCCCCGATCAAAAACCTCCGCCCCCCGGGGCTCTCCCGACCAGCGGTCGATCCAGGGAAAACCCGATTCTTCTCGTTGTGCCAGGTAGCCGTCG
>JBFFMI010000024.1:0-19849 GCA_041554155.1 Anaerolineales bacterium
ATTCTTTGGCTGGCGGTTTAATGCCTTTTCAAGGTGGCGGCGGGCACCCCCGGAATCACCAATTTTGTCAAGCAATGAAGCGTGATCCAATAACCATGCGCCCGACTCCGGATTGAGTGCGAGGGCTTTGGTGCTATGTTGTGCGGCTTCATGGAAGCGCTCCATTGAAGCCAACCAATGGGCGCGGGCCAGGTGTGCAGCCCCGCTACCAGGGGCAAGCTCGATCGCTTTTTGCAGGGTGTCACCAACCGCGTCATGCTCGCCTGATTCGCTCTGAATTTCAGCGAGAACCAACCAGGGTTTGACGTCATCGGCGTCGAGTTCAATCGCACGCTCGATGGCCAAGCGGGCGTTGTCAGAATCGCCCTTCAAATGTTGGGCCTGGGCCAAAAGGATTAGAGCACGCGAGTTATCCGGATCTTGCTCGATCAGTTCGCTCGCGATCTCAAAGGCCAGATCCGGTTCGTTGGATTCCAGCGCGCACTGGCAGTATTCGTTTCGCGCAATCGGGTCGTCTTGAACTACTTGCTGCAGGTACCCGAGAGCTTTACCTGGATCGCCAGCACTGCGTAAATTCTTCGCGAGAGATTTCCTGGCTTCCAGCGAATTAGGTGTTAGGGCCAGCGCCATCTCTGCATGCAGTACCGCGGTGGCCGGATCGCCTGCACGCGCCCAGAGATTTGCCAGCTCAAGCTCCAGCCCGGCGTCCTGGGGGTGGAGTTGAGCGAGTAAGGTTTTGATCTCAATGGAAGCCGGAACCTGTGCACATTGATCAAGGCCCGTTGCCATCCAACCCAACCACGCGATATCGCTATAACCGAGCTGAAGCGCTTCATCTTTTGCCTGGATGAGGTTTGCGCGTGCTTCCTCAACTAAGTTTTGTTGCAATAAAGCCATTCCATGAGCGATCCGTTCTTCAAGACTTCCAGGATTGGATACAAGCTGTGCCGCTTCATACCCTCGGTCTGCCTCGACAACCGCACGAGCAAGGGCCGCGCGTCGCATCGGGTTGCTCGCCTCCTCAACCGCTTTGCGCCGAGCCTCCAATTCAACTGCTTGATTACCTTCAAGTCTGGCGACCTGTGCCAATTGATCGGCAACCCGCGCAGTAGATTCCGTAGCCGAAGCCCATGCTGTGGAAAGGGCGAGATGCGCACCATCAAAGTCGCCTCCAATGGCCTGCGCATAGGCATCCATATCGGTGCTGTGCAAGCTAGGCTCGGTATGCGCTGCTGGTTCATCTCGCAGGCTTTCTGCGAGATAGAGCGCGATCTCTTTTTCCCCCATCTCCATCAAGAGAGGCATGATTTGAGTAATTTTCTCGCGATGCGCGCTGAGCGCTACTAAAAGATCTGCAGTTCTATAATTTGCAAAAAGAACAGATAGGAGGAGTCGGGTGAGTGGTTGGTCATCGCAGGCGAGCATGTGCTCAATCAGCGACGATGGATCCTCGATGTGAATCCACGCACATGCCAGACGAGCACGCCAGGTTGCCGGGGCTTTTTGCATTCGTCCGACAACGTCTTCGAGATCGAGATTAATCTCATTGGCCAATGCATGTGCTTCCGACGCGAGGTCAAATAATCCAGAAAGCCCGGCTGACTCGTTCCCCGGAGTGGCACCTTCTTCATCAGGCGCTAGATCCTGTTTGTACATGAGGCAGCTGTCGGCAATCTCTCCTGGCAACCAGGAGATCTCATCTGGATGCCCCATCACAAAGGTAAGAAACTCTGCATCATGAAGAGCCCGCCAAACTTCAGGAACAACCCGCAGCCGCTTGAGAGCAGCACTCAGTTCATCCGGCTGTAGCTCGGCCTTTAATTGGGTGAGGATGTGTGCGTCGTTGAGCATGAAGAACCCCTTGCAAGGCGTTATTAGATGGTCCAGGGAATTTGCTGAATGATCCAGTAGGCTGCTGCAAGCATGGCTGTTCCGAGTGTTATCAGGAATAGCCCAATGCCGCTGGCAGTCTTTACCAGGCCGTTAATGGATGCAACAAGCTCAGTGGCACTGTTGACCAGGCCGGTGACATCTTGTGCGATGCCCTTCTGTCCCAGTCTGGCAGTATGGGCGGCCAGGGTTCGGACTTCGCGTGAATAGCTTCTGCTGACCATCACGAGGGCACCGATCAGGATCAACAGGAAACCCAGCACAAAGATAGCAGCAGCAATCAAAAGTTGAATATCGTTGAATGATAGGGGAATCATCTTCGCCTCCAGAGCTAAATACGTCTGAAGGCGTATGTTGCAAGGACTATGCCAGTTGGAATCTAGGACTTGGGCTTAGGTTTTGTGGTTTTCTTTGTTGTACTGCGCTTGCGGGTGGTCTTTAAAGGTGATTTTGCTTTTGTTTTGGAGGGTTTTTTCGCCAGCGCCTGGATATCAGGAGGTAGGTGCGGAAGGTCAATCATCTCGTCATCGCAAAATAGTATGGCGCGTTCAATCACATGCCGTAATTCACGGATGTTGCCCGGCCAGGAATGGGCTTTCAAAGCATCGATCGCCCGTGGCGTGAGTCCTTCGACCATACCCCCGACGCGCATATTGATTTGGCGTATGAAGTTACCTGCAAGGGCAGGCACGTCGTTGATCCGCTCGCGAAGCGGTACAAGATGCAAATCTACAACTTTGAGACGGTAATACAGGTCCTCTCGAAAGGTGCCTTCTTCGATCATTGCCGGGAGATCACGATTGGAAGCCGCCAGAATTTGCACATCGACGTCGATTTCCTTCACGCCACCCACACGGCGGAATTTGTGTTCATCCAGCACACGCAGGAGCTTGGCTTGCATTTCTGGCTTAGTGGAGGAGATCTCATCCAGGAATAGAATACCTCCGTCAGCGATCTCGATTAGTCCTGGTTTTCTCTTCTGCGCGCCGGTGAAAGCGCCAGCCTCATGCCCGAATAACTCGGACTCAATCATGGTATCGGGCAGCGCCGCGCAGTTTATCGGAATAAACGGTTTATCAGCACGCGGGCTGATGCTGTGGATCGTGCGTGCCAGGACCTCTTTCCCCGTGCCGGTTTCACCCGTGATGAGGACCGAAACGGCAGCAGATGCTGCTCTTTCAGCTTCGTGCATCACCTGGTTCATTGTTTTGGTATCCCCCACCACCATCTCGATATCACCGGTGGACGATCGGCGCAACAAATCGAGTTCTCTCCGCAGTGAAACTACCTCTGACGAACGTTCAACCGCTTGCTGGAGCCGCTCTAGGTCGAGTGGTTTCTGTAGAAAATCCTGGGCACCCTTTTTCATTGCCTCCACGGCTGTATCAACTTCCCCAAAGGCCGTGATTAGAATGACGGGGGGGCGTGGAGACTCCATGGAAAGGCGATCGAGTAACGTGAGACCAGATCCATCAGGGAGCATGACATCCAGCAAAACGATGTCTGCGGCGCCTGTGTCGATAACTTTATTCGCATCTTTTAGAGAGCCAGCTTCGACCGTTTCGTAGCCTGCATCACTCAAGGCTTCGCTGATGAAGTTTCGGGCAGGGGCTTCATCATCGACGATTAATACCGTAGCGCTCATGAATTTCTCCCAAAGGTACCTGCGACTGGCAGGTGGATTGTAAACACCGTTCCCGCATCCGGGAATGATTCTACATGGATTGTCCCGCGATGGGCGGTCATAATCCTACGGCTGATGGCGAGCCCCAGTCCCGTGCCATCCTTCTTTGTGGTAAAGAATGGATCGAATATGCGATCGATCTTGTCGGTGGGGATGCCGGGCCCGGTATCAGCGACTTTCAACTCGAGCTGGTCCATCTGACCGCCCTCAAACATCCCAACGGATACCGAGATTGTCCCCCCATCCGACATCGCTTCCAGAGCATTGCTGATCAAGTTGACGAGCACCCTTTCAAAGGTACGTGGATCGGCAGAAGCGTGCGGCAGGTTATCCGCGAAAATGGTCTGACAGCGAACTTTCGATTGTTGAAAGCGCGGTTTCCAGCGGGCGAGAATTCTTTCCATCATCTCTGCCAGATCGATCTCTTCCATCTTTAATTCGAGCGGACGGGCGAAGAAGAGGACGTCGCTCATGAGTTGATCCAGGCGTGAGCACTCTAAGCGGATCCGATCCAAGGCTTCGTACTGCGAATGGTCCTCGCCCAATCTTGAGGCGATTAACTGGACTCCTGTTGAGATATTGTTGATCGGGTTACGCACCTCGTGGGCAAAGATCGCAGTAACTTCTCCGAGAAGTGCTCGCTGGGCCAGGCTCTCGGTTTGATCCTCGATGGCCTGCTGCTCTGATTGGTCCTTGAGGACGATGAGTAACTGAGGCTCATCGGGTGAAGCCAGAGGCACCGCTCGCAGGTGGATCGGAAGTGGATTTCCCTGACGGTGGTGGAGCACGAGTTTGGATCTCTCAGCTTCCCGGCGATGACCTAGCGCATCAAGCAAAGTAACTGTCACATCTTCCGGCCCGACCAGCACGTCCTGAATCGGCCGTTGAAGGACATCTTCTACGGTGAATCCAAGCAGTCGTTCGATGGCGCTATTCGCTCGTGTGATGGTCAGATTCGAATCTACCGTGATCAGCGTGTCAGAAATACCTTCGTAGAGATGCTCCATTTGGTCTTCAAGTTGAGAACGAGCAAGTTCTGTTTCACTCGTGCTGCTTCGTAATAGACCGACATGTAATGCGGCATGGCAGAGGTTAGCAGCGACCTGCATCATGGATTCGATATCTTCCTCGCCCGACAATTCCCGTTCCCAGCAAACAACTAACAATCCGACCCAGCCGTTCTCATCTCCTATTTTTGTCGTTCGAAGATGGCGTATTTCTGCCGCCCGGGCAGCACGTTCAAGTTCGTGCTCCGGCCGTTTTCCGATTGACCAGCTTGTATGCCGTGACAAAGTCCCGATCACACGATCGTCAACCTGCTCGGGGAAGGCGGCGGGCAGCTTGCCTATCATCATGTAGGAAGGGTCTGAAGGCACAACCTGGTAAATGCCTGTGTGAGAAGCTGATAGGAGGCTGTTGATGCGATCGAGCACCAGCGTAAGGGTCGTCGCGCCACTCTCAAGGGCTAAGTCCGATATCTCCACCAACAGGGACATCCGCTCTGCTTCAGCACGCTGTACCGCTTCGGTACTGAAGCGTTCCCTGGAAGGTCTTGCGAGGATGAGTATTACCTCATGCGCTGGCGTTACCGATAAAGCCTGCAGGTCGATCCACAGCAATTCGCCAGATTGGGTGCGTATGGGAACCTCTTCGAGCAGGCACTCCGGAGTGTCCCAGGGTTTAAGGATTCGATCAATTGCCGTTTGGCCTTCAACTTCAGTGAAAAGATCCGAAGCGGAAAGCGTCTCGAGATCTTTGCGGGCGTATCCTGTCATGAGCAAAAACTGATGATTGCAGGTAATTAAACGCGGCTCCGTCCCGGATAGTACCAGGACGGCGCTGTCGAGCGTATCCGCAAGCGTCTCGAACAATTCACGATGCGGGTCTGATTTAAAGAAGCGTGCGATTGGATTGGTAGGTGTCGTGTCTCTCGCCAATGATCTGCCTTCTATGCTGCCTGGGATAACTTCTGTTGGCCTCGCAGGCGGGCGGGTAAGATGCCCTCAATCGAGCGATATTTCGCGACGGTCCGGCGGGCAATTTTCACATCATCTTCTCTGAGGATCTCGACGATTTGATCGTCGGTCAGTGGTACTGTCTCGTTCCGAATGATCTCTTTGATCCGATCCCGCACCGAAAGGCTGCGATCGAAGAACTTTGCCAGGGGTATGATGCGCCCATCCGGCAATGCGACCGATTTGTTGGCCACGGCGCGCGAGATGGTTGATTCATGCACGCCGATTTCGTCGGCCAGCTCAGCCCTGGTCATCGGTTTTAATTGCCGGGCTCCTTCGAGGATGAATTTTTCCTGCTGAGAAACAAGGAGCTGCATTAATCTACGCATGGTGTTATTGCGTTGTTGGATGCACTTCACAAACAGATTAGCCTTCTCAATCTGATCCGACCAGTCCTGCGCTTTGTCAGCTGAGGCGTCGCTCATGGCCTGCTTGAACAACGGATTTACCCGTAACCATCCTGCAAGCGGAGAGAAGATCTCGACTACTAATGGACCTTCCACTGTGTTGGGATTATTGGTAATCATGATGTCGGGTGTGTGATAAACCGTCGGATCTCCGGAAGGAGCCTGGCGGCCAGAACCCCAGTAAGCTCGGGCGGGGTAGGGATTCAGGTTGTCATGGATGAACTCGGCTGCCTCTCGAACCTGCGCCGGTTTGACTTCAAGGTCATGTGCGATCTTGTCATATTCTCTGCGGCCTAGTTCGCTAAAGCTTTCCTTCAGGATCTGGCGGGCCAATTCACAAATCGGATTCTCCGCAACCAACTGGTCTAGTTGGACTGTGAGCGCTTCCTTTGGTCCCTGCGTGGCCAAACCAATCGGATCGGCGGCATTGATTAACGTGAGTACACGCTGGACCTGCGGAAGGCTGCTGCGGGTTGCCTGGGCGATCAATGGTGGTGGGTCTTTAAGGAAGCCATCTTCGTCCAGGCTTGCAAGGATGTAGAGCGCCAGACGACGATCCTCCGGCAGCAGATTGGCTGCCAGCTGCCGAATGACATAGGTAGTCAGATCTTCAGGGGCAGCAGGTTCTCTATCAAGCGGTTGGTCTTCCAGTTGGCGGTTGCGTGAGGAACGGATCGAATCTCTGGGAGAAAGGAACACGATCGGATCACCTTCTGCCTGTTGCTTCCGGCTGCAGGAGGGGCAGATGGCGCTCTTGCGCAGTGGTCGTTGACAACTTGGACAGACACGATCGTCAAGCAATTCAAGCGCGGGATTGCTCGACAACTCGGAAATTACACGGTCACGCAATTCCATGTTTGACAGCACGAGTAAGCTCATCGTCTGTGCAAGATGTGCGGTAGTTAGGGGTCTTAAGGATTGATCTTGATATTGATACATGATCCGCCTCGCTGGTGAGTATACAATGATCTGAAATTGCAAGCAAAGGTGTTGCAAGATGCGTGCCAACATCAGCGTGATAAAATCCCGCACATGAGTAAAAAGGTATGTATTGTGGGGGGTGGGTTGGCCGGGAGCGAAGCTGCCTGGCAGGTTGCCGAGGCCGGGTATGCTGTTGACCTCTACGAGATGCGGCCGGTAAAACCAACCGGAGCGCATGAGTCAGACCGATTAGCAGACTTGGTGTGTTCGAACTCGTTGGGTTCAAAACTTGGCGATCGAGCTTCCGGTATCCTGATGAGTGAGCTACGCACACTCGGTTCGATGCTGCTCCAGATCGCTGACAAAACGGCGGTCCCTGCCGGTGGAGCACTTGCAGTAGATCGTGGGCAGTTTGCCGAGCAGGTCACCGGCAAAGTCTTATCCCAGCCAAATATCCAGGTCATTCGCGAAGAAGTAACCGTGATTCCTGATGGTTACAGCATCATCGCCAGTGGGCCGTTGACATCGAATAAACTTGCAACGGCTCTGGAGCGATTGAGTGGTGAGGATCAGCTATTCTTTTTTGATGCACTGGCACCGATTGTTGAATATGACTCGATCGATCTGGATGTCGCTTTTCGTAGCTCACGCTATGATCGAGGCGAACAGGATGAGGGAGATTACATCAATTGTCCACTCAATCGTGATGAATACTACGCCTTTGTGGAGGCATTGCTCTCTGCAGAGCGCATCCCCTTACGGGAATTTGAAGCGGCGATCCGAGAAGGTGTAAAAGCCGGGGCTCATAAATTCTTTGAAGGTTGTTTGCCGGTGGAGATCATTGCCGAGCGTGGCGTTGACTCTCTTGCCTATGGACCGATGCGACCTGTCGGGCTTAAGGATCCACGTACTGGCGCGCGCCCATATGCGGTTGTGCAGTTACGGCAGGATAATCTTGCGGGCTCGCTCTATAACCTGGTGGGGTTCCAGACCAATTTAACCTTTCCCGAACAGCGCCGTGTGTTGCGTATGATCCCGGGACTGACGGGCGCCCGATTTTTCCGCTATGGCCAGATGCATCGCAACACGTTTCTGAACGCGCCAAGTTTGCTGGAGTCGACATTGCGTTTCCGGGGACGGCCGGATCTTTTTTTCGCAGGGCAGATCACTGGCGTTGAGGGGTATCTGGGCAATATCGCCACCGGCTTGCTAGCAGGTAAAAATGTCATCCGTGCCTTGCAAGGGCGCCCGCTGCTCGAGTTACCTGAAACGACGATGTTGGGTGCACTATGTCATTACATCGCGCATGCGGAGCCAGAGACATTTCAGCCGATGAAGGCAAATTTAGGTTTACTTCCGGCATTGGACGATGGTGTCCGGCGCAATCGGCGCCAGCGTGCGGCTGCGCATGCGAAACGCTCCGCGCAGGCTCTGGACACGTTCCTGGCCGACCAATGAACCATGCGCATAGCCACTATAATGTTCGATTTACTTACAGCATATGATCAAAAATCAATCTGAGGCTACACGCACCCTGTTATTTCTATTGTTGGTACTTACCGCATGTCAGCCGTTATCAGCTCCCGCGGAAGAACGCTCCTTTAAAGGAGAGAACGCCCTTCACTACATAGAACTTCAACTGGAGATGGGTGAGCGCTACCCGGGCACAGCGGGACATGCTCAAATGCAGCGCTGGCTGATCGAGGAGCTGACAGACCTGGGGTGGGCTACTGAGCAGCAAACATTTCAATATGAGGGCAGTACGCTTACCAATATCGTTGCATACAGCCCTGCATATGATGAGCAGGGTGCGATATTACTTGGTGCCCACTATGATACGCGCAGATTTGCAGATCGGGACCAGGCATTTCCAGGGCACGCCGTACCCGGTGCGAATGACGGAGCTTCAGGCGTAGCCGTACTGCTGGAAATAGCAAGGATATTTTCGGGTCATAGACCTGCAAATTTAATCCTTGTGTTCTTTGATGCAGAAGATCAAGGGCGGATTGACTCGTGGGATTGGGCTGTTGGATCAAGATATTTCGTATCGCAGCTGAAAGTCTTACCCCGTGCCGTAGTGATCGTGGACATGGTCGGAGATCGCGATCTTTCTCTTCCGATCGAACGCTCTTCCGATCCGGCGCTGATCGACGAAATATGGCTAAAGGCTGAAGCATTGGGCTACGAAGCGTTCACCCGTGAGCTAGGGCCTACTTTGATTGATGATCATATTCCCTTCTTGCAGGCGGGGATACCGGCGATCGATATTATTGATTTTGACTATCCATTCTGGCACACGACGCAAGACACGCTGGATAAGGTATCTTCCGAGAGTCTCGAAATTGTAGGAAGAACTCTCGAGTACTGGATTATTGACCACGGAATTGAGGCAGTAGGTGGTACGCAGTAAAATTCGTTCAAGTGTAAACTAGTTTCCTTGATATCCATTCAGTTATTTCAGGATCGTTTCTTCACATGATGTCAACAACAGTAGAACTCCTATTACGGATCAAACCCAAATGGGAGCGTGCCTATTCTGAATTTTTAAGTGAGGGTCAGGAACCAGCGCGGATTTCCTCCAAAGATGTTTCGCGGCTACTCGAAGTCATGCTTGAGAGCTATCTCACCGGCGAATCAAAGCGCATGCGACAACTGCTTGAAGAGTGGATTGAATCCCCGAAGGAAGATTCGCTTGACCCGATGTCTTTCGATATTTACCAGGAAAGCAGCCTTATTGGCTCGATCCATGTTCTCCGAGCGATCCTGCTTCATACAGCGCAACAAGGGTATGCAGGGGAGGACTTGGCAAGCATCCATAGTGCAATTGAACAATTTTTCGGCGCTGCTGTCGAATATATTGCATACACGGAGGCCACGCAGAATTTATTGCGTGCACAACGCCGTCAGAAAGAAGTTCAAGACGCTTTGGAGCGGCTTGATGAATCCAGAGCAAACTTTGTGTCCATTGCCGCTCATGGTTTGAAGACTCCACTTACCCTTGTCGAGGGTTACTCGAAAATGCTGGGGGAACAGCTGGAGCCCGACGCGGAAGAGGCCAAGCCACTGCTTGCAGGTATTGAGAGCGGGACTGAGAGAATGCGTGAATTGATAGACGATCTCGTCGACGTAGCCATGATCGACAATAAGATGCTCTCCCTGTACTACCAACCTTTGCGTATGCCAGAGTTGATTGAAGGTGTAATCGACGAGTTTTCAGACCAGTTAGAAGCAAAGGGCATCAATCTCCAAAAGGCATGGTCTGAAGAATTTGATCAAACCGTATATGCTGATCAAGAGCGCTTAGCGCAGGCATTGGTGGAAGTTATCGATAACGCCATCAAGTTCACACCCAATGACGGCCTGATCCATATTCAGGGCCGGACATTACCCGGCTTTATCGAAGTTTCTATCACTGACAATGGCGTAGGGATTGCCCCGGAAGATCAGACCCGCATCTTCGAACAATTTTCTGCGGTGTCAGATCAGGCAAATCCCCAGAGCGAATCCTATCAATCACTGAGTTCGGGTTTGGGTTTACATCTTTGCAAAGGAATCTTAGAAGCACATGGGGGAGCGGTATGGGTCGACTCACCCGGATACGACCCGGAACGTTGTCCTGGCAGCATTTTCCACCTGATGATCCCAGCGCGTACAGAACCCCCTGATGATCTCTCCATGCGACTTCTGGGTAAGCCTCGTGAGTAAGCATGAGTAAACATTCTCTGCCAACGGAGCTGCCTCGGGAACGCACCCTGCTCATCGGGGTGGCCTTTAAGCAACAGCCAGGCTTTCTAACGCTTGATGATTCATTGAGCGAGCTTGCATTGCTAGCGAAAACTGCTGGTCTTGATGTGGTTGGAGAAGCCCGCCAAAACCTGGATCGTCCAAATCCAAAGACCTATCTGGGAAGTGGCAAAGTGGAAGAGATCCGCCAGCTCATTCAAGAGCTGGTTGTCGATGTTTTGATATTCGATGATGAACTTAACCCACGCCATCAGCGCGAACTAGAGCGCGTTTATGGAGAATCGGTACGCATTGTCGACCGAACGGCGTTGATCCTTGATATTTTTGCCCAACATGCGGCCACGCGTGAGGGTGCACTCCAGGTGGAATTAGCCCAATATGAGTATCGCTTGCCACGCCTTACGCGTGCCTGGACCCACCTCGCTCGCCAGGCGGGTGGCGGCGGTGGGCGCGCAGGCTCTGTCGGTGGTGTTGGCTTGCGTGGTCCTGGTGAGACTCAGCTGGAGGTAGACCGACGGGATATTCGGCGCAGGATCGCCCATTTGCGAGAAGAGTTAGATAAGGTGAGAGCACATCGTGGGCGCTACCGTGCCCGTCGCAAGGAGGCATCCATTCCCACGATTGCCCTGGTTGGTTATACCAACGCGGGAAAATCAACGCTCCTGAACATGCTCTCCAGTGCCGACGTATATGTGGCCAATGAGCTCTTTGCAACATTGGATCCGACGACAAGGCGTGTCATTTTGCCTTCAGGACGGAACGTGCTATTGACCGATACCGTCGGTTTTATACAAAAGCTCCCCACAACCTTGGTGGCTGCTTTCCGAGCTACTCTGGAAGAAATCAGGGATGCTGATGTATTGCTCCATGTCGTGGATATCACACATGCCAATGCGCATCTTCAAGCAGATGCTGTGCTGCGTACGTTGCAGGAGATCGACGCCGATCAGATCCCGATCGTTACGGCCTTGAATAAAATCGATAAAAGTCAGGATCAGGTTGCACTCCAAGAAGCCATAGATCTGTTCGATCGAGCCGTTCCGATCTCAGCGCTGAAGGGAACTGGTTCAGACCTGCTCCTTTCCGTGCTCGAAAACGAGCTCTACACCGAACTCGAAGCTGTTACTGTTGCATTGCCCTATAAACAGGGACGGTTGATTAGCATTTTCCACGATCAGGGACAGATTGATGTAACCACGTATGAGGACGACAGTGTTGTGCTAAAAGGGCAGATCCCCAAGCATCTGCTGCATGAGTTTGAACCCTATTTCACATAACACGCGCTAAGATTGAAGCTCATATAAATGCATCCGTATGTGATGATCCGCACGCGCAATCAAAGGACCTATGTATGCAGGTAGCCAGGGAGAAATCTCGAGCCTTCGAGCAAGCTCTAAAGGAGAACATCGAAGGGGATGTGCTGTTTGATCGCATTTCGCGCGTGTTGTACAGCACCGACGCTTCAAATTACCAGATCGAACCGATCGGGGTGGTTCTTCCCCTTCATTCAGATGACATCTGTGCTGTCGTCGAAATTGCAGGATCTTTCGGTGTACCGATCATCCCACGAGGGTCCGGTTCAAGTATGGCAGGACAGACCCTGGGAGCGGGATTGATCCTGGATTGCGCCAAGTATCTTAACCGCATCATTGAGATCGATCATGCCGCCAAGATAGCTGTAGTTGAGCCTGGCGTCATCCTTGATACGCTGAATTCTGATCTGAAGCATCTTGGATTGATGTTTGGCCCAGACCCGGCCTCTGCAGAAAGGGCAACTATCGGGGGGATGGTAGGGAATAATGCTACGGGGGCACATTCGATCCGCTATGGTTTGACCATTGATCATGTCCTTGCTACAGACGTTATCCTTCAGGATGGAACAACAGCCCGTTTCGAAGCGTTATCCCTGGATGCGTTTAATCAAAGAAAGCATGCCGATGGCTTGGAAGGTAAGATTTATACCCGTATAGATGAAATTCGAGATCAGTATGCGAAGGCTATAAAGGAACATTGGCCGAGCACCTGGCGGCGAGCCTCGGGATATAGCCTCAACTATCTAACGGGCTTCACTCCTGGTCAGCCGCCTGTGTGGCACGAAACATCCACACGGTATCCTCCTACGGCCGGGCATAATCTTGCCCCTCTAATGGTTGCATCTGAAGGAACGCTAGCTGTCTTAAGATCTGTCACTTTAAACCTGGTCAATACGCCCAGCGCCAATGCTCTGGCTATTCTTCCTTTTAATAGCATTGCGGAAGCTGCAGAGGCCACTCCAGGTTTACTAAAACTCCAACCCGACGCCGTGGAGCTGATACCGAGATCGATATTTGAAAGAGCCAGGGCGATCCCTGCCTATGCCCGCCGCATGGGTTTCCTAGAGGGTGATCCGGCGGCGATCCTGGTCGTTGAGTTCGAAGGGG
Source organism: Anaerolineales bacterium (assembly GCA_041554155.1). GTDB lineage: Bacteria > Chloroflexota > Anaerolineae > Anaerolineales > E44-bin32 > E44-bin32. The sequence continues at coordinate 13,082 of JBFFMI010000024.1, forward strand.
AAGATCAGCGAGAAGCCAGCTTGAGAGCGGCCGCTCTCCCGGGCGCGAAGATCCTGGATCACCCTCGAGAGATGGCCGATCTATGGGCGGTTCGAAAGGTTGGATTAGGGCTCCTGATGTCGATCCCCGGGGATCTTAAACCCATCACTTTTATCGAGGATGTTGCAGTGCCCGTGGAACATCTCGCAGATTATGTGCGAGATGTCGAAGCTGTGCTTATGCAGAATGATACATATGGGGAGTGGTACGCCCATGCTTCCGCAGGTTGCCTCCATCTGAGACCGCTGGTGAATCTGAAAACGAGCGAAGGTGTCACGCAGATGCAGGAGATTGCTGAGGCAGTCCTCGAAATCACACTCAATCATAAGGGCTCGATCTCAGGAGAGCATGGCGATGGGTTGTCGCATACAGAATTCAATGAGCGGTTGTTTGGCGCGGAGTTGATGCAAGCGTTCCGCGAGGTCAAACAGGTATTTGACCCGGAGGAGCTGTTAAACCCGGGGAAGGTCATACCGGCCAGCGACGGATTTGGTGGACCTGGATCACTGGTTAGCAACTTGCGATATGGCCCGGAGTATCAAACGAAAGAACCTCTTACTATCTTTTCTCATCGACGGGAGGGAGGGTTTGCTGAAGCTGTAGAAGCTTGCACCGGCGTAGGTGTGTGTCGGCAAGAACATGGACTGATGTGCCCCTCTTACCAGGCCACCCGAGATGAGATCCATACAACGCGCGGCCGAGCGAATGCACTCAGAGCTGCGATATCCGGTGTGCTTCCGAGTCAAGCACTAACAAGCGAGCAAATGCTTGATGTATTGGATCTATGCCTAGAATGCAAGGGGTGCAAAGCGGAGTGTCCTACTGCTGTGGATATGGCCCGTATCAAGGCTGAATTCCTGCATCTCTATCAGGAAGAGCATGGTGTTCCTCTTCGCAGTCGTTTATTCGCGCAAATCAACAAGGTAGCCGCGTTTTCTCAACCCTTCGCAGGCGTCGTGAATCAGGTGACACAATCTCCCATAATCAGCAAGATTCAGGAACAGCTTCTGGGGATTGCTAAAGAGCGGAAACTACCCAGCTTTTCCACGAAGTCCTTTCAATCCTGGTTCACAGCCAGACATTCCAGAAATGCAGTTCATGCATTCAATCCAGCGAGTCTGATACTTTTTGTGGACACCTACACACAGTACATGCAACCCGAGATTGGCCAAGACGCTGTCATGGTCCTTGAAGCATTAGGTTATGCGGTTGAGGTCGTTGAGGGACAGGTTTGTTGTGGAAGACCATTGATCTCGAAAGGATTGCTGAGAGAAGCACGCGCAAGTGCTCAGAAGAATATTGAAGCATTATCGCCTGCGGCCTACGCTGGCATGCCGATCATCGGTTTAGAACCCTCCTGTCTTCTGGCCTTGCGTGATGAGTATCTAGAGTTTTTCCCGCATGACGAGGGAGCTCAGGCAATCGCTGATCACGCATATTTGTTCGAAGAATTTCTTGTGCGACCAGATGAATCTGGTAAGCGTCCGATAGATGACTGGGGAGGGGGGTTGGAGGCTGGTCGTGCAGCCCTGCATAACCATTGTCATTCTAAAGCATTAGTTGGATCCGAAGCATTTACTCAATTGTTCGGAGCAATGGAAATCGACGCGCTTGAAATCCCCTCCGGCTGTTGTGGTATGGCGGGATCTTTTGGGTACGAAAAAGAACATTACGCGCTCTCGCAGCAGATCGGGGAAACTATCTTGTTTCCTGCTGTGCGCGATGCGCGCAGCTCGGGAAGAGAAGTTCTCTCACCGGGCTACTCTTGCCGAACGCAGATCCAAGATAGCACCGGTGTTTCCGCCATGCATCCAGCACAGTTTCTCGCACGGTCGATGCGATTGGGAACAGCGGGGCATAGGACGTCGGTTGAAGATAGACAATAGCCCGAATTAGATCATGCAATCGAGGGTGGCGAACTTTGAAGGCAATTAATGTGCGTCGTTTCAGCATAATCACGCTCATCACAAACATCGCAGTGGTGCTGTGGGGTGCGTTTGTTAGGGCGACGGGTGCCGGTGCTGGTTGTGGCAATCATTGGCCATTATGCAACGGCGTAGTCGTGCCGCGAGAACCTGTCGCCGAAACCCTGATCGAATTCACACACCGTGTGAGCAGCGGGATCGCCTTTCTTATGGTTTTGGGGCTTCTGATACTCATTCGGCGTCGATATCCTGGAAAGCACCCGGCACGCAGCTATGCAGCATTAGCCATGGTTTTCATGGTGATCGAAGCGCTCATTGGCGCTGGGCTGGTCCTGTTTGAGCTTGTGGCATACAACACATCGGTCGCACGCGCTGCAGTTGGGGCATTACACTTGCTGAATACCTTCTTGCTTCTCGGCGCTATCGTCGCAGTTATAGAATCTGTGGAGCCCACGAACGCCACAATATTTCGAGTTGTGGGAACGCGATCCTGGTTGTTAGTTTTCGGGGCGATCGGTTTTCTGCTGGTCGGAATGAGCGGAGCGATCGCAGCGCTGGGTGATACCTTGTTCCCGAGTACATCCTTCCTTCAAGGGTTAGCACAGGATTTCAATCGGGAGGCGCACTTCCTGATTCGCCTGAGGATCTGGCATCCCCTGGTTGCAGTGCTTGCTTCGATTCTTGTCGTGATCGGAGCGTACTTACCACAGCCCGGGCGTGATGGCGCCGATCGCATCAAGCTTGTCTTGCTGATCCTGATCGTAATCCAATTGTTCGCAGGGGTTATCAACGTGTTGTTGCTTGCACCAATCTGGCTTCAAATACTCCATCTGTTGCTTGCTGATTTGATCTGGCTTACCCTGATCGTGTATTTGTTCAGGAGCCTCCCCGAACATTTCGATCGCTAGGGATCTTGTCCTTCAAAGATTTCGTGATACCCCCGATCCAATTCATCGTCAGAAAGGTGGGCATACCGCTGCGTGACAGCGATATTTTTGTGCCTGGCTAATTCCTGGGCGAGCTTCAGGTTTCCCCCTGAACCCCGGAGAACTGTCGTCACAAAGTAGTGTCGGAATGAATGGGGTGTAATCTCATCACCATTTCGATCACCCAGGCATTCTCGCACCCGTTGATGGACAATGGCGCGACCAGTGGTAGTGGAGATGGGCAGCACCTTTTTACCAGCTCCCCGGTCATGGCGAGCAAAAAGGGGTAGGGATGTGAGTGGACGACCAAAACCACCATCCAGAGATGCTCTACTATTGAGGTAATCTTTCAGAGCTGCCAGTGCACGGGAAGAAAAGCGCACAACAGCCTGCCGGTCTCCTTTACCAATCAGTAAGGCCCGACCTTCGTTCCAATCGACGTCCCCCCTGCGGAGATTGCACGCTTCATGCACTCGCAATCCCGTATCAGCAAGGGTCAATAAGAAGGCCCGATCGCGCAGATTTCGGAGACGATTCGCGTCACTTTCATGGATTTGGCTTGCAAGATTTATTGCATAATCAATAACTGTCTCGATTTGTTGCCGGGGAAATTGGGGCAGTCGTTGTCCTGGTTTTCGTCCACGACGGCGGATTAGCAAGCGCAGGCGGGGTAGATTTAGCTCTGTAAGGCGCTCGGCAGCGAGATATTCGTACCAGCCAGCGAGGGCTGTGAGGTAAAGACGTTCTGTGGCTGGTGCATAAACCTTGAGGGCATCAGCGAAGGTAGCGATCCAATCTTCCTGTACATCCGCAACAGAAGCGCTCTCAGGCTCGATCTGGAGCTCTGTAAGGACTAAGGTGAAGGCATTGAGCGCATTGGTATAGGTTCTCGCTGTGTTCGCGCTGCGGGAGAGCGTTACAGTATCCAAGTAGTCACGAATGCTATCCATTATCGAAATACTTGTCATATATGCTCCTCTTATTCGTCTTCATCTATAAAGTTATGCTTATTATAATGGTACTTATCATAACCATAAGCTATTTTACGCCTAGATCATCTCCTGTCAAGCCCCTCCCCATTGCCGACGAGCACGTACTGTAGGGATCCATTGCGGTCATATTGAACCAAGTCTCGAAGCATATATCCTGACGAGTACAGGCAACCACAAGCAATACATAGTCATGGGTACCCCACCCCAATAGCGTGGTCGCTATCATTTGTTAGCATCAAAGACAGTAGGAAAGGAGAGTTTAGATCCGTTGTTCAGGGCGTCAGAAGATAGACTACCGTATAAAGCGAGATTGCAGTGTGCCACCTCGCTGTTCCTGATCATAGGCCACGATAGCAGCGCCCAGGTGGGCGCCGAATAGCACGACCATGGCCCCGATATAGATCCAAACCATGAGCACTACCACGGTCCCCAACGATCCGTAGACCAATTCGAAGCGGGCGATGCCGCTGGTCAAATACCATGTGAACGCTGCTGTCGCAAGCTCCCATCCTGTTGCTGCAACCGCAGCTCCCCAGGAAGCTGCCTTGACGGGCACTCGTGTGTTTGGTGCCCACATGTAGACACCGAAGAAGATGAAGGCCTTCATCAACCAGGATAGTAACCGGGTAAGTATGGAGCGTAAAGGTAGAATTTCAAACGCATTCAAACCAAACTGGGAGAGATCGAGGCTCAAGAAGATGTTCACGGTGGTCGTTGTAATGATAGAAATACCCAAAAGCAGTGCCAGGGAAGCGGCTACGCCCAATCCAGCCAGCCGTTTGCGGAAGAAATTCCTTGGTCTGGTATTCGGCCAGGCGCGATTGATGGAGAAGATCAGATTCGAGAATAAGCCGGTTGCGGACCAGGTCAGGCCCAAAAGGCCGACGAAACCCACAGTACCCCGGAGCGTCAACACAGTATTGATATTGTCCTGGATTAACACCTGAGAGGCAGGAAATACCTGAGAAATGATGTCCTGTACACGTTGGTAAACATCCTCCCTCTCAAGAAAGAAGCTTCCTGCCACGATGATCGAGATTAGGAAAGGAAAGATTGAAAACAGCGTGTAATAGGCGAGCGTCGCTGCATTTTCTGCTGCGCGCGTTTGTCCAAAGCGCTGGATTGCAAGAATAATGATCGATAAGGTACCACCGCTGGACTTATTCAGGCGCCGATAGACTTCGGTGATGCGCTCAATGACCGTGTTCGTGAAAGAACGCAATTTTTCCCAGGCCGTTCGCACGCTTGCAAACATACCGGAATCTTAGTGGATTATGGGGAGTTCGCAAATAGATGGAGTGAATATTCTGGTCAGCGGCCGTTCGAACGTTTATCGGGTTTTGCAGGATCATCTTGGTCGTTCTTTGTCTGCAGGATCCCCTGTAATTCGCCCGTCTCCCAACAGCGTTTCAACGCAGCTACCATTTCGGGGTCGAACTGCTTGCCTGACCCCTCAATAATCTCTTGGTAGGCGATTTCTGCACTGAGGGCTTCCCGATAAGGCCGGTCGGTAGTCATGGCATCAAAAGCATCAGCCACCGAGAGGAGGCGGGCAGAGGGTGGAATAGCCTCTCCCAGTAGCCCTTCAGGATACCCTTTTCCATCCCAGCGTTCATGATGGTAGAGCACCATGGGAAGGGCTGCAGATAGGTAGGGTATATCCCGGATCATGCGCGCGCCGACTTCAGGGTGTTTCCGCATTTCCACCCACTCAGCATCAGAGAGTTTCCCATTCTTGCATAAGACAGATTCAGGAATGTAGATCTTGCCAATGTCATGCAAAATCGCGCCAAATTCAAGGGCTTCCAATTGGGATCTCTCCCACCCCAGCTCCATTGCCAGGACTCGGGCATAATCACTGAGGCGCTTCATATGAGCATGGGTATAACTATCCCGGGCCTCGATAGCGTTGGCCAGCACGAAAAGGCTCTCTTTGTAAGCATTCTTCAGTTGGGCGAACATCAACTCATCGGAACGTTGCAGCCGGGCGTTTACAGCGGACAGGAGCTCATGCGTGGTGACGGGTTTTGTAATGTAATCGTCGACCCCGCGCGCTTTTCCGTCGAAGATATCCTCGCGAGTGCCACGGGCCGTGAGGAAGATGAAGGGGATCATGGCCCCACCTGGTATCTGGCGTACTGCGTCAAACAGTTTAAAGCCATCCATAACGGGCATTGAAATATCAGAAAGGATCAAATCGGGACTGCGTACCTGCAGCCAATTGAGCGCATCCTGGCCATTAGCCGCGACTGCGACTTGGTACCCAGCACCCTCAAGCACTTCCTGGAAGGCTATTAGCATCGCAGGATCATCTTCAACTACTAATATGGTGACATTTTTGTCAACAGTTACTGACACGAATGATTTCTCCGCTTCAATGCGCTAATTGATCCCCCGTATGTATTGGGGATCTGGTCCTATTATCTATGCCCTAGTAGCCGGTGACAAGCATGATATATGTACCGGTCACCCTTTACTCATGTAGAATGTACTCATGTGGAAGGCTTGAATGCTTGCCATCTGTTTTTATATTGGGAGGCTACTGTCTCCTGGATACGTATCATCCTCCGAGCGCATCCTTCAGATTGGAATGTGAAGTAAAATTATTGCTAATATGTCGAAAGAAGACTTCAAGGTCATTTCCACCAATCGCAAAGCTCGTCACGATTATTTCCTCGAGGATACCTTTGAAGCCGGGTTGAGTCTGCGGGGAACAGAGATAAAATCAATTCGTGCCGGTCAGGTGAGCCTTAAAGAATCCCACATCGAAGTGGATGGGTCAGAAGCCTGGCTCGTCAACGCACATATCGCGCCCTATGAGTCTGCAGGTCAGTTCAATCATGAACCTCGACGGCGCCGACGGCTTCTTTTACACAAACGCGAAAT
>JBFFMI010000025.1:0-19382 GCA_041554155.1 Anaerolineales bacterium
AAGGTGGGAAACGCCCTCAAAGTCACCGCTTGAAATAAGGTCGATATCCTTTTTTAGCCAATCAGCCCAGTGATTAACGCCATTTGACCTGAAAAGTTCCTCAAGCTCTACAAGTAGATTACTTAGTTTGCTCGTATCACTATCCATTGGATCCTGTACAAGTTGTATATACTCCGCCCATCAGCTTCGAGCTGAGCAGCCAGGGAACGAGGTCGCATTTGATTTTAGCGTGCATTCCTGGCCTACTTCCGAGAGATGTTAGGCAGCTGATCGATTCCCGTAGCGGTCAAAGGATACAACCTCGTTCACAGGTTTCCGCGTCGTTGGTCCGTATCGGCCCATGGGCCAACCCAAGGGTATCACTGCGCAAGGTATTATGTTCCTGGGTAGGCCGATGATCTTGCGGACAGATAAGAGATTCCAAAGAGGTATCGTGGTGAGGGTAGCACCTAGATTTACAGCGCGCGCAGCCAAGAGTAGGTTTTGGACCGCAGGATAGATGGAGCCGAAGTAGCTCGTTGCTGAGACGTGAAGGAAGGGGACGTAGCGGCCCTTAAGGCAGGCAACAACAATGACTGGTACTTCCTCGAAGTGGTCTGCCTGCCATTGAACAGCATTCACAATCCTCTGTCTTTTGGGATCATGTCGTGTAATCCAGCGGCCAACTCGGCCGTAAAACTGCCATGCGAGTTGGTTCACGCGGGCAAGTCGCTTCTTGAGCTCCGGGTCCTTGACGATGACGAATTCCCAATTCTGGGCGTTGCTGCCGGTCGGCGCTCTCAGGGCGAGCTCTATGAGGCGAAGGACTAATCTATCGTCCACTGGATCGGGCTTAAGACGCCGTATCGCGCGTTGGGTTTCCATGGCCTCGTTGAGAGGCATTCCAAGACCGCTATCATCATCCATTTTGTCTCCTCGGGGTTATCCCTCGTTCTGAGATGGGGCGTCAGGAAAAATGGATTGTAATGCAGGGCCGGAGCAGCCGCCTAACGGTTGCGAGCTGAGCCGCCTTGCCAGCCCAAGGCTAGTATAGGTCGCAATTTCAGGTTCCGTCTGGCCTGGTCGGCTCCAGCAAGTGGTTAGCGGTACAAAATGCAAGGCGCCGGCAGGCACTGGATACTGCTTTATGCTCCCCGGCTTGATGCATGAGCATCAAGATCATATTCCGGCAACCGACCCAGAAGTTGCCAGCAAGCAATGCTTGTGCCTATGGCAGGTACAACCGCGATTCCCATCAGAACCGGGAAAGGTTCCGATGACACCAGATTTAACAATCCAACCAACCCCCAGCCAAGTCCATGGGCGAGAACCCACCACGACGCGCGGAGTACCCTCTGACGCAAGACCCACCATTGCGGCAAGGCAATAGTAGTGCCGACCAGTAACATCCCGAGCACAATCCAGAGTGTACTGTTGCCAGGTACAAAAAGCCTCGTAACGATAAAACCAATAACAAAGGGCAGCAACCATCCCAAAAATGTCGCCGCAATCCATCCTGCCAGGCGCGGAACATAGCGGCGAAGCAATATGAACTGGATGATTCCTGTTGACAAGCCAATGATCGGGAATAGTACATACAAAAAGAGGAAGTCCTCGGTAATTCGGACCTGCCCACCTACCTGGATTGTGCCTCCAATGACAGATTCAATCAAAGAAATCAGCGCCCATGCGACGTACCAAGCGATGCCGACCGCAATTGCGTTGAGGACAATCCATTCCAGATAGAATAGCCGGCGCGGGCTCTTGTCCATCGCGTTCATCGTGAGAACTTCCTTTGTGAAACTGTGGCCGCCCAACAGCTTCGAGCTGAGCAGCCCCACCTCGATCATACAATGAACAAGCCCGGTGCTACAACGACCAAGCTCATGGCTTTTCGCGCCGTGTGCGGGAAGCTTGAATTCCCACATTCCTTTCATATACAATAACTTTCAGCCGGTACTGGGTTCATCTGTTGGGAAATAGTTGGAGGACGGCAATGAAGTGGCTGAAATTTGTTTTTGTAGTAATTACCCTTGCAGCCTGTTCTTCTCAGACACCTGAAGTACCAGTAGAGACTAGAACCCCGGATGTGCAAGCCACAATCATAGCTTCCCCCGCAACATATCAGATTAGTTTTGATGGGACCACGTGCACTCTCAATGGACCGGAAGAGATCACGGCAGGTGAACATCTTCTCGTTCTCCGTAACCCGTCAGATCAATCCGCCCATCACGTAGTTCAAAGGATGTTTTCCGATCATAGTTTTGCGAAAGAGAAAGAGTGGACGGAAGAAAACTGTGGAGCACCCGGTTCACATTGTCCCAGGGATTCTGGAAGGGTTGCTGGTATTCAAGAGAAGAAACAAGTTTACGCCGGGGATGGCTCTTTGTACAAATTATATGAATTTACATTTGAAGTTGAGCACGCTGTGTGGGTAGGAAATCCTAAAATGGAATGGTGGCCTTGCGGGTCTTTTCATGTGGTTGCGGCACCATAAGATGCATATTGGCAAAGCATATGATTCCATGGGCAAGTGTCCGCGAATCATTACGGAAAGCGAACTTCCATGAGCACTTCGAAAAACCCCGACCCTGGCGAATGTGCCGCAGGGAATGACTATCACAATCAAAGGTATAACCCTCAGATGGGTTACGCAGGTTAAGGGACATCAGGCCTTGTTTTTTTCCAGGTGCCTTCAAAGTTTCGATCAACGCCACACGGATCGTCAACGAGTTTGAAGACAAGGTATTCTCCAACAACTCCAGTTACCTCATAAACCCCTGCTTGCTCTGGCGAGCAAAAATCAACGCTGGTCTCCTGAATGTAAAGAAGCCCTGCCTCAAACCAGATATCTGGTTTCCTATTCTCCGGCCAGTCCACGAGGCCATGAACAACCTTTCCGTTCTTAAAGATCTCCAACTCTAGATCCACACCAAGCCAACCATCCCGTCTAAACCATGTGCCTTCCATATCTTCGAAGGATGTAATTACAATGGGCGCGGTAGTTGGCTCGGGTGTAGGCACACTCGTATGTGTAGGTGACGGAGGCTCTGTTGGTACCAGAGTTTCTGTAGGTAAAGCCGTTGGTGCTGGCTCCTCTACGGGCGAACCACAACTTGCAAGCAAAATGATGATGAGAATTATCGATGTAATGAGTGGCATTGAGCGCATGGCCGCTCCCATTCTGTGAGGTCAATTAATGAAGCCCAACCTTTATAGAGGTTGGGCTCGTCGACAGGTGGTACGGATTCCCACATCGATGATGGTTGTGACGCACTTCACATATTACCAGAATTTGGAACTTGGCTCAATAGTACGAACAATCAACTCAGAAATGCACAGACCACCGCTCATGACGCGCTGGTCTTTTTGCTGTTCTGCTCGCTTACTTTAAGATACGCGGGTAAGGGTAATCACCGGTATCACACGATCGGTCTTTCGCTCGTACTCTAAAAATCCTGGGTACAACGAAGACATCTTGCGGAACAACTCGTTCCGCTCGGGTTCCGCAGCGACTTCGGCGCGCGCGCTGAATTTTTCCTTTCCAAGCTCAACTTGGACATCAGGATGGGCGACCACGTTGTAATACCAATCGGGGTGGGTATCCGCACCTCCTTTGGAGGCGATGATGACATGTCGATCCCTATCCTCAATTGTCGTTAACGGGTTGATGCGCGGTTCCCCACTCCTGGCACCAACCGAATGCAGCAGCAAGAGCCTCATATTCTCGAAAGAACCACCCACTTTGCCGTTATTGGCGCGAAACTTCGCAATCACCTTTGCATTCCAATCACTCATTCTTACGCCCTCCAATGAGTCTCGATGATGCTAAACCTGGCAACCTTGACCATGCTCACATTAGTTTCAAACATCGTTGATGGGTTGTATCAAAAAACCACCCCTCCTGCGAGGGGTGGCGAGTACCCATTCAGGTGTGAAATGCGGGATAGGCGTTCCTCTTAGTCTCGTAGCAAAGTTCTCAAATGCGGGTACCCTTTCAAGTTCTCTGCTGCTATGCGATCCAGGTTCTCAACATGCTTGGGATCATTGGCATCACCAAATCGTGTCTTGGGCATCTGTGCTTTCTTATCCATCAACGCTTCGTACTCATCATCGTCCACAAAAGCCACGCAACGCCCGATGCTGGCTTCACCATCGACAAAACGCCAGGGGAAGAAGCCGATCTCAGCCCTTCGATTCAGCATTAGATCGATGTCGCCGCCTATACACTCGGCGTGGATGATCGAGTGAGGGAAAAGATCGATGTGCATCATCTGGTACATATCATCCGAGAAGGTCTCTTCGATTGTGGATTTGTACTTCTTTTCGAAAACCCAATCCGCCTGACGTCTTTGCCGTCCCATCCAATCGCGGATGATGGTGTTCATCGGGTGATCGGCGCTGCCGCAATCCACGCCTATCCAGCGCAGCTTCTTATCGAAGCACCACTGCGCAAACTCAGCTACCGGTCCCGGGTGTTGGACCATATAGCGTATCTCATCAGCGGTGGGATGGTCCCAACCGAAGTGATGGAATCCGGTGTGGATGATCAGGATGTCGCCTTCCTTGACCTCTACCTTATCCTCGATCATCGCCGGGGTGTAGATATCGTAATCGGCGACCACATCGCTCAGATCAACGATGGCACCCTCATGGACCAGGAAGTCCATCGGTAGGCTGGCCATGTCGCGCCCGGGGGTGTAGAAGTGGATCTCACCATCGAGGTGCGTGCCGAGGTGGTTAGAGTGGGTCAACAGTTGCCCATTGGCGCCGTTGGGCGCAAGGCGTTTGAAGTATTTGACCTGCAGGGGCTCATAGGTCGGCCAGGGTGGCGTGGCAATCCCGAGCGGCAGGGTTAGATCGATAACTTTCATGGTGAATCTCCTTCAATCACTCGCTATAAGGTCTTTGAGACGATCACGAATTAAAGCAAGGGTGTGACCAGCGCCAGCAGCACGCCCCCGGCGATCACGCTGCCCAGCTGCCCGGCTGTATTGGCGCCCATGGCATGCATCAACAGGAAGTTCTCGTAGTCATACTCCTGACCGACCCGCTGCACGATGCGAGCAGACATCGGGAATGCGCTGATCCCCGCTGCGCCGATAAGCGGGTTGAATTTCTTTCCCGAGAGCAGGTACATCAGTTTGCCAAGGAGCACCCCGCCGACGGTGTCCATCACGAAGGCCAGTAGGCCAATCGCCAGGATATACAGCGTCTCGACCCGGATGAAGGCGTTGCCGTTCATCGTGCCGCCAATCGCCAGACCCAGCAGCAAGGTGGTGACGTTGGCGATCTCGTTGCGGGCCGCACCCGCCAGCCGCTCGACAACGCCTGACTCACGCAATAAATTCCCGAGCATCAGCGTGGCGATCAGCGGTGAGGCCTGCGGCGAGATCAAGGACACCACGATCGTGACGACGATGGGGAAGATCACTCGCGTGGTCTTGCTCACCTCACGCCGTTCATAGGGCATGCGCACGCGGCGCTCTTTCTGGGTTGTCATCAGACGCATCACTGGCGGTTGGATAATGGGTACCAGCGACATGTAGCTGTAGGCCGCCACCGCGATGGCGCCAAGCAATTCGGGCGCAAGTTTGTTAGTGACATAAATCGCCGTGGGGCCGTCGATGGCGCCGATGATGCCGATCGAGGCCGCCTGGTTCATCGGAAAACCCAGTGCCAGGGCCAACATCAAGGTGACGTATATACCAAACTGCCCGGCCGCGCCCAGGAATGCCATGCGCGGGTTACCGAGAAGTGGACCGAAATCGGTCATGGCACCGATGCCAACGAAGATCAGCAACGGGAACAGCTCATTGGCCACACCCGCCTCACGCAGCACGGCCAGCAAACCTTCCCCTTCTGTGATCCCGGTCAGCGGTAGGTTTGCCAGGATGGCGCCGAACCCGATCGGCAACAGCAAAACCGGCTCGTAATCCTTGGCGATCGCCAGATAAATCAGGATGATCGCAGCCCCGATCATAACCAGGTTCTGCCAGGTGAGCAGCAAGGGCGCTTGTATCAGCGTACGGAGCAGGTCCAGGAGGTTCATAAGCCCTTACTCAAAGGTCACCAGTACAGCGCCGTAATCCACTGCCTGACCCGGGCTGACATCTACTGAGGCGATCACACCCGAGCGATTGGATCGGATCATGTTGCGCATCTTCATTGCTTCTAAAACGCAGAGCACATCGCCCGCCGTGACACTCTGGCCGGGCTTCACCTTGACCTCGAGGATGTCGCCGGGCAGTGGCGCTGTGATCGAAACACAATCTACCTCCTGGATCGCAGCAGTTAACCCATCTTCTGAGCTCGCACGATCTTCCGGTTCACCACCAGTTCCGGGTGTCGGTAACTGCACCAGGTACGTCGTCTGGTTGACGGTGGCTTTGATCGGTCTTTCCCGCAAATCACCGACCTCAACGATGTACTTGCATCCTTCAACGACCACGGTAATTTGTTGGGTCACGCCAATCCCTTTCCGCGTCTACTCTTCCAGCAACTTCCCAAGTGTCGGGTCCTGCGGTTCCAGATTGCTCTGATCCTTGAGCAGCGCCACACCCACCGCTAGCGCGACGGCAGCTTCCTGGCGCCTATTCTCATCCTCATCAAGATCTCCAGGATGGCTTGATTCCCCAACACCCTCCCCGACATGGCCGCCGGGAAAGATGCGCACCAGCAACGCCATCACCAGGATCACCAGACCAAGCGACAGGAAGGTGACTCCCAAACCGATCAAGCTTATACGCAGTCCCAGATCCAGAATGCTGATCATCGCGCTAGTCTCGCCTCACAGGGGAATGTTCCCATGCTTCTTGTACGGCGCATGCACTTCTTTATTCCGTAGCAACTCCAGAGCCGAGATCAATTTTGGGCGGGTCTCGGCGGGGATCAGGATCTGGTCGACATGGCCGCTGGCAGCAGCGTGGTAAGGTTTTGAGAATTTCTCTTTGAACGTACGCAACACGCTACGCTGTTCTTCTTCAGGATGCTCCATCTCTTTAAATTTCTTTGCGTAGAGAATCTCGATCGCCCCCTCCGCGCCCATCACCGCCACTTCGGCCGTCGGCCAGGCGAAGACCATGTCCGTGCGAATGTATTTGCTGCTCATCACGATGTAAGCGCCGCCGTAGGCTTTGCGCGTGATGACGGCCAGCTTGGGGACTGTCGCTTCCGAATAGGCATATACAATCTTGGCACCGTGGCGGATGATACCGCCGTGCTCCTGCTTTACACCCGGCATAAATCCCGGTGTATCGACGAATGTGATCAGGGGGATATTGAAGGCATCACTGAAGCGGATGAAGCGGGCGATTTTATCGGAGGCATCGATATCCAACACACCCGCCAGGTGCAGCGGCTGGTTGGCGATTACAGCCACGCTACGCCCATGCAGCCGGGCAAAACCCACGGACACATTGGGGGCGAAACCCTGGTGCACCGGCAAGAAGCTGCCCTGATCGAAAACCAGTTGGATGATTTCATTGACATCGTAGGATTCGCCCGGATCCGTTGGTACGATGTTGTTCAGCGCCACTTCCATGCGGTAGGGATCATCGTCAGCTTTAGCGGTAGGAGGGCTCTCCCGATTGTTGGAGGGAAGATAGCTCAGCAACTTACGGGTGATTTTGAATGCATGCGCTTCATCTTGGGCCGAGAAGTGCGCCACCCCACTGATGGTGCTGTGCACTTGTGCTCCACCGAGTGAGTCTTGGTCGACCTGCTCGCGGGTGACCGTTTCAATCACCTTCGGTCCCGTGATGAACATGTGGCTGATTTTCTCGGTCATGATCACAAAATCTGTGAGGCCGGGGGCGTAGACCGAACCGCCGGCGCAGGGTCCGACCATCACACTGATCTGCGGCACCATACCGCTGGCCTGCGTGTTGCGCCAGAAGAGCTCCGAGTAGCCCGCCAGGCTGTAGACGCCCTCTTGGATGCGCGCGCCGACCGAGTCCATGATCCCAATCACCGGCGCGCCAGAATCCATCGCCAGATCAAGGATCTTGGCTACTTTCTGTCCCTGGACCTCAGAGAATGAGCCGCCCATAACGGTAAAGTCCTGCGAATAAACGCAGACCATGCGGCCGTCGATCTTGCCATATCCGACAACGACGCTATCTCCTTCGAAGCGCTTCTCGTCCATGCCAAAATCCGTGTGACGGTGGGTCCAGTAGGCGTCGATTTCGTGGAAGCTGCCCTCATCCAGTAGCTGATGGATGCGCTCGCGCGCCGTTAACTTTCCCTTTGCATGCTGCGCCTCGATCCGTTTCTTCCCACCCCCTTCTTTGATCCTGGCCCGTTTATCAACCAGCTCGTCGATCAATTCATCGGAGGTCAGATCTTTTTCCTCTTGATCCATGCGGGGTTATCCTCCCTTGGTCGCAATGCCAAGGATTATTGGGTTTAGGGTAGATGCCCGGTGGTTTTCTAACCCTACTTCAGTCAACCAAGCCGGCATCCAGCAACGCCAAGTAGATTTTCTCGGCAGAGAATGGCGGGCCTTCCAATCGCAACCCGGTGGCGTCATAAATCGCATTCGCCAGCGCGGCCGTGGTGGGCACCATCGGGTGCTCACCAATACCACGGGCTCCCCAGGGGCCATCATCTTGAGGCACTTCAACAATGTCGATGTGATGCTTGATCGGAATGTCAGCCGAAGTGGCAATGCGGTAATCGACGAAGCTGGGATTCTGCATCGCACCTTCTTCCAGGATCATTTGCTCATAAATGGCAGAGCTGAGGCCCTGCACAATGCCACCTTCGATCTGTGCCTCGACCAGCTCGGGATTAATGGCCTTGCCGACATCAAAGGCTGAGGCGGCGTTGATCACCTCAATCTTGCCGGTGTCCTTGTCGATTTCAATCTCAAATGCTTGTGCCCCGGTGGTGTAATGGACGACTGCACGCTCCCCCTGCCCGGTCTCAAAATCCAGGTTGGTGACATAGGTCGGCATGAATTTACCCCGCCCAACGATCGGACCACCCTTCCAGCCCTCGAAGTTCTCGTTGGGAAGGCCGTAAATCCCCACCTCTTTCACCGACATCTCGCGCTCACTCACATAGGAGATGATCTTGCCCGATTTGATGTCCAGATCGTCGGGGTTCTCCTGCCAGTGATCGGCCACGACCTCCAGCAACTGGGTGCGCGCATCATTCGCAGCTGCAACTACGGCATTACCCATGCTCCAGGTAAGGCGGCTGGCAACGGTCTGCCACTCGTACGGGCTATAGCGTGTGTCCAGTGGACCTCGCACGCGCACCCACTCATAGGGAACCCCCATCACCCCGGCCACCATCTGTGCCATGGCGGTGAAGGTGCCCTGGCCGATTTCCTGCCCGCCCACACCCACCGTGATCGTGCCGTCTTCATTGAACTTGACTTCGGCGCTCGAGCCAGCGTTGGGTGGCATCGAGGGCGCTTTCCACATCAGGGCCAATCCTTTACCACGCAGCTTGTTCGGTCCACTGGGCTTGGCCTTCACCCCCCAATCAATCGCGGTCGCAACCTTATTGATGCACTCAGATAGGCCGGTAGGGTGCATCGTCATACCGGTCAGGATGATGTCATTGGTCTTAACGCAGTTCTTCAAGCGGAACTCGACCTTATCGATACCTATTTCCTCGGCCAGCATGTCGATGCATTGCTCGATTCCTGTATGCAGCTCGGACATACCAAAACCGCGGTATGCCCCGCCGATTGGATGGTTGGTATAAACGCATAAGCTGTCCGTGTGAACGTTCTGGAAGATGTAGGGGCCGGTGCTGTTGTAGCCGCCAGCGCGGGTGATGTTGACCCCGTACTCGGTCGATGCGCCACCGTCCCAGTACATCGTGTTGTGCAGCGCCAGAAGGTTGCCTTCGGCATCGCAGCCCATCTTGAGCTTGATCACCAGCGCTTGCCGTACAAAGTTGGTGTAAAACTCTTCCTCACGTGTTAACAACAACTTCACCGGTCGTCCTTTAACCTTGGAGGCGATTGCCACAGGTAACGCCTCCATGGTCACACCAGCCTTACAGCCGAAGCCGCCACCCACGAAGGGCGCGATGACGCGCATATCGCTCTCAGAAATTCCGAGTGATTTGGCGATCAAATTGCGCTGCGCAAAGGGGGATTGGGATGCCGCCCAGAGCGTAACCGTGCCATCCGTATCAAATTTTGCGATAGCCACATGTGGCTCGATCGGCACGTGCTGCACATGGGGGATATAGAACTCGGCTTCGACGACCTTGGCACAATCCCCCCAGGCCTTCTCGACATCCCCTCGACGCACCTTGAAATGGTTGGCGATATTCGTGCCTGGCTGGGGAAATATGAAATTGGGTACCTCGTACTCAGCCAGGTCGGGGTGGATCAGTGGCGCGTCTTCGCTGGCGCCATAGACCGGATCAAAGACTGCCTCAAGCGGTTCGTATTCGACCTCAATCAAGTCCAACGCCCTTTCGGCAATGTCCTCCGATACCGCCGCCACCGCTGCGACAGGTTCGCCGATGAAGCGCACCCGCTCGCGGGCGAAGATATGTTTATCAACCAGGTAGAGCCCGATGCGCTTGGGGAAGTCATCACCGGTGACGACCACCTTCACACCGGGTAGCTGCTCGGCTTTGCTGGTGTGAATGGCCTTGATCAGTGCGTGTGGGTGCGGGCTGCGCTTGATGCGGGCATGAAGCAAGCCGGGTCCAAATTGAATGTCGTCGGTGTACATCGCCGCACCGGTGACTTTTTCAAGCACGTCCAGGCGGGGCTTGCTCTCACCAACGGGTGAAGGGAGTTTGCTCGCGTCAGTCAATGTCATAGGCATTTAACTCATTATCCTCAGACCTGGCCCAATTGGGCCGCCTGCTTGATGCCCTCGATGATGCGCACATAGCCGGTACAGCGGCACAGATTTCCTACCAGCGCTTCCTGGATCTCAAGATCCGTCGGGTTTGGTGAACGGTCCAGCAGTGCCCGGGATGAAATCAGAACGCCTGGCGTACAGAAACCACACTGCACACCACCGGCATCGATGATCGCCTGCTGCACTGGATCCAGCTGGCCGTCCCGTGCAAGCCCTTCAACGGTGATAATCTCTGCACCATCACATTCGACGCCCAAGACCATGCAGCTGTTCACCGGCACACCGTCCAGCATCACCGTACAGGCACCGCATTCACCACCGGCACAGCCGTTCTTTGTCCCTGTCAGGCCCATTTTGTAACGCAGCATCTGGAGGAGCGTCCAGTGGGCGGGCACTTCTACGATTTCTTTTTCACCGTTTACGTTGACTGTGATCGTATGAATTGTCATATCGCACTCATCATGTAATCCTAGTGGTTTGCCTGCAGTGCGCTCAGCGCTTGTCGGGTGAGATTTCGGACCATCAATTTCCGGTAACGCGCCGTGCCGCGCACATCGTCGATCGGGCTGCAGGCATCCATCGCAATTTGTGCGGCCTGGGCGATGCTCGCCTCGGTCAGCTTCTCCTTCTCAAAAAGTCTTTCGACTGCCGGCACCACGAGCGGTACCGGTGCCACCGAAGCCAGCGCGACTTTCACCGATAGCCCCGAGGGTGTTTCCCTATGCGGAAAGCTACAAGCTGTAACACCCACGATCGCCAGATCACCGCGGTTGTTACGATTGAGTTTCACGTACTTCCCCGTAAAGCCCTGCGGAGGTACTGGAAGTTGGAGCGCCAGCACTATATCACCGGGTTCGAGCGAGATTTGACCGGGTCCCTTAAAGAAGCTGCTCAAGGGCTCCTTTCGCCCTCCGTTGGTGCCATGGATATGGAGAACGCCGTCGTAGAGCAAACAGGCGCCGATCGTATCACCGGCCGGCGAAGCGTTACAGATGTTGCCCACCACCGTCGCCCGGTTGCGAAGCTGGTAGGAAGCAACCGAGTCGATCGCCTCAACCAGTAGCGGATATTTTTCTTGCACAGTCCCGTGGGCGCTAACACGGTTCATCGGGACTGCCGCGCCAATCGTCAGGCCCTCCATTGGATCAAAGCTAATTTCGTCGGTACCATCTAACCCCTTGATATCGACCAGGTACTTGTCTTTGAAGGCCCCATCGCGCATACGCACGAAGATATCCGTCCCGCCCAGGAGCGGGCGTGCTTCTCCGGCGTGTTCTTCAAGAAAACCACATGCCTCAGGCAAGGTTTTCGGCTTGATGTACTCAAACTCGGGCAGGGCTGGATGTGCTTCTCTTGACATAAGTCCTTCACCTACAATTCGTTGCTGATCTTAGTCGAGCAATCTCTGGGTGGCACAAACGCACGGATACACATCTGCATGCAGAGTGTGAAAATAGAGTGTAGACCTTGATAGCAGTCGATTCAAGTGTGATTCATCAGTGGGGACGCTGTTAAAGGGATAACAATAAGCGTCCCATTGCATGGTAGATGCACTTTCAGAATTTTCCATGGGATATTCATGAGCTTTGACCATAGCTCCGCATCTTTTATGAACATAGAATGGAACCAATAAAAGAGAGGATCTGCTATGGCTGACGAACACAATGCAAACTATAAAGATGAGGCCGTATCGAAAAGCACGCTCTCTACACTTGATCGATACCTCACGCTATGGATCTTTCTCGCAATGGCTGTCGGTGTCCTGATCGGCTACTTGTTCCCCGGCGCCGTAGCCGATTTCAACACGGCCGTGTCGGTTGGGACGACAAACATCCCCATAGCAATCGGCCTGATCCTGATGATGTACCCGCCGCTGGCAAAAGTACATTATGACGAATTGGGCGACGTCTTCCGCAATTGGAAAGTTCTCGGCCTGTCGCTCCTGCAGAATTGGATCATTGGCCCGATCCTGATGTTCGTGCTTGCAATCCTATTCCTTCCGGCTTACCCGGAGTACATGGTTGGTCTGATCCTTATCGGCCTGGCACGGTGCATCGCCATGGTGATCGTATGGAATGAGTTGGCCAGGGGGGATAGTGAGTATGCCGCTGGCCTGGTTGCCTTCAACAGCATCTTTCAGGTGTTGTTTTACAGCGTATACGCCTATGTTTTCATCACCGTTCTACCACCATTATTTGGCTTGAGCGGCTCAATCGTCGACATCACTATCGGTGAGATCGCTCAGAGCGTCTTTATCTACCTGGGCATCCCTTTCCTGGCAGGTTTCTTTACCCGTATGTTCCTCGTAAGAGCAAAGGGCAAGGCATGGTATTACGATACATTTGTGCCGAAGATCAGCCCGCTTACCCTGAGCGCACTGCTCTTCACGATTGTGGTCATGTTCAGCCTGAAGGGTGAATTGATCGTCACGATACCCGGCGACGTGGTGCGCATCGCCATCCCGCTGCTGATCTACTTCGTGATCATGTTCCTGGTTAGCTTCTTCATGGGGAAGTTCATCGGTGCAGATTACAGCAAGACGACCACGCTGGCCTTTACCGCCGCCAGTAACAACTTCGAGCTGGCCATCGCCGTTGCGGTGGCCGTCTTCGGGATCGACTCCGGTGCCGCCTTCGCAGCAGTCATTGGACCGTTAATCGAGGTGCCGGTGATGATTGGTCTGGTGAATGTGGCCTTCGCCTTTCAGCGACGCTACTTTCATGCCGAATCGGTAGGGGTCGAGGGCTGATTGCAAGGAAAGGAATTCCTGAATGTACAATACAATTCTTGTCCCCTTAGATATGTCCGCCCGGGCTGAAAGAGTCATGCCCCACGTGGAGGAGCTGGCGCAGAAATACGACGCAAAAGTCGTTTTCGTTCATGTCATCTCGCCCAGCAGCACGATACCGGGTCCGGATACCCCGCACATTGATGTCAGCGAGGGTCTTGTCAAGGCAAGGACCGAGGAGGCTGAGAACTATCTAGCGGGTTGGAAGGGAAAATTTCGCGAGAAGGGCATCACCGCCCGCACCCGGTTGGAGTACGGCAGTGTCGTCCCAACGATTATCCAGGTTGCCGAGCGTGAGGAGGCCGACCTGATCGCCATGGCCAGCCATGGCCGCAGCGGCATCTCCCGCGTTTTCTACGGTAGCGTCACGTCTGGCGTCATGCAACGTGTGGATCGACCGCTGCTCTTGATCCGGTCACGGCGAGGTTGAGATCCTACCTGCTCCTTTAATCTAGCTCTTGGAATAGAACCATCAGGTTCGCCACCCGGGAGGAGACCTCATGAAGAGAATAGCCGCTTACTTCGTCAGTGGACTCTTGTTCCTGACACCCATCGTTCTTACGCTATACATCCTCTACATTTTTGTTTCCAGTGTTGACCAGGTTTTTTCCTTCGGCATTCCAGGCGTGGGCTTTCTGCTAACCTTAGCTGTGATCACGATCATAGGGTTCATGCTCTCCACCGTCATCGCCCGAGGCACAGCGAGCGTCATCGACCGGCTCTTCCGCCGCCTTCCGATCATCAAGATGATCTATACGGCAATCAGTGATGTGATAAGCGCCCTCGTTGGTGCAGAAAGACGCTTCGACAAACCGGTATTGGTCAACCTTGCGGCAGAAAGTGGCGTGCGCATCCTGGGGTTTGTCACTCGCTCGAGTCTCCGGAATCCCCACATGTTGGACCATATGGCTGTCTACATCCCTCAGGCTTATACCTTTGCGGGCAATTTGATCATCGTCCCCAGCGAGCGTGTGACCCCTCTTGAGGTTGAAAGCAGCAAAGCCATGGCCTTCATCGTTTCTGGGGGTGTTTCAGGTCTTGAGTAGCGTTCAACTTCATCGGTCGCTCAAATCCTTGTGGGTTACGTCACAGAGCCCACATGGTCTCAAGCGTTTGGAATGGCCGTGGCAAAAAGAAAAAGGGGGGAAGTAACCAGCAGAGTATTGGCTCTGACATGCCCAATGCTATCAGGTGTTCTCCAGCACTACGGGCTCAGGTGTGCGATCTCGTGGACGGCCCAATCCCGATCAACCCATAGCGCAAACAACGCCATGTGCGGATAGCGCTGCGCCAGACGATCCAGGCTTACCTCAAGTTGATTGATCTGCTCTTCATCCGCGACCGGGTTGCCGGCACAGTCATGGTGGGCCACAATTGCCAGCCCGCGTGAATCGTGCGCCCGGATCGAAACATCGACCCGTTTACAAATCGACGTCGCCTCATCCGATTCAGGGTCATGGGCGAGCACCCTCACCACACCTGGCTCGGTGACGAGATCCACTTGGTTCACCCCGAACCTATCTGAAAGCCACTGGATGACGGGCAGCTGCGTCCTGCCATCAATACAGTTGATCGCAGTACAGAAGGTGGGCGGCATCAGCTAAACATGGGCCAGATCAGGGGCAAAACGAGCGCGACCACAATGAAGATGATCACGTTGAGCCACACCCCGACCTTGGTATAGTCAAAAAA
This sequence comes from Anaerolineales bacterium, assembly GCA_041554155.1. Lineage (GTDB taxonomy): Bacteria > Chloroflexota > Anaerolineae > Anaerolineales > E44-bin32 > E44-bin32. The sequence continues at coordinate 15,301 of JBFFMI010000025.1, forward strand.
GCGGTAGCCGCCGGGGCCAAAGACCAACACGTTGGCTTGATGCCCGATGGGCATCAAGAAAGAAGTGGCCGCCGCGATCACCACCGCCATCACAAACGTCTGGGGGTTTGCGCCCAAACTTCGTGCTGCATCTATAGCGATCGGCGTGACCAGGACGGTAGCAGCGGCATTGGACATCACCTCGGTGGTGAGGGCGGTCATCAGGAAGATTCCCATCAGCACCGCCAGCGGGCCCCAGCCACCGACCAGGTCGATGATCCCCTCGGCAAGGAACTTTGCGGTCCCACTGGTCTGCATCGCGATCCCCATGGGGAGCATGCCGGCAATCAAAAAGACCGATTTCCACTCGATCGCCTGAAAAGCCTCGTCCATGTTCAGGACCTTGGTCAGGACCATGAGCATGGCCCCGATGAGCATCGCCGTTGATACAGGCAGCAGGCGGGTGCTCACTGCGACAAGCACCCCGAGCAAGATCAAAACAGCTAAGGGGGCTTTGCTCAGCCGGCGGCTCTCAATTGGTGGGGTCTCGAGCACCAGGAACTGAGGATCACGCCGCAAGACATCGATTTGATTCTTGGGGCCCCGGACGAGTAACGTGTCGCCAAAATCGAGTGGGATATCCGCGATTTGAGAGACCAGTGATTCGCCGCCATGCTGGATCGCCAGGACGTTAAGCCCGAACTGCGCTCGAAAATTGACCTGCTTGAGTGTCTTCCCTTGAAGGCTGGAACGTGGCGCAAGGGTGATGTCTACCATCTCGTGCGAGGTGCCTGATTCATCGTCGAAATCTTCAAATTTCCACTCGGCCAAGGCCTCCAGACCCAGGGCCTCGCTGGCGCGCAGCAGGTTGTCCGAGGCGCCTTCCACCAGCAGCACATCCCCGGCTCTGAGCTTCAGATTGGGCCGTGCATTTCTGGGGGCTTCATCAACGCGACGCACCTGCAGGACCGTAAGATCATAGGCTTCTCCCAGCTGCGTCTCGGCCAGCGTGGTGCCATGAAGCGGTGACGAGTCTTTGATCCTGACCTCGCTCATGTACTCCCGTATCTGGTAAACCTGGGACAGGTCGCCCCCCGGGGTGCGCTCTGGAAGCAGATGGCGGCCGATAAACACAAAATAGAGGATCCCCGTTACCAGCACAATCGCGCCCATCGGGGCGAAATCGAAGAACTGAAACGGCTCTAAGCCACCATAGGTTTCCATGATGCTGGTCGCCAGGATGTTGGGCGGGGTGCCGATGAGCGTCATCTTGCCACCCAGCAGGGAGGTGAAGGCCATCGGGATGAGCAGCTTTGAGGGTGCGACGTTGATCCGCCGGGCAACACTCACCACCGCTGGCAGCAGGATCGCCACCGCGCCGATGTTGTTCATGAAGGATGACATCACGCCGACCGTCACCATGATGACCACAAGGATGCGCACATAGCTCTCGCCAGCGATACGCAGCATGAAGCGAGCCAGGCTGTCGGCCACCCCACTGCGGAAGAGTGCCCCGCTGACGATATAAACCGACCAGACGGTGATCACGGCCGGGCTTGCGAAGCCGGAGAAAGCCTCTTCAGTCGTCACCATCCCGGTCAGGCTGAGCGTGATCAGGACCAGCATGGCAACCAGATCCACCCGCAGTCGCTCGCTGATGAACAGCACGACGGCAACAGCCAGGATTCCCAGTACTAGAATGATGTCGGGTGACACATCAAACTCCTCTTGATTGATCTGTGGGAACAGATGATACCAAATCTGTGCACATTTTTTCTCAACGGCCTCCCAACCAATCGATTTCTTGTGCCACACTCCTCTTCGCTCGCATCAGGCGCAGCGCTCGTTTCGTTGTAGGGTAACCATCCTTCACCCGGGAGTCCCGATTGAAATCTAAATGAACGTTCACATTCCACTGGGCTTGGTCAACCTCACCTGACAATGTTCATCTAAATACATGATAATTGGCACTCGCTCATGCTACAATCGCCCTGCATAATGCAATTGCGAACCATTTGCAATTATCAATAGCGCACTTCTGGAGCATGTGATTATGTCTGACAAAGATGAATTCATCGAGAAGCTGCACGCTACGGGCCATCGGCTCACTCCCCAGCGGGCGCTGGTGCTGAAGATCATCGAGGAGAGCCGAGAGCATCTCGATGCGGAAGCCATCTGGCAGCAGGCACAGGAGCTTCAGGGTCAGATCAACCTGGCAACGATCTATCGCAATCTGTCCGTGCTGAAGGAGATGGGCTTGGTGCAGCAGCGTTATTTCGCCCGGGAGCACAAGCGTGAGGTGTACGAGTCGGCGTTGAAGCCGGAGCACTATCACTTCACCTGCCTGGATTGCGGCGAAGTGGTCGAGTTCGAGACGGCGCGCATCCAACAGGCGCGAACAGAGCTTGCATCCGAGATCGGGGTGCAGATCACCCACGGCTGTGTGTGCTTTGAAGGCTACTGCAGTTCATGTTCAATCAAACATAAGTCGGAGGCTTAATCTATGTTAGCAAGCTACTTAATCGGCATCCGCGAGGGGCTTGAGGCCGCACTCATCATCGGCCTTGCGCTGGGGGCGCTGACCAAACTTAACCAGGACCAGTACAAGCGATCGATCTGGACTGGCGTGGCGGCTGCGGTCGTGCTCAGCATTGCGACAGCAGCCGTGCTGGGGTACATCGGCCTTTCGCTGGAAGGCGCGGCGGAGGAGATCTTTGAAGGGATCACCATGCTGCTCGCCGCTGGTGTGCTCTCGTGGATGATCTTCTGGATGCGGCGTAACAGCCGCCAATTCCGTGACGGTTTTGAGCAAGACGTGAAGCAAGCGGCTCTGGGCGGAGGCGCCTGGCCGCTCTTCTCCATTGCCTTCTTCGCCGTGCTACGCGAAGGCGTTGAAACTGCCCTTTTCCTCAGTGCGGCGGCACTTACTTCTGGCTCCGGCCAGGCGCTGGCCGGGGGGTTGCTGGGAATCGCATCGGCCATCTTGCTGGGTTGGGCACTGGCTGCTTCTACGATCCGGCTCAACCTGCAGAACTTCTTCACCGTCACCAGCCTGCTGCTCATCCTGTTCGCCGCCGGCTTGTTTGCCCATGGCATCCACGAGTTTGTCGAGGTGGGCTGGCTCCCGGCAATCCTCGACCCGGTCTATGACTTAAATCCGATCCTGAGCGAAGAGTCCTTACTTGGAACAACCCTTAAAACCGTCTTTGGCTATAACGGCAACCCCTCGCTGACCGAAGCGATCGCCTACGTCGCCTATTATGTGCTGATCTGGATCGGAATCCGCCGCGATCTACGCAGCGCCCCACAGCGGGTTGTGTCTACTCCTTGAAGTAGAAAACGATCCTTCCACACAATCCCCCAAGGGATGCGAAGTTCTAAAGATGATCGATTGGGGGTGTAAGGCTCAGGTGATAAAACGGATGAACCTTAAACGCACCTAAAAGGGAGCGTATATGCACCAGCCCCCACTGGGACCCTCGTGCACCCGACACAATTCTCTTTAGGACTTATTGGGGTGGTTTTATCTTATAATGGGTATAATAATCCGCCCCTACCAAAGGAGAAGAACTGATGAAAGCAAACCGACGGGCCTGGCTGTTGATCACTATGCTGATGATTGGAACCTTGCTCATCGCGGCCTGTGCCAGCCCCTCCGCCGAAGGGGACGGGTCTGCCCAGATCGTGGTTGACGAACACGAAGATGGGGATGACCTTGAAGAAGCAGAACACATGGATGATGAGCACGCCGAAGGAGATGATCATGACGCCGATGAGCATGAAGACGGCGACGATCATGACGAGGACGAACACATGGAGGGGGAACATGCGGATGATCACGAGCATGCCGAAATGCCGCATGAGTACGAGGATCTCGAGAATCCCTTCACCGACGATGCCGCTGCCATTGCAGCCGGTGCAGAGTTGTTTGCGGTGAATTGCGCCTCCTGTCATGGCGATACCGGGCTTGGCGATGGCCCTGCAGCTGCAGCACTCGATCCAAAACCGGCTTCGCTTGCGGATAGTTCGATGATGAGCGATCTCAGCGATGCGTATGTTTTCTGGCGCATCACCGAGGGCGGCATGGAGGAGCCCTTCAACTC
>JBFFMI010000026.1:0-18897 GCA_041554155.1 Anaerolineales bacterium
CTGATCACGCCGGTGGCGTTGGAGAAGGGTTCGAAGTTCGCCATCCGTGAAGGCGGTTTGACCGTTGGCGCGGGTGTGATCACCGAGATCCTGGAATAGGAGTGGTATTTGCGCCTGGCTTGCTAGTCAGGCGCAGAGATAAATTATGGCAAAGAAAGATGTCCGTCCGGTGATAACACTGGAATGCACAGAGTGTCAGGAACGTAATTACACCAGCGAGAAAAATCGCCGGAACGATCCTGCACGTATGGAGTTGAATAAATATTGCAAGCGGTGCCGCAAGCACACGCTGCACCGAGAGACGAAGTAGGGGCTGCAAAAAAGCCCCACGTAGGCGAGTAGCTCAATTTGGCAGAGCACCGGTCTCCAAAACCGGGGGTTGCGGGTTCAATTCCTGCCTCGCCTGCCTGAGAGATATGCGACGCCTACGGTCCCAGGGCGTCGCTTCATCTGAGGAGAAGTTTAGTGGCGAAGTCAAGATCAGTAGCAAAAAGAAGAGGCAACCCGATCACACGTTACTTCCGCGAGACGTTTACGGAATTGCGTAAAGTGAACTGGCCGTCGCGCCCTGAAGCGTTACGGTTAACCATGATTGTGATCATCGTACTTGTTCTGATGAGCGCACTCCTGGGTTTCCTGGATTTCCTCTTCGCTCGCATCGTTGGCTTCATTATCAGTTTGGGATAAGTAAAAGATCGTAGGAATATATCGTGGTTGAAGAACACGCAGAAGAACGACCTGCAGACGAATTGGAAGAATCAATAGAACTTGCTGACGCTGAGGCCGAGGTGCCAGAGGCACCTTCGGGAGCGGCTGAGGATACAAGTGCTGATACGGAGCAAGGAATTGACTCCGCAGCTCCTGACGCGTCAACTGAGGCTCAAGAGGCAACCGAGGCTGAGCAGCAGGTCGGGGAACTTTCGGATTCGGAAGAAGTGGAAACCGAAGCAGAAGTTGATCCTGATGATGAGGCTGAGGACCTACCGATAGACAAACCTGCCGCAGAAGATGAATCAGGCGACGAACCCCTGGATGAAACGGTCGAGGCTGATGAACCTGAAGAGTCCGATGTGGAGGATGAAGAGAGTCCATCGCAAAAAGAAGACATTGAGATTGAAGCAGAAGAGGCTGAGGCGCCACAGGACGAACCAGAGGCTGAGACCAAGAAAGATGAAGAGGACCCGATCGCAACGGAGGCTGTTGCAGAGGAAGACCGCCATTGGTATGTGGTCCACTGCTATTCAGGCTATGAGAACAAGGTCCGGCACAACCTCGAGCAGCGCATTGAGACCATGGGGATGAAGAGTAAGATCTTCGATGTCGTGGTTCCCACGGAAGAAGAGATCGAAGTGAAGGATGGCAAGCGCCGCACTGTTGAGCGCAGAGTCTTTCCGGGTTATATCCTGGTCCAGATGCAAATGGATGAAGATTCATGGTATGTCGTCCGCAATACCCCGGGTGTAACCGGTTTCGTCGGCATGGGCAACGACCCGACTCCACTTCGTCAGGAAGAAGTCGCACAAATCGTTAAGCGCATGGAAGCCGAAGCCCCGCGCATAAAGGTTACCTACAAGACCGGGCAGAAGGTGCGAATCATCGATGGCCCTTTCAACGATTTTATCGGCACGGTCTCCGATATCGATATGGAGCGAGCCAAAGTTCGAGTGATGGTGTCGTTTTTCGGCAGGGAAACACCGGTTGAATTGGATTTCCTGCAAGTGGAGAAAGCATAAGACATTCCTCAATCCCTGAGGAAATATCGTGGGAGGGCGAAGCCCGTTTGCACCACAGGAGGTCCCTAGATGGCAAAAAAATTGAAAGCAGTTGTACGTTTACAGATCGAAGCGGGTAAAGCGAATCCTGCTCCGCCGATCGGCCCGGCCTTAGCGCCGCATGGCATCAATTTGATGGCATTCTGCAAGGATTACAATGCCCGCACATCCAGTAAGGCGGGTGAGATCATCCCGGCTGAGATCACAATCTATAGCGATGGATCTTTCACCTTTATCCTGAAAACACCACCTGCAGCCGTTTTGCTGCGCAAGGCTGCCGGCGTTGAGAAAGGCTCGGCCGAGCCCAACCGTGAAAAGGTTGGCAAGGTTAGCCGTGATCAGGTGCGGGAAATCGCCGAAATCAAAATGAAGGACCTCAACGCCGTCGATTTAGATGGCGCGATGCGCCAGATCGAAGGCACCGCCCGCAATATGGGCATCGTAATAGAAGACTAACGCTTACGTGGGAGGGCTTGAGCCCGCTCGCACCACAAGGAGTACATGATGGCAAAGCACGGTAAAAAATATCGGGAAGCCGCTGAGAAGATTGACAGCGACAAGGCTTACGAACCGCTGGAAGCTCTCCAGCTCGTCAAGGAAACATCCTATTCCAAATTCGATGGGACGGTAGAGGTGCACATGCGGCTTGGTGTTGACCCTCGCCATGCCGAGCAGCAGGTTCGTGACACGGTGATGCTACCTCACGGTCTTGGGAAGACAGTGCGCGTTCTTGTGTTTGCAGAAGGTGATCCTGCGCGCGAAGCCACTGCAGCCGGTGCGGATTTCATCGCCGACGATGAGACTGTAGGCAAAATCCAGGGTGGCTGGATGGATTTCGATGCTGTAGTGGCGACCCCCAATATGATGGGCAAAGTCGGGCGCCTGGGCAAAATACTAGGCCCGCGCGGACTGATGCCAAATCCCAAAGCCGGAACAGTTGTTCAGGAAGATGATCTTCCACGGGTGATTGATGAATTAAAATCCGGACGTGTAGAATTTCGCATCGATCGAACAGCAAATCTTCACGTGCCGATCGGGAAAGCATCCTTTGAAGCAAAGCAGCTATATGACAATATGGCCGCATTGATGGATTCAGTAAAGCGTGCTCGTCCTGCATCTGCTAAGGGAACCTATATCCGTAAGATTACCGTGACCAGCACGATGGGCCCAGGTATTCGAGTGGACGCATCGGCCGCACAGGCAATGGAATAGCATACCTGCAGCAAACCCTGGAAGAATCGCGGTTTGCCTGTTACAATCGAGATCTGACTTCGCCGAAGACAGCAGGTGCCTGCGGGCTTAATTTCCTGCCCAGGTGAGGGCCCGGATATTGCCAAGTTCGAAGCACTCCGAGTCTTTGCTTACTGCGTCTTGCGAAGCAAAGGCTCGAAACTTTTAACTGAAGGAGGTGAACGAACTTGGCTATATCGAAGAAGCGCAAGGAAGCTCTCCTGGAGCAATACAAAGAGGCACTCCAAAGCAACAGCGCTATGGTATTTACCGGCTATGCTGGCCTGGGCGTTAAAGAGATTGAAGATTTACGCAACAAGCTGCGCGAGATCGGTAGCGAATACTTCATTGTCAAAAACACGATTGCAATGCGGGCATTTGAAGAACTCGGCATTGAGCCACCGGGCGATGGATTTGATGGCCCAACGGCCATTAGCACGACGTCGGAAGATATCCCGGCAATGCTCAAAACACTCGTGGATCTGACCAAAGAGCAAGAGGTATTCAAGGTCCGAGGCGCGATTGTCGACGGGGCACTCATGAGCATGGAAGAGGTGCGACAGCTGGCAGAGTTGCCGCCAATGCCGGTCCTGCAATCTCAATTCTTGAGCGTCTTAAATTCACCGGCCACCCAGCTTGTGGGTGTATTTGCTGGATCGTTGCGACAACTAGTCAATGTACTCAAGGCTTACAGCGAAGCCGAGGGCGAAGCAGCACCTGCTGCATAACTGGATCAAATTAACCACGGATGTGGGAAAGAATATAAGGAGAAATTTCAATCATGGCTGACTTAAAGAAGATTAAGGATGAACTCAACAAGCTTTCAATCCTCGAAGTTTCTGAGCTCGTTAAAGAATTGGAAGAGGAGTGGGGCGTTTCTGCAGCAGCACCAGTTGCGATGGCTGCTGCTTCAGGTGTAGCCGCAGCAGTTGAGGCCGTTGAGGAGAAGAGCGAATACGACGTGATCCTCAAGGATGTCGGACCAAAGAAAATCGATGTGATCAAAGCCATCCGCCAGATTACCCAGATGGGCCTGGCTGATTCGAAAGAACTGGCTGAGACCGCTGGCGCTAAGGTGATGGAACAGGCTGGCAAAGACGCGGCCAACGATGCCAAAGCCAAGCTTGAAGCAGCTGGTGCAACCGTCGAACTCGTCTAAGTCCTACCGCGTTAAGATAAGGAGCCGCCATCAACCGGCGGCTCCTTTGCTATGGGGTACCCATGTGGTATAAGATGCCGCAGGAGCTGAAATGGTAAAAACCATCCTGGTAATTGAAGACGAAGAACGCATCTTGCAGTTCCTGCGGCGTGGTTTGAGTTACGAAGGCTATCGGGTTGAGACTGCTGTGAACGGAACGGACGGTCTTGAGCTAGCCCAGCAAGAGACACCCGATCTGATCATTCTGGATTGGATGCTACCAGAGCTTGAACCGGGCCTGGATGGGCTTGAGGTGTGTCGTCGGCTGCGTGTGGCCAGCGATGTGCCAATATTAATGCTGACGGCGAAAGATTCAGTCGCCGATCGGGTTCAGGGATTGGATGCAGGAGCGGACGACTATCTGGTTAAACCTTTTGCTCTCAATGAGCTGCTGGCTCGTGTCCGGGCGCTTATCCGGCGCTCGCGTTCGGATGAGCCTGAAATACTGGCTTTTGACACATTGCGGCTTGATACGGGGACGCATCAAGCGTTCCGTGGTGAGCGTGTGATCGAGCTGACGGCAAAAGAATATGAGCTTCTTGAACTTTTCTTGCGTCACCCAAGGCAAGTGTTGACAAGGGATCAAATATTTGATCGGGTATGGGGATATGACTTCGGTGGCGAGAGCAATATCATCGAGGTCTATGTACGCTACCTACGACAAAAATCTGAAGACGATGGTGAGTCGCGTTTGATCCATACCGTGCGTGGCGTGGGATATGTGTTGCGGGAGTCGACGTGAGCCTGAGGCTGCGTCTTACCATCTGGTATACGGCGGTCTTGGCCGCCGTTTTGATTCTCTTCGGCACGATTGTTTACACAACCCTTAATTACAGTCTCACTTCCGAGATTGAGAGCACGCTAAACCGCACAGCAGATGAACTGCTTGTTGCGGGTCGGACGCCGGATGATCTGGCGATCACCTTGCGCGCTCTTGATCTGACCACAAATGTCTCCGTGCAATTTCTTAATGTCGGTGGTGAAATAGTTTGGGTGTCAAACAACGCCCCCCATATCCAGGGACCTTTCGATGCGTCGACATTAACTGCGACCGAGAATACATTCACGACAGAGCAACACGGTAATGAACGCCTGCGGATTCTCACGGTTCCGCTGGTCTCTCGGCCTGATAATGAAGTTGTGGCTTACTTGCAGCTTGGTGCCACGCTTCAGATTGTTGATTTCACGACCAGGATGCTGCTCAGCGTACTATCAGCCGGAGGTATCCTGGCTTTGATCGTAGCCGCCATTATCGGATACATCGCCGCCGGCGCAGCCCTGCAGCCGCTTGATGAAGTTACGTCAACAGCCTTACAGATCACGCGTGCCGATGACCTCTCGCGTAGAATCCCACAATTAGGACCACCGGCGGGTGAGGTTGGGAAACTGATAATGGCATTTAATGCAACGCTAGAAAGGCTGGATAACTTGTTCCAGGCCCAGCGGCGTTTCCTCGCAGACGTCTCTCATGAATTGCGCACGCCGCTAACGGGTATTCGTGGCAATGTGGATCTGATCCGGCAATTCGGTAGCGCCGATGATGAATCGCTTGAGGCCATTGGTTCAGAAGTTGAGCGCATGACCCGCATGGTGCAGGATTTATTATTGTTAGCGCAGGCAGAAACCGGAAAGCTTCCACTGGCACAAGAGACGGTCGAATTGGATACCTTGATGTTGGAGGTTTACCGGCAGGCGAAAGTGTTGGCCAACGATAAAATGATCATCAAAATCGGTCGGGAAGATCAGGCTCGGGTTGTCGGTGATCGAGACCGGTTAAAACAGGTCATCCTGAACCTGGTCTCTAATGCGATCGAACACACACCGAATGGCGGTGAAATTACACTGGAGCTCCTCTGCGATGGCGCCCATGCAAGGTTGAGTGTTTGTGATACGGGCCAGGGAATTCCTGCTCAAGACTTGACACACATATTCGAGCGCTTTTACCGTCGCGACCCATCACGCACACGCCGTTCTGGTGGTGGGGCAGGGTTGGGGTTATCGATCGCCTACTGGATCGCACGCAGCCATGATGGGACGATCGAAGTCGAGTCGCAAGAAGGCCAAGGGTCCACCTTCACAATAGTCTTGCCCCTTGTGACGAGCGAGTGTGAGCAGAATCAAGAGACAGCATAGACCGGTAGGTTATGGGGATAAAACAATTAGTCTCTGGATACTTAATTGCCCTGATTTGATGCTATAGCTCTACGGCAGAGGTGCTCACCCCCGGCGGCGAGCCACAGGTTCAACGTCTCACTGCTGGTTCTATTTGACTCAATATCTTCCCATATGCCTGTTCCCCACGAAACGTAGCGTTGGGTTTCATCCGGCCAAGTGGTTGGCTCGCGTTCGATCACGCTATGTCCCCCGTTATAACCCGCTAAAGTTTTATCAATCGCCCCGCCGGCGAGTTCGAATGACCGTGCGAGATAGGCGAGCCCGCGTGCGGCGTTGACTTCTGGATCGAATGGATCTTCATGCGGTGAAAAATGAAAGGGCATCACCTGGAACAAGCCTTTCGCGCCTGCGGACGATTCTACATCGGGCGAACCACACGATTCGATTTGCATAACAATCGCTACAAGCGTGGGTGGCAAACCATATATTTTCGACCAACGAAATACGTCTCTCTCCCAGGCGCGTACACCTGGCGCGAATATTTGCAGGCTTCTCGGTGGATCGGGATAGATGGCAGTCACCGGTGATATGGATGGGGCGGAGGAAACGCCGGGTTGTTCGGTTAACAGCAGCTGCTTCGAAGCGTAATGGAGCAGATGCAGCGCAAGCACAATGATCGCTCCCAACAAGATAAGCGGGACGATGATAGCTGCAAGGTGAGGTACGGGCGTCGGATCAAGAGGTCTGATCCGACGCCCGAAAGTACGAGACAGCGCGCTCATAAACTAGGGTGAGCGGTGTGGGCGGGCTGCCATAGGACGTTGTTGTGGCTTTCCGTTGCGTGCGGTGGGTTTGGGTGCGGGTTGAAAACCCGGGCTGGTTTGAGTGGAACGCTGATTTGTTGCCCCAGCGGGACGAGCTGCAGCATTCCGGGTTGAACCCGATCCTGCCATCCCCTTAAACATGCGGCTGCTTGCCATGCTGAAGCTTCCGATAATGAGGATACGCAGCAACCACACCAGAACGGCGACAAAGATAGGCACAGAGCCGATTAGCGTTTCACGCCCAAGGACCTCATTCCCCAAACCGTTGTGACCGACAAGGGCCAGAGAGACAGCCCACCAGGTTAGTGCAGCGTTCATCGTTGCAGCGAGCAACCAGGCTGCAAGCAGGTACCAGGTTTCTAGGGATTTTGCATGGTCACGCTCTGCGGTAAATAAGCGCACAATGCCAGCTATATCCATCCCGCAAAACGCCAGCGCGAGGATGGTGGACCATGCGATACCGCCAAAGCGGAGATCGCCGAGCAAATCGTAGAGCGCAAACTCCGTGGTTCCATAATTGAAGCTCTCGAAGGCGAACAGCGCACCGATCATTAAGAGCCCATACACGGAGATGCGGGGAAAGGGAATGCGGGATTCCAGACCGTTCCAAGCCTGCCGCAAAACCTGACCGATCGAAAAACGTCTTGTGTGTGTAAATGTGGACATGGCCGACCTCCATATCGAACGAATGTTCTAGATGGGGCCAGTATAGAACAAATGTTCCCCGCGAGTCAAGGGGCAAAATATTGAAGGTCGTGGGTTAGCGGGCGCGTTAGGGAGAATGCTGGATCGCAGGATCGCTCGTGACTGCCGAGTGTTTTTGGGGCTGGCGTCCCTGTGTGTAGCGATAAATCAGGTACAGCCCCAGCGCCATCGCCGGAAGAATGATCAGTCCGGCTTCGGGGCCAAATGCCCCGCCTGTAATCAAGGGTGGCCCGTTTGGGCTGTGTTCGATCAAACGAAAGGTGGGTAAGCCGCTCACAGGAAATCCGAAAATCGTGCCTTCGAAGAAGTTCCAGCCGATGTGCAAACCGATTGAAAGCCAGAGTTGGCGCGTGCGGACCCATCCATAAGCAAGAAAGAGGCCCGCGAGGAAAATACCTAAGGTTGAGGTCCAACTGCTGGATGGGTTGGCGGCGTGCAGAATCGCAAAGAACGCTGAGGAGATGAAAAGCGCCCAACCTAGATTCAGTCCATCTTCCAGATTTTGTAGATGATATCCCCGGCTTAAGATCTCTTCACTGAATCCTACAAGCGTGAAGGCAATGAAGCCAGAGACCAATCCCAGGGTGATAGTGCTGATGCTCTCGTGCTGCCAGGCCCAACCTTCGAAGCGTGTCCAACCAAGGATCAACTCACTTATGAATATCAATGCCATCAACAGCCCGGGGATGAGAAAGCCCACAAACATATCAGCCCAGCTTTGCCGTGTAACGTTGAATCCCAGCGAGCGGAAGCTTCGACGATCGATAAAACGCCGTGCAAACCAGGTCGCAAGCAGTATGCTGGCTAACTCTACGACCAGAGCAAGCAGGCTTATGTCGAGTGTGCCACCACCGGAAATACCGGAAAAGAAAAGGGAAATTAGCAGGAAAAGGCTGGTGGCCAATCCAAGCAGGAGTGTATGCAGGAGGAGTCGCCATCCCGCCCGCAGACGCGGCTCATCGGGTGATAAGAACAGTCGGGTGACGATATTGTGGTTTTGCTTTGTGGGTATATCTGTCATCTTTTGTGCCATCCATCACCCCGAGTCGAATGAAGCACAAAGGATAACGGAAGCTCGATCAGGACGTCAAGGACCTCTGGAGTGATTGCGCCAGTTCCCCTCTCAGTGTATCCAGTGATAGATGCTCGACACCGAGCTGAAAATTATGCTCTACCAATGCATGAACCTGCTCGGTATCCTCAAGCGCTACTTCCACGGCGCGAACGGCTTCCAGATGTGGTGGATTCTCGATTTCCAGGAATTGGAAGCCCATCCGTTTTAATTCCCGAAGGGCAGCATTATGCCGGAAGCTGAGCATGGGCACACCAAAGTAGATGGCATTGATCGCCTCAGCCGCGGCTTCCTGGGTCTGTCCCATCGTGAGAGTGAAATCTGATCCTTTGAAAAAGCTACCAAATTGTGCGATAAGCCGCTCACGCTCTGGAACCAGTGCTTTGAGGCGCTCCCCCATCAAATGCACCTTGATTTGCAATAGGTCAGCTGTTTCCATGATGAATTTCAGGTAACTCGGATCTTGTTCTGAGGCCAAAGATGTCAGGATGAGTTCTGGTTTGTGCTCCATCCGGGCGATATAAGCGAGGACCCCTTCGATCTGACTGGAAGGGCGCAACGGAGAGGTCGATAATACCATCCGGGTTTCAGCCGGGAGCCCCATTTCATCGGTTAGCTCGTCAGGTGAGGTGGTCAATTCCAAAGGATTATGAAAGTCCCGTACGTAGGGGATGATGCGCGCGTGTACACCCACCCGCATGGCCAGCTCGTCAGCATGAGCCCTGGTGGCCACGATGTGTTCAACGGAAGGGAGTTTCGGCGGGAAACTGCTAAGGAGGTAATCCCTGGCAGGTGAATGCCGGTACTGCAACTGCTCCCAGGCGAAGTTGTGGTGGCGCGCAAGGCAGGTTATGTCGGTTTCACCAATGACCTCGGATAGAGCAAGCCCAAGTGGAATATTGGCAGGTAACGCGAGCGCATTTTCAACGATGAGGATGTTGATATCAAAGGTCTGCAGAAACTGATGAAGATGCTGCTTGATGTGGAAGCGCAACGCCTGGATCGTACCTGAAGTTTTAGAGGAGCGTTTCCCATTTTCGTATAATTCCCGATGTAGCAGCTTGATATCGTCGTGTTGAGTGCTGGCTTCAGGCACAATAACCGTGCGTTCCTCCGCCTGATTTGACTCGCCGGCAAAATAAAAGCATTCATGCCCCATCTGGGTCAGGACGTCGCGCCAGATATAACTTTCGAAGCTGACATGGTCTATGCCATTGAAATGAGTCGCGATAAAACCTATGCGACTGGGTGTGATAGCCATAGGATCTCCAGTTGACATGGATCGTACGGTCCTTGCTGAGGCGGAATCATCCTGCCATCCATTTTGCATGGAGCGAGCCGCAGGACCAATAGGACCCTGTGGTACTTGAAATGACCATTGCACCAGTCGTGCCAAAACGAATCCTGGCGCTTCCAGATAGTTTGCGCTATTTCTCGTACATTACAGGCAAATAGGGTTGTTGCTAGATGTCACTCTGGGGCACTTTCAAATAATGAAATAAACCATCCTGCTTGAGTTTACGGTCAAGAAGAGGGGTGACCTTGCGATCTGCGTGTAAGCATTAAGAGGGCCACACCAGGATTGGTTGATGCAGCAATCTGTAACGATGAATTTCCAACTGGATGAGAGGAGAGTATGGTTCCAATGCTCTCCTGGGCTGCGATTTATGCAGAAGGGGGGAATGACGGAAGATCAGCTTCATACAGCCGTGGATTTGCCTGCTGTTACTTGCAGCAGAGCATCGAGATCCAGCAAAGGGCCTCGCTGGTTTGTCCAACATCCTGGGAGCCAAGAGGGTTGCCGATTCGGTGCTCTGCCCAGACCAACGGACTCACCCCGCAGACCCAGCCCGAACAATACGCCGGCTCAGGCCAGAACCCAGCAAGGCGAGACCATCCGTGGTCATATAGTGGTTGGCATGTGCATCAAAGAGGATCGTGGCACGTGAAGGAAAGTCCTCATCCCCGGGCCAATATGCGAAGGCTAGCCGGATTCGAGGCAGCGGGGTGAAGGCATAGGCAACCGGTGCTAATGCGGGGAGCTGAGACCCTTCAATCTGGCGGGCCGCCTGGTGCAGAGCTTCCAGGTCTTGATCGAAGTGCTCTGTGATGCGATCTCCGCTGTAGCCCTGAAAGGCCTGATTGTAAAAAGCCCCGTTGGGCAGCTCACGGAATCCAATCCATCGATCTGCCAGGTCGATGCCATCAGCCGTGTGCAGGTAGTAGAGCAACATACCCTGGTCGAAAACTGAACATGCCTCCTCATCCACAAGATAAGACCCTTCAAGCTCCGGCCAGCTGATCGATACCTGCCGACCCCAATAGCTTAACAGGAGCGCATCGTTGAGAATCTCCGCACCGGTGCACAGCGCCAGATGGTTGCAGTTGCGCTGGCGAACTTCATGCCGCACCTCGTCGATGCGGCGCGACATACTCTCCTGCCAGGCCTGGTGGGCTTGCGCAATTTTGTCGGATCCACCGGGGTCTTCCCCCCCTGCTCGATCTGTAAGACCCCCCACCCTACTCCTCCCGGACACTGATGATGTAGGCCTGGACGGGAGGGTATCCCGTCAGACGATCGTGGAAGAAGTTGTTCACCAGATTGATCACCTCTGCCCGGGTAGTCTCCACTGCGCGTTTCCATGCATCGGCCGTCTGGTCATCAGAGAGCGCGCCGCGTAATTTCAGAAGGGAGCGCACAATCTCCGTTTCCTGCTCACCCTCCAGGGCATCGACGACCGAGAGCACCAGCTTATCGGCTTGATCGAGAAGAGCCTGGCGCGGGATGCTGCCAGGATCATTAACAACATCATCAATCGTGCGGATCAGCGACCACACCTGGTAGAGCGCTGTAGCGGGTTCGTCAAATAGCTCACGCACGAAAGCAGCTTCCTCATATCGACCGGTCAAGCGAAAGATGTTGTACATGCGTTTGGCGGCTTTGCCGTAGTTTGCGCTCTTCCCCAGATACTTCCGGACCTCTTTCTCGAGCTGCTGTACGTACTCATCGAGTGCATCGGCCGAGACGTGCTTGGCAAGCTTGGAGAACAAGGGTACCGATTCGGCCTCGAGGTAGACCTCCTGGAAATATGGATCGAGGTAACCATCAAGCGGTATGATCCCACCATCCGGTTGTTCCCATGTGACGTCGAGCATATTCGAGGCATTCGCCAATTCACCTCGGACCGGATCGACGACGACCCAGTCCAACTTGCACCAGCCAGGATCCTGGGTGGCATCGTCCCATGTAATATCAACAGCGCTTCCATCGGGAGCCTGGGCTTTAATCACCCCGGCTGCGATTTCATCGTGGGACCAGGAGATGGGGGTGCCGGCTGCGTGACTCTTGCCGTCTCTGATGACATCCGCAGGATAGGATCCAAGTTTTACTTCGATTAACTGAAAAGTCTCCCCGCTAGCGGTTTCGAGAGCTTTCTCACGCATCAGACGACCGAGGATCCTGCAGGCTTCTTCGCGGGTGTCGGCTTTGATATTGATCCGCTCGAAGTAATCACAATCGCCGGGATAGGTCTGTATCTTCGATTGAGCAGCTGAACCGGAGAGCGCCAGAGCAGTCTCAACGACCCCCGGCTCATCCAGGAATTCCACGAGCTTGCCGATCTTGCGAAAGTAGTTCAACTCTTCGTCACTAAAGTCGAGCATGGACACAGTATGTCCAAAGACGCCTGTCCGCGTGTCGACGACGACATCGGTGCTGCCCTTGGCAGCACTGACAGCGGTCAGCCATTGGATCGCTTCCTCTTCGTCCAGTTCAACGCCCAGGCGCTGGGCTGAATCGAGGATGCGCTGTAGGTCTACCTGCGAAGAAGATTCACTCATCATTTTCCTTATCCTTTTGAATACGCTGCATGAGCTTTGCGAATAGATTGGCCTGGTCGATGGCATCGGAGAGCGCGTTGTGCGTTAGCTGTATCGGGAGACCGAGCGATTTTGCCACCTGATTCATGCCGGTCTCATGCCAGGGTACGCCGAAATGACCCATATAGAGAGCTTTTATATCCAGGGCCCGGTGGCCGAAGGGGTTGTGGCCCAGGTAACGGTGAAAATACTCGGCGATATACATCCAGTCGAAGGCAGCGTTGAAAGCCACGAAGACAAGATCGTCGCCCTCGGGAGAGATCTGCTCCAGCCAGCGTGCGAAGGCTTGCATCGCTTCGCCGGGCGGAGTCCCGTCACGTTTAAGGATATCCGGATCCAACCCGGAGATCTCAACCGCTGAGGGTTCCATCTCTTCTCGATCAGGTTTCAACTCAACGTAAAAAGAACGCTCCGGTTCGCCGACCAGGCATGCGCCAATTGATAGCAATGGAAAATCCCCCGGGGTGGGGCCAGCCGTTTCGACGTCAACCGAGATATAGTCCATGCTTGGGTCCATCATCATGGCTGGTAGCAAGCTTGCATCCAACGCTGGATGCTCATCACCGGCTTTGCAATTAATTGCCGCTTAGAAGATTACCAAGGATATCCCCACCGATCCCGGCTGCCCCTTTGGACTCACCCTTGCGCTGTTGGAAGCGAGCGGCTGCCAGTACACGATCTGCCAGTCGTGAAAAGGGTAAGCTCTGCAAGTAAACTTTTCCTGGGCCGGTAAGGCTGGCCAGGAAGAGCCCTTCACCGCCGAAGAGCGCGTTGGTGAAACCGCCAACGAATTTAATGTCGTAATCCACGCTGTTTGAAAAGGCTACAAGACAGCCCGTATCAACACGGAGAGATTCGCCTGCGGCCAGGTCCTTCTCGATCACAGTGCCTCCTGCGTGCACAAAGGTCATGCCGGACCCCTTGAGGCGCTGCAAGATAAATCCCTCCCCACCGAAAATACCGGCACCCAGTCGCTTGGTGAAAGCGATCTCAATCTCGATGCCCTGGGCCGCGCAGAGGAAAGAGTCTTTCTGACAGATGATTGTCCCGCCAAAGTCATCGAGCGCGAGCGGGATGATCTTTCCGGGGTATGGCGCGGCGAAGGCTACACGTTGTTTCGCCCCAGCGGTGTTAAGGAAGGTGGTGATGAAGAAGCTCTCGCCGGTGATGGCGCGCGCGAGCCCCTTGAAGATCCCACCACCCGTGCCGGTTTGCATCTGGATGCCGTCTTCCATATAGGTCATGGTGCCGGCTTCGGCGCGAACGCCCTCGTTGGGATCGAGCTCAATCTCGACCAATTGCAGATCGTCCCCGTAGATTTGATAATCAATGATGTCGGCCATGAGTCACGCTCCTTATGGGTTATTTGTGTGAAGCAAGTCTATCAGAGGTTTAGGGTTGTACCAATGGGAGGTAATTGACCTTGGAGTGAGATCGCTTGAAGGAATGAACAAATGTGGCTTTTATTCGTTATCCGTGATTACTCGGGAGTCTATTGAGATAAGCGCAAAGTGCGCTTCTGCCGCTTGCCAAGCGTTCTCAGCAATCTCACCTCTAGGAGTTAAATGGACCTGTGTATCAGAGATATTCCCTAAGAGGCACCGCATTTGATTGACACAGAATGTCACAAAGTACGCACCTGGTTGGCTGTAATCGAAATGCGGCAAGTGGGTGGGTTTTCGCCAACTGACCATATCTGTCCCCCTACAAATGGAGGATTAGTCTTGATCTTCTTCCTCGATACCCCGCAGCCTCTTCAAGGTGGAGAACCGTCCACTTGAGCGCTTTCGACGGCGAACCGCCCGCCGTCGGATGAGCAGACCGATACCGCTGATCGCCGCACCTATCAGCAATACACGGAGATCCGACTGTCCGACCTGCAACGTCATGACGAAGACGGTCAAAACAATGATGCCAATCAGGATGAGCGCAGCTGCGAGTCGAGAGGTCATGAGTATATGCAATGAGCCCCCTCACATGAGGGGGCTCGGGGGTCCAGATTAGCTGATGATGGTACGGATCTGTTCGTGCATGTAGAGCTGCACGTAGTAGTGGCCGCCGGCATTCTTGCCGGATGAGCCCGACCCCTTCCAACCGCCGAACGGTTGAAACCCAGGCCACGCGCCGGTTGTGGCACCCTGGGGGCGGTTGGCGTAGTTGACACCCGCCTCGATGTTCTCGAAGAACCAGGACGCTTCCTCTTCGGTGCCGTAGAAGCCGGAAGTGAGGCCGTACATCACGTCGTTTGCGAACTTCATGCCCTGCTCAAGACTGCTGATCGGATGGACCATTGTGATCGGCAGGAACATCTCCTGCTTCCACAGGTGATGGGTGTGCGGGACGTCGACGGCGATCGTCGGCTGGCAGAAGAGACCCTTGCCAAAATCACCTTCAGTGATGATCTTACCTCCCGCCACAAATTTACCGGCCCTCTTCAGCGAGCGGGTGAAAGTCTGAAAATCTTCATAAGCGCCTTTGTTGATCACCGGGCCCATGAAAACAGAACGATCGGTTGGATCACCAACGGCGATCTTCTGCGTGACCTCGGCCAGCTGGTTGACGAGTTGCTTATATACCGGTCGCTCGACGTAGATGCGTGAATTCGCAGAGCATTTCTGACCCTGAAGGCCGAAGGCTGAGCGCAGGATCCCGGAGACAGCTCGATCCAGATCAGCGTTGCGCGATACGATCGATGGGTTTTTCCCTCCCATCTCAAGGATGATCGGACGGGGATATAACCCGTTGGCGAAATCGCGGTAAATACCCATACCCACATCATACGACCCTGTGAAGGTGACGCCATCGACTTCGGGGCTGTCGATGAGCGCCTGGCCCAGTGTGCTGCCAGGCCCGGTGACGAAATTGAGGACCCCGTCGGGCAACCCTGCCTCGCGGAAACATTCTGCCAACAATCGAACGGTCCACGGTGTGTCGGTCGCGGGCTTCATCACTACCGTATTGCCAGCAACCAGGGCCGCGCCAAGCGGGCCGCCGGTGAGTGCAGCGGGGAAGTTAAAGGGGCTGATGACCAGCCAGACTCCATAAGGTCGCAGGACGGAGGTGTTCGAGGCTCGGTACCCCTTGAGAGGGTCACGCCCCATCTTCACGATGAAACCCTTATTCTGCTCCACTTGATCACAGGCGTAGCGGATCAAATCGGCTGCTTCGGCGATGTCGGCCAGCGCTTCCATGCGGTTCTTGCCGACTTCGAGTGAGATCACAGCAGCGATTTCATACACACGCTTGTCAATCTGGGCGGCAGCCTTTCGCAGCAAACGCACTCGGTCCTTATAGGATCGGCGAGACCAATCTGGGAAGGCTTTGCGGGCAGCCTTGAGCGCTCGTTCCGCCTCTGCCTTGCCGCCTTTCTGAAAGGTGCCCAGGAGCCAATCCTGGTTGATCGGTGAGCGATCCTCAAACTTTGCCTTGACACGAACATCTTTTCCGTTGATCAACATGGGATGATCTTTCCCCAGTTCCGCCCTGACCTTTTTCAAGGCTCGTTCGTAGCGTTGATGGAGCGCTTCCGGTGGGTTGTACATGGTGGCGTAGGTCAACTTAAAGTCGTTCTTCTTGGCCATCGTTTGGGTCTCCTGGTGGGGGTGGGTATGAGCAAGTATATCGCCCTCATTCGACGCCGTCAAAAGGGCATTGTATACTCCTGTTGAGTCGGGATTTGATAACAAGAAGGCGTTGATGACCTGGGTCTCGGATGGGATCTATGCTGCAGGGGGAGAGCATATCCCTAAAACATGGGAAGCGTTCAGCCAGCAAACTGGTATTCGCGCTGTCCTACACCTATCCGCTGATCGTCCCCAGATATTTTATGGCACCACCCCGGCGAATTTTCTCTGGTTGAACATTGTCGACGAATCACAAGCGGACCTTGATGCACGTCGCCTGGCGGGTGCCTACATCCGTGACTGTAGAGAAGCTGGCCAGGCCGTACTGCTACACAGCGCTGAAGGTCGTCATCGTGTCCGATGGGCCTATGTAGCCCATCAACTCTCCCTGGGCCGAAAGATAACCACGGTTTTGCGTGAGGCAGCGGAAAAGCCATGGCTGGCGCCCTACCATACGGATCAGACATTGTGGCAGGCGTTTTATACAAGGATCCATGAGCGAAACTGATATGAATGGATAGAAGGTAGAGGAGTGACGGATGCTGTTTCAGGATGCAGTCTTCATAGGAATCAACCCCACTGCCGGGAAAAGACCGATCCAATATGCAGCGCTGGATGCAAAAAAGGGTCTCATTATCCACGAGCATGGGGACCTTGAGCATGTGCTGGCTTTCCTGGCTTCCTTTGAAAGCGCAGTGGTAGCTGTGGATGCACCTCAAGGGTTGAATCAAGGCTGGATGCGAAAAGCGGATATTCGGCGTGCCTGCGGACTGCAGCCGAGCGGTCGAACCTGGGGCCAGTGGAGGGTTTGTGAATATGAGCTGCGGCGCCGCAATATCCGCCTGTATAACACGCCCGACCGTTTGGCTCAGACCAAGAACTGGGTACAGGTCGGGATCGCGCTCTTCCGCCGTGCCCAGGATATGGGCTACCAATTGTTCGAAAAAGGCAAGAGCAGCGCACCACGCATACTGCTGGAGGGGCGGGCGCACACAGGCTACGCCACGCTCCTGGAGCGCAGTCCATTTCCAAAGGACACGCTCGAAGGTCGCATGCAGCGTCAATTACTGTTATTCGTGGAGGGCTTGGAAACCCCTAATCCGTTACACGCGCTGGAAGAGATCACCCGTCATCATCTGCTTACAGGCCGCTTACCACTACAAGATCTACGCGATCATGAGACCCTCGACACCTGCATGGCTGCCTATACCGCTTATTTGGCAGGGATGGAGCCAGAACGGGTCTGCCAGGTTGGGCAGGTTGAGGAGGGGCTGATCACGCTTCCCGTACCCGCTCTGAAGGATTTTTATCCATAACCCTGTGACTAGCCAACAGCTACAAGTTGGTTGGAACAGGGAGCAAGAAGACTGTATACTCAATACATTCACACGCAATCTCAAGAGCCTCGGAATGACAGCCATGGTGGAACAACACTGTAGCGTGGGACTTGAGATTGCCCATGCAAGTCCAGGAAGCCCCCGGGGGGGGTATGCACAGAAACGCTCAACGCACCTGGATGGGGGCGAATCGAGAATTCCCACCTGATAATTCCGTGGGTTCCGGATGGATTGTGGATGACATGCGGAAAATGATTAAGCAGCCTTTTCAGGCTGCTGTTTTATTTCCTCACACCCCCTTCCTGCTAAGGAGAATCTGATATGAGCCATGCTTCCCTTCCGCCCACGTTCCATGCACTTGAAACACGTCTGGCCGATCTAAAGGCGCGCTACCAACGCGGGCAAATAGACGCCGAAGCCTACCAGGCGGAGGTGCAGAATCTCAAGGTTCAGGATCATGCCGGTGAGACCTGGTGGCTGGGAGGAGAGAGCGGTGCCTGGCAATACTGGGATGGGAGCGCCTGGGTTCGTGGGAATCCAGCATCGGTTGTTGATGCAGGCCAGCCGGTAAAAGTGAAGCGATCTATGCGACCGTTCGCGTGGGGTTGTGGCCTGGGCTTCTTCGTTATTGCGGTGCTGGCAGCGATCTTCTTGATAGGTGGTTGGCAAGCGTACCAACAAGAGCCCAAAATCGTTGAGGATATTGAACCGCAGGTGCTGGCGCTAACCAGCTCCTCCCTATCAGGAGATCAATCGGGGGTTATCGACCGTCAAGGTTATCCGGAGGCTTTTTCCATCTTGTTCTATGAAGAAGAACAAATGGATGGTTCATTGATGGATGTGCGCTTTGAAACCTGGAGCTACTACACCAGCGGTTTGGAATTTACGTTTATCAACGGAGATAAGGTAGCGGAGGATCCGCTGGAGATCGAACTTTTGGGTGAATTGGTTCCCATTCCATATCGACCTGAACAGTTCGTTGCCTACATGAGCCTGGACGAAATGGTTGCTTCAGCAGGCTTACAAACCTACCTGGTTGTCCCTTTAGAAAAGGAACTAGTCGACGGTGGTGAGGTGTATTACGCCGATGAGCTGACCTTCGGGTTGAAAAACGATGAGTTGTTGTATGTCGAAGCGTTGGC
>JBFFMI010000027.1:0-18769 GCA_041554155.1 Anaerolineales bacterium
CCCAGCAAAATCGCCTCGATCCCGCCATGCCCCAGACCGAAGAAGATCCCACCCCTCCAATCTCGTGCCCGCTGCGCCCGGCGCCTGAGCACCAGGTAGCGGGCGGTCTCTTCAAACACACCGGCAGACAAGCCCAGGGTCAGGGCGACCACAACCCAGGCCCAGCCATCGTCCCCCATTCGCCCCAACAGAGGATTCAAAAGGAACTGATTGAAGGGAATGTGAAAAACCTGCGAAACGATAAACGTAAACGCCCCCAATCCAAAAATCGCCCAATCTAAGCGCCAGCGGCGCACCAACCAGATCGCAACCACCAGCGGGACCAGGATCATAAGAGTTGGACTCAGCACATGCATAGCTGCCAACATATCTCTCTCTCGCTCAAGTATCAGCCACAATCATAATTGCCGCCGCGCAACCGACTGCTCCTCCGGCCGCGCAGGCGGCAAATTCCGAATGTTTCACGTGAAACGTCTAGCTCAGGACCAGTCCGCAAGCCACGATTTTTTTCGAGGCCCGGTGGACTCAGTAAGGGCGCCTCGCTGCAGGATAACCCAGAGCTGGTTGGTGTTGGGTTTATAGGAGAGCTTGCAAAGGGTCCAGCCCTCCTCTGCTACCTGATTCAGGAGCGCTTCAAGCTCGTGGGGTTTCGGCCCCTTCATGGTCCCGCCCAAGATCTCGACTCGGTATTCCATCGCCAACCCCTACCCAGCCTCTGAAGAACGATCGATCAGCTCACTAGCAGCCGCCAGCGATGTCATGCCCATCAAACCTCCCAGGTTCATCGTATCGACTGCGCTGGAGGGGACGATGACCAGGGCGCCCTTCTCTTTCAGACCTTCGAAAAGCATGTTCATCGCCCGCAGGTGCAGGGCGGTGGGGTTCCCTTGGTAGGACTCGGATGCATCGGCAAACGATTGTGCGATCTGCTTCTCAGATTCACCCAGGATCACGCGCGCTTGGCGCTCGCGTTCTGCCTGAGCCTGTCGACTCATGGCGTCCTCAAGCTCCTGTGGTATCACAATGTCACGAATCTCCACCGATTGAACCGTGATGCCCCAGGGGGTTGTCCGTTCATCGATAATTTTCTGAAGATCTCGATCCATACGCGCTCGTCCGACAAGGATGTCGGCCAGCTCCATCTGTCCAATCACCTCTCGCAGGGCTGTTTGCGCTGCCCATGCGATTGCCACGCGATAATCCTCAACTTCCAATGCCGCCTTCTCTGCATCCCAGACCAACCAGAACAACACTGCATCCACATCGACTGGCACTGTATCTTTGGTCAGCGTTTTTTCAGCGCTGAATGGTGTGACCATCACACGATGGTCAATCCACACCGGCGTGCGATCGACAACCGGGATGACCCAGAAAGCCCCGGGGCCACGCAACCCGATAAACCGACCAAACCGCAGGACCACTGCTTTCTCCCATTGATCTGCAACCTTGATCGCAAAGAGCAGATAAAGACCGATGATGTCGATCAACCCCATCGTCAAATAGACCCACAGCATGCTTGCTCGAAGCGAATACAAAACCACCCCGGCGATGACGGAAGCAACCCCGAGGATCAACCAGGTTGCAATTGCGATTCCGGGAACCCTGAGAGTCGATCGCCCCTCATATTTTCGTGAAACCAGCTCGTTCATTGATTTTCGCTTCATGTGATTATCCATCCTTCGCCAGCGCACTAATCGTCGTCTGGCGGCGCACCAGCTTTACGCCAGAGCGCGAATAAGGCCTCCAGCTTGCTCTGAACCTCATCGGCTTCAAAACCCATCCGATGAGCTTCTTGTAAAAATTGGCGGCCAATCCCCTCGAGTGCGGATTGGCGCAAGTGCAGCGCATCCTCAGGGGGTGGCGCCTCCAACACGTAGGTGCCACGACCCTGCTGGGTGGAGATCACGCCCGATTCGTCCAGTAGCCGATAGGCCCTTGCGACAGTATTGAAATTGACCCGCAATTCAGCCGCCAATTGGCGCACGGTCGGTAATTGGTCTCCGGGCTGGAGAGCACCGGTTGCGATCAGCTGTTTCACTCTTTCAACCAGCTGAACGTAAATGGGGATGTGGCTGCGGAAATCCAGGTCGGCAAACATATTATTGTATTTATTGTCTCATTGTATTATTGTATCTTTGTACCAATTGTACTAATTTAAACTGTTTTGTCAAGCCCCTTCCTGGGCACCCGCCATCCTACATTCTCTACGTAGACCGATCCTTTCGTGAGTCCAACAGGGCCTCCGTGGTAGAATCAAATTACCAGATCGTAAGGCCACAGGAGGTGGCAATGGCAAAGGATGTGGGTACGGAAAGAGTGAAGCGCGGCTTGGCTCAGATGCTCAAAGGCGGAGTGATCATGGACGTCGTCACCGCCGAGCACGCTCGCATCGCCGAAGATGCTGGCGCGGTCGCTGTCATGGCCCTGGAACGTGTCCCGGCCGACATTCGCGCCCATGGCGGCGTGGCGCGCATGAGCGACCCCGCCCTGATTCAAGAAATTATGGAAGCTGTCAGCATCCCCGTAATGGCTAAGTGTCGCATCGGTCATTTTGTAGAGGCACAGATCCTGGAAGCCCTGGGCGTAGACTACATTGACGAATCGGAGGTTCTCACGCCGGCCGATGAAGACAACCACATTGATAAGCAGGTGTTCAAGGTACCCTTTGTCTGCGGTTGCCGGAACCTGGGAGAGGCCCTTCGCCGGATCGGTGAAGGCGCGTCCATGATTCGAACCAAAGGGGAGGCCGGTACCGGCGACGTGGTAGAGGCCGTCCGGCATGCACGCTCTGTCCTCGGTGCGATACGCCAACTACAGGGCATGCGCGAAGATGAGTTGATGCGCTTCTCTAAAGAAATCGGTGCCCCTTTTGCGCTGGTCAATGAGACGCGCGAGCTTGGTCGCATGCCGGTCGTTAATTTTGCCGCCGGCGGGATCGCTACGCCCGCAGATGCAGCGCTAATGATGCAGCTCGGTGTTGATGGTGTGTTCGTCGGATCAGGAATATTCAAGTCCGGCGATCCCGCGCAGCGAGGCAAGGCCATTGTCGAGGCCGTCACGCACTATCAAGAGGCCGACATCCTGGCAGAAATCAGCAAGGGTCTGGGCGAGCCCATGGTTGGCATTGAGGTTACAGATCTCCCTGATGGAGAACGCCTGGCTGATCGTGGCTGGTGAGCAAACTGGAAAATCGAGAGCCTCTGCAACCCGAAGATGATCGTTCGCGCGTCCGCCGCAACGACCGTGCCATCCATGCGGATGCCAGGATCGCTGAGCTTTTACGCCTGGCTCAAGTCGGCTTCATCGCAACAAGCCACGCCGACCAACCCTACTTGAATTCCAATCTCTTCTGGTTTGATGAAAAGAATCAGCGCATCTACTTCCACACCGCCAGCAGTGGCCGCACCCGCTCAAATATTGAAGCCAACCCATTGGTGTGTTTCGGCATAGCCGAGATGGGCGATTTGATCCCGGCTAAAGTGGCGCTCGAGTTCAGTGTGGAATATGCCGGCGTCATTGCCTTCGGTCAGGCTCGGGTTGTGACCGACGCAACTGAGGCCGCACGCGGTCTTTATGGTCTGCTTAATAAATATTTTCCTGAGCTCCAGCCGGGTGAGGATTACGACGAGATCACCATGGACGAACTTAGCCGTACTTCGGTTTTCGTTATTGAAATCGAAACCTGGAGCGGAAAGCAAAAGTCCAAATCAACATGACTATCGGTGTGCTTGCCCTACAAGGTGATTTCGCAGAGCACCGGGCTATATTTACAAGGATGGGTATCGAAACGCGCGAGGTCCGTTTACCCGATCATTTGACCGAGCTTAAGGGCCTGGTGATTCCTGGTGGCGAATCAACCACCATTGGCAAGCTGGCCCGGGCATTCGACATGCTCGAACCCTTGCGCCGATTCGGGGCGCGTCAGCCGATCTGGGGCACCTGCGCTGGCGCCATCTTCCTATCGAAAGATGCCCATCGCGATCAACCGTTGCTTGGTCTCATGGATATCCAGGTTGAGCGCAACGCTTTCGGCCGCCAGGTGGATAGTTTTGAAACCGATTTATCGATCGCAAAACTTTCTGAGCCCGAGCGACCGTTCCCGGCAGTCTTTATCCGTGCCCCGTTGATCGAGAGTGTCGGGCCCGAGGTTGAGGTCCTGGCCCGATTGCCAGACCCTTCTGGAGAGGGTAAGATCGTTGCTGCCCAGGAGAACCATTTGCTTGCTACGAGTTTTCACCCTGAGCTTACCGGCGATGATCGCTTTCACCACTATTTTCTCGGCATGGTTCGTGAGTGATTTATGAGTGTGCGAAATTTTGATTGGCGGGACTTTGCGCTTCTTCAGCGCGTTCGCAATCGCGGCATCTGCCTCAACTCGCAGCTGCGCTACACCCGCGGCCCACACACAATCCAGAATACCTTGATCGAATTGCTCAGCCCAAACCGTTCTATGCATACAATCGTGGTGCGGCCGGATGAAGACCAGTCCCCGGAAGCCTTGGGGCAGGTGCAGATACAGGATACTTTCACGCAAGCTCACATCGCCTATCTGACGCCCGAGGAGGCACTTCAGGCCAACTCGGGGATGCGGTTGCTCGAGCGAATCGCGCGAGCGGCAGGAGAGCGTGGCTGTCAGGCGCTAGTGGCCGACGTTGACGAAGGAAGCCTGGCATTCGAAATCTTGCGCAAAGCCGGCTTTGGCGTCTACGCTCGCCAACGAGTATGGCGGCTGAACCAGCCTTTCGGTGGCGATCTCAAGCCACAGGAGCACGCCTGGCGTCCAGAGCTGCGCAACGATCGTTCAGCCATTCAGGCGCTCTACTCAAACATAGTCCCTGCGCTTGTACAACAAGTGGAACCACCACCCGAGAGAAATGGCCGTGGTTTGGTCTACTGGCTCGAAGGTGAAATGCTGGGCTACCTGGATATTGTGCGTGGACCGAGCGGCATCTGGATCCAGCCCTATTTCCACCCTGCCGCTACCTTGAGTGACGATTTACTGGCGGGATTCATTCGAGGCTTTTCCCCAAGCACAAAGAAGCCGGTCTATGTCAACGTACGCTCATACCAGGGAGGGCTGGGCGGCTCTCTCGATCGACTGGGTTTTACCCCATGCAACGATCAAGCAGTGCTGGTTAAGCGACTCGCCCATCTCGTAACCGACCGTCTGCCTTCATATTTGCCGGCCATCGAGGGAACCCAGCCCGAGCCCACCGCTTCATTCACCCATTTGGAGCAGAGGGGACCTACATCAACGCGTGTGCCATGAAGCAACAACGGATAACAGACAACCTTGATGACTTGCTGGCTGTGCTGCCGCAATCCATCACAAAGGCATTGCAGAAGATCAATCGTTCAGACGATCTGCTCGAGGTGATCCTCGATCTTGGCCGCATTGCGACGGCTCGCTTCGTAAACGAAGAGGTCGCCTTAAGCGACTCCGAAGTTAAAGCGGAAGACATTCAGGGTGTGCTTTCTCGCATCAGTGAATTCGATGCCGATAATCGCGCCGGGATCGAACGGACTCTCCATCGGATATCTGCGATCCGCAACCGTCATGGCGAGGTCGTCGGTCTCACCTGTCGGGTTGGCCGTGCCGTTTACGGCACGATCGACATCATCGATGATTTCATCACCGGCGGCAGCAGCGTGCTGCTCCTGGGCCGACCGGGCGTGGGCAAAACGACGATGCTGCGAGAGGCCGCCCGCATCCTGGCCGAAGAGAAGCGCGTGGTGATTGTTGATACTTCCAATGAGATCGCCGGCGATGGAGACGTTCCTCACCCAGCAATTGGGCGCGCTCGTCGCATGCAAGTGCGCGAGCCCACGCTTCAGCACGAGGTCATGATCGAAGCCGTCGAAAATCATAACCCCGAGGTAATCGTGATCGATGAGATCGGCCGCGAAATGGAAGCGGTCGCAGCCCGTACCATTGCTGAACGCGGCGTGCAACTTATCGGCACAGCCCATGGCAACACGCTTGAAAATCTACTACTCAACCCAACACTTTCGGATTTAATCGGCGGGATTGAGTCGGTCACGCTTTCCGACGAGGAAGCGCGCCGGCGCGGCACACAAAAAACCGTTCTCGAGCGTCGGGCTGCCCCCACATTCGACGTCCTGATTGAAATCCAGGATCGGGAGCGGTTGGCGGTTCATCGTGATGTCTCTGCGGCCGTCGATTCAATGCTGCGTGGTCGTCCGCTGCTGCCCGAATTGCGCTCGTATGATGAACAAGGCGAGGTTCAAATCCAGGCTCCTACTTCCCCACCAGGCGAGCGTGGCATGGGGTCGTCAGGTTACCGCCGCCAAACCGCTTTACCCACTGCCCCGGCAGGAACAGATAACGGGTTGCCCTTTTCTCCTACACCGCCACACATGCCAGGAACGCCTCTCTCTCCGATTCACATCTACCCGTATGGGGTCGCTCGCAACCGCTTGCGAACCGCCTCCAAGCACCTTGGGGTCCCAATCGTGCTTGCCGATAGCATTGGAAATGCGGAAGTTATGGTGACGTTACGTTCCTACTACCGCAAACGTCAAAAATTAATCCGCGACGCCGAGAACCGGCGTATGCCTATTTATGTGCTCCGTTCCAACACGGTCAATCAGATGGAGGGGTTCCTCACCGAGTTGTTCAATTTACAGGCCAGCGCCGATCCCGCATTAGATTCCGCGTTAGAGGAGGCCCAGCGGGCGATCCAGCAAATATTGAATGGTGCTCGCTCGATTGATTTAAATCCGGCTTCATCATATGTGCGCCGATTGCAACACCAGCTGGCGCGCCAGGCAAACCTGGTCTCGCATTCCTATGGCAAGGAACCCCAGCGCAGGGTGAGGATCTTCCGCAGTTGAGCTACTTCATCACGCTTGAAGGCCCCGAGGGTGGGGGCAAGACGCTTCAAGCTGCTCGTCTGGCCGAGCACCTTGAGGGGCAAGGATTCAACATCCTGCTCACCCGCGAACCCGGCGGTACTCCGATCAGCGATCAGATCCGGGGCATCCTCGGAAATCTGGATAATACCGCCATGGATCCATTAACCGAATTCTTGCTGTTTTCGGCTGCCCGCGCCCAGCATGTGCGCCAGATGATCGTGCCGCACCTGGAAAAAGGCGGCACCGTCGTTTGCGATCGCTATTTCGATTCATCCCTCGCCTACCAGGGTTTTGGGCATCAGCTAGACTTGAAGACCCTGCGCATGGTAACCGCCTTTGCAACCGACGGGCTCACACCGGATCTCACGTTGTTGCTCGACCTCCCCGTCGATGCAGGCCTCCAGCGACGGCAGCAAGGCGGAGACTGGAATCGTCTTGATGCGTATGAACAAGCCTTCCATGAACGCGTACGGCAAGGCTATGCCCTCCTGGCCGCAGAAGAGCCCAAACGTTGGGTTACGATCGACGCAGGACGCGAGGCCGATCAAGTTTGGACGGATATCATGTCCGAGGTGGATAACCGCCTAACGCCCGTTTAATGCCTTCGAGCAGGGTTTCGGATGCTGAAATCAAAAAGCCGCCCGGCAAGATGATGCACGGACGGCTTTTCTTATGCCACGCCGGCGCTAAAAACCATCCCCCATGCCGAGGTCGGGCAAGTTTTCCTCAATTGATTCAGGGCTTTCGCCTGATTCCAGTCGGTCCACGACTTCATCGAACTCATCCGGGAGATCCTCTCCCATCTCCTGGCCCATTTTGCGCATCATGCGGGCCATGGAACGTGGATCGTTTTCATCAAAGTCACCCCACGCGCCGGGGTCTGCGAGTGAATCTAAACGGGATTCCTCGGATCGCGCAAAGCGGACGCGATGGATCAACCGGCTCAGCGCCATGCTGCCGCAGTACGGGCATGCGACCGGCTTAACACCATAGTCCTCGTAGCTCTGGACAATCGATGCCCGTTTGCCACATTCATCACAGCGATAATCATACGTCGGCATCGCAACCTCCCAGACTATGGATTATACTGACCGTTGCTGGAGGCATCAACGGTCATGTATGAGGAAATGCTCAACCGTCAAAGTCGCCCTTTGCTCATCGTGATTTCGGGCCCATCCGGAGTGGGGAAAGACAGCGTGCTTAAGAACATGAAGGCGCGCGACTTGCCTTTCCACTTCGTGGTGACCGCCACGTCACGGCCGCAGCGCCAGGGCGAGGTGGATGGGGTCGATTATTTCTTCGTTACTAAAGATGAGTTTGAAGAAATGATTGGACAGGGTGCATTGATCGAACACGCACTCGTTTATGAAGAGTACAAGGGCATCCCCAGAGATCAGGTTCATGAAGCCTTTAATAGCGGACGTGATGTGATCATGCGAATAGACGTTCAAGGTGCGGCAACAATTCGCGGTTTGTACCCACAGGCTTTATTAATATACCTCAGCACCCGCTCGGAAGAGGAGCTGGTACAACGGCTGAAAGCCCGCAAAACAGAATCGCCCGAAAAACTCGAACTCCGCCTGGACACCGCACGCGAGGAACTCCGACAAGTAGAACTCTTTGATTACTATGTGATCAACACCGAGAAGAAGCTCGACCAAACCGTTGATACCATCGTGGGTATCATTCATGCCGAACATCACCGTACCTCACCGCGCCAGGTTCAAATTTAATGGAAGTCACCCCACAAGATCAAATCAATCCAGCGAGCCCACACTCACCTTCACATGAGGATCGGCCCACCCCCGTCGGCCCAGCTTGGGCTCGCTTTCGAGGCACCTTCACTCTAATCGCAATCACAGTCATCATATTCTTTGCGCAAATGGCCACCAGCCAGATCGCCGGATATGATGTTCTGCTGACCTATGGCGCGAAATATCGTGCCGGGATCCTGGCGGGTCAGGTTTGGCGGCTCGTGACCCCCATCTTCCTTCATATCGGCCTGGCTCACATCTTCGTAAATATGTACTCGTTATACGCTATCGGACCGGCGGTCGAGCGCTTTTTCGGTACACCTAGATTCATCACAACCTATCTGCAAGCTGGTATCGCCGGGATCGTCCTGAGTCTGGCTTTTAGCCCTGCGCAGAGTGCGGGCGCTTCGGGGGCGATCTTCGGTATGCTGGGAGCCCTGGGGGCGTTCCTTTACCGCCACCGAGAGTTATTTGGCCGGTTTGGGCGGCTTCAGTTACGCCAGATCATCCTTGTTGCATTGCTCAACCTGGGCCTGGGGCTGATGCCGGGAATCGATAATTGGGGACATCTGGGCGGCTTGATCGCCGGAGCTGCGCTTAGCTGGTGGTTGGGACCACGCTTCGAAATTGAGTGGGTCTGGAGCGATCAGGGGCAACTGATCGACCGGTCGCCCTGGGAACAAACTCGCACCGGGTATTTGATGACAGCCGGCCTACTATCACTGCTTACCATCGCCACACTGCTATTGATTGCATGATGTGTTGATCGTTTGCAGGACAACAGTAACCGCTCGGCGCCTTTCAAAAGTGTACTTTTTTTATCCATTTAATTGACAGCCCAGCAGGGAACACCTTATAATCCCGACCGCATCGTTCGAAAGAGAGGATCCTGTTTTTGATGAGCAAGAAGAAAAACCCCGAGATTTTTGATATCACGATTATCGGCGCTGGCCCCACCGGTTTGTTCGGTGCCTTTTACGCTGGCTTGCGCGAGATGAAGGTGAAGGTCATTGATGCCCTACCCCAACCGGGTGGGCAGTTGATCACCCTTTACCCCGAGAAAATGATCTACGACACCCCTGGTTTTCCCGCCATCCTTTCTAAAGAACTGGTTGCCAGTCTCGCAAAGCAGGCCGATCAATGGAATCCAACGATGGCGTTAGGAGAACGCGCTGAGACTCTGGAGCAAGCCCCGCTCCCTGGAGGCGAAGCCGATGAGTTATGCTGGGTCATTGGCACCGATAAAGCCACCCACTACAGCCGTACAGTCATCATCGCAGCAGGTATCGGGGCTTTTGAGCCCTCAAAACTCAAGAATGAAAGCATCGATCGATACGAAGGAAAAGGGGTCGAGTATCTGGTCCAGGATTTAAACGACTACGCTGAGAAGCGCGTGATCATTATCGGCGGTGGGGATAGTGCCGTGGATTGGGCGCTGGCGCTCGAACCAATCGCATCCAGCGTTACACTCATCCATCGTCGAGAAGGCTTTCGTGCGCATGACTCATCTGTGAACGAGTTGCTGGCATCGAACGTTGATGTGCGCGTCTGGTATGAGCTCGATGAGTTCCAGGGCGATGATCAGCTTGAGCGCGCGGTTATCTTTGATAATCGGACCAAAGAACCCGAAACTATCGATGTCGATGCGGCCATATTAGCTCTGGGTTTTAAGGCTAATCTTGGACCGATCCGGGAGTGGGGACTAGAAACAGTTGGCCGCCGATACCTCGCTGTAAATCACAAGATGGAGACGAATCTTGCGGGTGTATTCGCAGCAGGGGACGTTGCGCTACAAGAAGACCTTGACCCCCTCAACCTGATCG
Source organism: Anaerolineales bacterium (assembly GCA_041554155.1). Classification (GTDB taxonomy): domain Bacteria; phylum Chloroflexota; class Anaerolineae; order Anaerolineales; family E44-bin32; genus E44-bin32. The sequence goes on from JBFFMI010000027.1 coordinate 10,454, forward strand.
TCGTTGGATACGGCCAGGTGACTATTGCTGTCAATTACGCCTATACGCAGATCAAGCCCGGGGGCAAGGTGTTCCCGGGACATTCAAGCGAAAAAATGGCTGCAAAATAGCCTGGAAATCAAAACGGGTGATGCCTATGCATCACCCGTTGCTCTTTAAGGCTGCTTTCATTCGCGCTTAGGTTTGGATAACGCTTTCTGCCGGTTCTTCCTCGTTGCTACCATCTGGTGTTCCTTTCCTGCGCGGCCAGTACAATATTACGCCCAGCAGGCTCAAGATCACGCCAACCACCAAGCCAATCACTTGCACGGGGCCAAAGGTAATAAAAGGCATCTGTTGCGCGCCAACACCGATGAAGTCGGCAAGCGAAGCCACTGCCGCGACGACATAGCCCGTTGCGAGCAAGCGTGTGCCGATATCGGCCCGAAGTGAATTCTCTTTCCCATTACGGACGACTCTGACCGTCGCATACGCGGCCAGGAGCAGGATCGCCAGGCCGGTCAGCCATACACCAATTTGAACGAACCCAACGGTGAGGCTCCGGTTGAGACCAAGGATATCCGGTTGAACACCAATTACGAAGATAAACAAACCCAACAATACAATCGTCATCCATCGTCGAGCTCGACGAACCTGCCGTTCCGTCAATGGTGGCATAAATCCTAGTCCTCAGGGAGCCCCTGCTGGAGCATGTGGTACCAATTTAGGCCTAATATCGCCCCAACATCATCTGCTGCATATCCATATTGCGCTAATGCTTCGCCAATTAACCGCAGGTCGGCTATGCTGTCAAGTCCCACGGGGACCTGATCGAGGCCGAAACCGCCGTCAAAATCGCTGCCGATGGCGATATGCTTTGCGCTTCCCAGTAACTGGCAGACATGATCGACGGCAGCCACGATATCCTGCATCCCCACCAGCTCACGCTTCATGCCAAGCACCCAGTTGTTTTGAAGAAACTTGTTCCCGATCAGCAGGCCCAGCACCCCCTCGCGTGCCGCCAGCATCTTGATCAGCTCATCGCTCATCAATCGTTCCGGAAATTCAGCATTGGGTACCCGTGCGAGCGGGCTGCTATGCGAAGCGATCACCGGCCCTTGGTATAGATCAATCGCCTCCCGCGCACCGGCTTCACTGAGGTGGCTCAAGTCCAGGATCATACCGCAGGAACCCATGTGCTGCAGCAGCTCCCGCCCCAGTTCTGTCAGCGGGCCGGGCTCTTTCGTGCCACCTGCGTAGCGTGTTCCCGACCAGGCAGGACCCACAATTCGTACGCCCCACTTAAACCATTGTTCAACTTCTGCAGGCGTTCGGATCCCGTCGGCGCCTTCCATCAGAATGACAAAACCCACGGGGTCTTCAGAGTCAGGATCTTGCCATGCTTTCCAGTGCTCTTCAAGGGTACTGACATCCTTGATGATTCTTACACTTTCAGGATTCTCCTGAGACCACTGCTGGTACAACGCCAGGCTGGTCCGATATTGGCGGTGGGCCTGATGGGGATCCTCGTAACACAGGATGTCCCAGTCTCCCTCGCTCCAACGGGCCGGCGCAGCGAAGATGGTGCTAAACACGATAGCCACGCGCCCCTGGCGCCATTCTGGCAAGCCGATCAGAGTCTCGCCATTGTAGGCCGGGGTCGTTGTACCACTTTCTATCTGGCGTGTTTCGGACACGGCACGCCGGTAATCCCGGCCAAACGTCAGGGCGTTCCAGGCCAGGTCTTCATGCGCGTCGACGATGATCAATTGTTTTTGAACTCCTGGATAAACTTGCTCCAGAAGGAATCGTTCGCCCCTGGCATATACGGTGTGTACGGGATAACGCGCGCAGCCAATCCTTTGTAGCGCTCTGCCATTGCTTGTCCAAGGTCGCCTGGGGCTGCCACAACTGCAAAGGTCTGAAGGATCTCATCGCTTATCTCAGCCGACATTTCCATCCATTCCCCTCGACGGGCCATCTGCGAGAGTTGTTCCGCCAGTTGATCCCAACCATGTAGCTGGAAAACCGGGCGGTACGATGGTGTTGATGCGTAAAAAGCGATCTGGTTGCGCGCCATCAGCTCCTCGTTCTGATCGGTAACCACGAAGGACGAGACGGTCAGGGCGATATCCTCGACATTGCGCTCGGCATTGTCGGCCCCCTCGGCAATCGCGGGCAAGATCACCCGTTCCAGATATTGCACGCTATGCAGTGGATGCGTATGAAAACCCTGGCCTATCTCCCCTGCTAGCCGACACATACCGGGATTAACGCCAGCCAGATAGATGGGAATGTCTGGGTAGTCAATCTTCCCGGGATTGAAAAACGGGGTCATCAGGGTTAGCTTGTATTGATCACCCCGGAAATTCATTTTTTCTCCAGTTTGCCACGAATGCCAGAACGCCCGAATCGCCGCTACAAACTCGCGTAAATGATTCACCGGTGATTCGGGCCAGGGCATACCAAAGCGCCGGACAATGTGGGCTTTCACCTGCGTGCCCAATCCCAGGATAAAGCGACCCCTGGATAAGTTTGCCAGATCCCAGGCAGTGTAAGCAATCGTCGCAGGATTGCGGGCAAAGGCGATCGCCACCGCCGTCCCCAGCGTTATTGCCTCGGTGTGCTCAGCAAGCAATGCCAGTGGGATGAAGGGATCATGTTGAGTCTCGCTGGTCCATATCCCATCAAAGCCGATGGCCTCAGCGCTGCTTGCGAACTTCGGGACGTCATTCCATGCAAGAGGGGGGTAGCCAGAATCAATCTTCATATTTAATCGCCTGCTCCGCTTGTCGTCCCGGGGGCACCAGGACCACCCTCAAATGTTTCGAGTATCTCCCGCCACGTCTCGGGAACCCGGATTGAGCGCCCTGACTGGTAGTCATACGCCACCAAGATTGAACTGCCGGTGGCGTGCACCTTATGGTTGGCGGCATCCCTTAGACTGTAGGCCATCTCCATGCTTTTTTCACCAATACGCTGAGTCCGTACGCCAACTTCGATGCTTTGTTGGAGTGAAATCGGCGCCAGATACGTACAAGATTGCTCCGCCAGGATAATACCTATTTGTTCAAAATCTCCCGCGCTCCATAATCCTAGGTTCATCAGGTAATGCACGCGAGCTTGTTCCATGAAGGTAAAGAAACGCGCGTTGTTCACGTGGCGTTGAGCATCAATATCGCCATAGCGAACTTCAATCGGATGATAGAAGTGGTACGTGTCCATAGTCCTTCAGGATAGTATCGGCCGGATAACAGAAACGTTGTTGTCGTTTTGATTTAGAATCGCAGCATGGGGCGAAACCAGGGAATTGCCACAATCGTAATAATTAAGACCAGTGAAAAGCCTAACGCCGCGCGCCGATGTTTCATCGCATCCTCATCCGCCTTGCGGGCCAGGACACTGGTAATATGTGCAAAGATCAGCGCGATCAACATCATGGGCATATGCTCGACCGCGATAAAACGGAGCTCATCCACCTGCATCGCAGCATTTAGATTGGAGAAAGCACCCGCCACGATCGGGCTGATAAAAGCCAGAATCAAGCCCAGCAAGAACTGGACGTCATATGCAATCGTAAGCATCAACCCTGCTCGGCGATCGGTATCGGTCCAGGGTTTTTTCGTAAACCAGCCTATATACGCCCTGTAGAGTCCCCAAAGCAGGGCAAGCAGTACGAGCCACCGAAAAATATTGTGAATACTCAGGATCCATCGAAAGAACATCGCTCACTCCTATAACGTTTGTGTGGGAGATATCGCATGGTATGGTCCAGAATGCGGCCACCATTATACGATCGACTCAACAGGCGATACCGTATCACCCGGCTTACGATGTAGAGCGCTCCTTAACGCCACAAAACGTCACCGAAAAGATCAGGTGGTAATGGATTCATACGAAACGCCTCGAATGCCTCCCGTTCATCTCCAACAGTCGTTGAAGCCCCATGACCTGGATAGAGTTTTATATCATTCGGCCATGTGAACACTGTTCGTTCCAGGGATTCAAGGCTCTGTTCAAGTGTCTGTGGCGAGGTCGTATGTCCGGGTCCCCCGGGAAAAACGGCGTCACCCACGAGGGCGAATTTGAACTCCTCTCGCTCAACAACTTTTAGCGCGATGCTTCCCTGGGTGTGCCCGGGGATATGCACAATTTCAATTCGTGCTTCGCCTAGTGTGAAGGTGTCGCCATCTACCAGGCTGTTATCAGCGACCAACTTAAAATCTCGCTCGTCATCAGGGTGTATCGCGACGGGCACTCCAAGCGATCGGCGCAGCTCCTCGAGCGCGCCGGTATGATCGGCGTGGCCGTGGGTGAGCACGATCTGTTCGACAGTATACGGGTCAACCCAGGCCAGGATGGTATCGGCGTCATCCGGAGCATCAATCAGTACAGCATCCTTGCTTGCCTGATTGATGAGCAGGTAGCAATTGGTCCCATATTTTCCCAGGGTTTTCCGTTGGCGTTCAATCATCCCCGCTGTGCCTCCTGTCCCTTGTGGGGCACGTACGCATCCCATTCGGACACCCGATTGTGCTGGAACGCTATCTGGCATTGTACATGAGATCGTGGCCGGGATAAGCTTTGATATCCCTGCGTATTACTTAAGGTGATCTGCCGTAGGGTTCTAAAGGAATACGGAGAGCGCTTTGGCAATATTGCGAGGGCGACTCTTTCGAAGGATGCACTCATTCGCCCCGTGGAATGCCATGAAATCCTTCAGCGCGACAGCTATGCTTGAGAGTAGACGCTCCTCCGGCTCCACACCGGACTCAAGGTAAAGCGCTTCAATATAAATTTTGCCCTGCTTACGATCCAGCCGCGGATCGAGCCGACCAACCAACCGGTCGCCATGCAGGATGGCTAAACAGTAATAACCCCATTCTCTTTGGGCGGCTGGTTTATACGCTTCAAGGACTTGGCGAAAATTCCATAGCTGCTCATCGCGACCCTTGGGGTAGAAAAGCGAGTCGAAGGGGCTGAGGAAGGTTGTCCTCTCTGCCGCTATGGATTTGTCGGCAGCTGCCTCTAGTGCTGCCTTCTGCTCATGGTGTATTACCATATCGAGCGTTTCCCCCAGCGCTGTTTCCACCTTTACAGGTAGCAGCACCCCTTGCTCGAGCAGCGTTTGGATATATGGGCGGGCTTCATTCCGACCATAATCATGGCTGTAATCGGCTACCTGAGCGGCGGTACAAATACCGGATGCCTTTGCTGAACGTTCCAGCACGTGTAGAGCAGCCTCCTCCTCCGTGGGTACATCAAGGTTCACCCAAGGCGGCCGCACGCGCTCCGTCAGTTCATACACACGCTCAAAGCGCTCTCGATCGACGATCATTAAGTCACCACGACTGAATAAATGTTCCAGCGCGTCCTTGGCGGGCTTCCAATCCCACCAGAGACCCCGCTCTTCGCGTTCATCTTCGAAATCGCGCGCCCGCAGCGCGCCTTCCTTCTTAATGCGCCTGAAGACTTGTTCGAGCAAGATTTGTGTTTCAGGTTTCGCCAACCACGCCCGGGTTCGCTTATGCCGCCCGGCTCTCGACCGGTTCATGCGGGGCAACCGGAAGCGGTATTCCCGTAAGGGCAGATAGCAGGCAGCATGGAACCAGGTCTCAAAGAGCAAGCGGCCGTCATCGGGAGGGGTTTGGTCGGGGTCGCCATAAGCCAGCTTATCGAGCAGCGCGGGATCGTAGCGACCGATGCGACTCCACGGAACCAGGTATTGTGTTCGCTGCACGCGCTGGAGCGTATCAATTTGAAGAGAAACCAACTGATCGATCACCTGGAAGAGTACATCGGTAGTGGGGCGCGGTTCGGATCCGTTGCCCCCGGTAAGTCCCTGGGCGTGGAGGGCAAGCGTGCGTGCAGCGCGCAGTGGATAAACTGCCTTCACCCTGGGATCCTCTTGTGCTGCACGGATTTCTCTCTTATCGAATTGAGGTCACGTGTGGCTTCCGGAGAAAAATGGGCTGGGGCGCCCATCCACTACTCTTATTCCCACAAATTACGTTGTGGTTGTGGCGTCTTCGCCATACAGTTCGCGATGCACCGTACTGAGCGCACGTACCTGCTTCTCCGCGTGATAAGAGGAACGAACCAGAGGCCCGCTCTCAACCCACCTAAACCCAATCTGTTCACCAAAATCCTTCAGGTGTTCAAAGTCCTCAATCGTGTAGTACTTCTCGATTGGCAGGTGCTTCTTTGATGGTTGCAGGTACTGACCGATGGTGATGATGTCCACGCTCCAGCTGCGCATATCACGCATGGTGGTCTTAACCTCCTCCATCGTTTCCCCCAACCCCAACATGATGCCTGATTTGGTTAGCACATCGGGATCAAGCTCCTTGGCGTTGGTCAGGGTTGCTTGCGCCCAGGAATAATCATCCTGTGGTTGAACCTTTTTAAAGAGTCGGGGGACAGTCTCCACGTTGTGGTTAAGAATTTCCGGGCGCGCATCCATAACGATCTTCAATGCCTGGCGTGACCCCTTGAAGTCTGGGATCAAAACTTCAATCGAGCACCCTGGTTGGAGCTCGCGAATCCGTTTAATTAGCATGGCGAATATAGGTGCGCCACCGTCTGGTCGTTCATCTCTATTCACGCTGGTAATGACGGCGTGACGCAGGTCCATGCGCTGAACCGCGCGAGCAACCCGTTCCGGTTCGAGCCAATCCAATGGCGCTGGTCGTCCCGTAGCGATATCACAGAAACCACAGGAGCGCGTGCAAACATCCCCCATGATCAGGAATGTCGCTGTCCCTGAACCCCAACATTCTCCAATATTCGGACAGCGTGCCTCTTCACAAACGGTGTGCAAAGACTTTGAGCGCATCATGCCACGCAGCCACTCGTAGGTCTCGCCTGTAGGTGCCCGGACTTTGATCCATTCAGGTCGACGCTGCGGGCGGGCGCCTGGATCGTTTAGATTTTCATTCTTCGTTTGCTGACCCTGTGACATGTCAGACTCCTTTACCCAAACATTCTACCGCGAAGGGTAGTTTGCTGTCCGCATCCACTTACTCCTTGATGGCGTGTATACTGATGCTCGATGTCCGACCATTCTTCACCCCCACCTCGAAGTGGTTTGATCAATCAAGCTGTTTATAACCCTGCAGACAGCGGCTATCCAACGGGGCACTCCGTAATGGGGAGAGCAGCTCCTGATCGGCTCGGCGGGACTGCACTCTGCGCCCTGTCTGCGGCCGGCTTCGCCAGCCTAACCATCCTGGGAAAGCTTGCCTTTCAGCTTGACATGAATCTCGTGACGATCCTCGGGCTGCGCTTCGGTGTGGCCGCATTACTGCTTGCGATCTTCTTGAAGTTTGTGAAAGGGCAACGAATCTTCTGGGGTTGGCGCCTGACTGCACAGCTACTGCTGCTCGGCGGCGTTGGGTATGCAGGGCAATCCACTTTGTACTTTGCTTCTCTCAACCGCAATCCAGCTTCGATTAACTCGTTGCTGCTGTACGTTTACCCTGTCTTTGTGGCTTTGCTCAGCTGGAGATTCAACCTTGTGAGGCCAAGTCGCCGCGAGTTCGGCGCGCTGGTCATCGCCAGCACTGGCGTTTTGTTGACCATCGGTGTTGATTTCCAAGGGGGATCGTTGGAGACCTCAGTCGCTCCAGTGGGCGTAGTGCTGGTGCTGGCCTCCGCCGCCTGGTATGCCGCCTACATCATCGCCAGTGATCGTTTTGTCCACTCGGTTGGTCCATGGGTGAGCACCACCTGGATCTCTGCTGGGGCCGGGTCAAGTTTCCTGCTAGCGGGCCTATTTACGGGCACCTTCGAACCTGGCTTGAGTCTCAGTACCGCCGCGATCATACTTGGAATGGTGCTGCTTAGCACCATCATGGCGCTCGGTACCTTCCTCGCCGGTGTGCGTATTGTTGGGCCAACGACTGCCAGTTTGCTTAGCACACTCGAGCCTGTGTTTACCGTGGTTCTGGCCATGGTAATTCTTCAGGAACACCTCTCGACTATCCAGGTGTTCGGTGGTTTTCTGGTGCTTGTTGCGGTTGTCCTTTTAACCTTACCCAGTAGACCCAGATCAGAAAGTACAAATCTGGATGAAACGGTCTCCCCTGTATAACTTACTTATGTGCTGATTCGCAACGAGCGCTTTTTCCGTGTAATATTTTATTAATTGAGGAGACAATTATGAGACTGAACCCACCGACCAAAATCGTTTTTTATCTTTCTCTTGCTTTTGCAGTTGTTGGCCTGGTTGCCAATTTCGTCTTTATCCCTGTGCTCTCTGGGATCGCGTTTTACCTGGTCTTCATCGGCTACCTCTTGCTCTTCCTGGGTAACACCCAGAAAGGTTTCTAGGCCAAG
>JBFFMI010000028.1:0-18396 GCA_041554155.1 Anaerolineales bacterium
ATCTCACTCTGGACCCTATCGACAAATCCGGTGAGCACCTGGTATTCCTCCGGTGTGACCGGTCGACCTTCTTCCTTCTTGGCCAGGATCGCCTCAACCTGCTCCATCACTTCCGTCTCGACCTTGAGCAGCTCAGCGTGGGCGGCATCGTTCTGGAGGCGGTGTAATGAATCGGCCGCTGCTTCGGGCAGGCTTTTGATATCGATGCGCCAACTGGTCAATTTCGCCCCCAGGCGGGCGTTCACGCCTGCTCGTCCAATGGCGAGGCTCAGCTGATCTTCGGGCACAACGACCATAGCCGTCTTGCCGCGTGAAGGATCATCATCCAGGTAGACACCCGAGACTCTAGCCGGGCTCAGCGCCTTGGCGATGAACATAGCCGGTTCAGGATTCCATTCAATAACGTCGATCTTCTCGTCGTTTAGATCACGCACAATCGATTGAATGCGGACCCCCCGCAGACCAACACATGCACCCACTGGATCCACACCCTCGCGTAAGGCTGCCACAGCCACCTTGGCTCGTTTGCCTGCCTCACGAGCAATCGCCTTGATCTCAACCAAGCCTTGATTGATTTCGGGGACTTCCATTTCGAGCAACCGTCGCAACATGTGCGGATGGGTACGCGAGACAACGATGACCGGACCTCGAGGAGATTTACGAACCTCGAGAACATACGTCCGGATACGATCACGCACGCGGAAATGCTCGCCAGGGATTTGCTGGTTTCGGGGCAGAATCGCCTCAGCACGGCCTAAGCCGACGGTTACTGCTTGTGGGGTGATGGAGTGCACGGTGCCGTGAACCATGTCACCTTCACGCTCGACAAACTCCTCGTACTGCGCCTCTCGTTCGGCTTCGCGTAACCGCTGCAGGATGACCTGCTTCGCCGTTTGCGCAGCAACTCGGCCGAAATCTTCCGGTGTGGATTCAACCATCACCATATCGCCCAATTCGGCATGGGGATCGAATTCTTTCGCCCTGGAAAGCTCTACTTCGGTTTGCTCGTTCTGAACTTCTTCAACCGCTTCCTTTTCAACCAGGACTTCAACTTCGCCGGCGTCGGAGCCGATCTTAACTTCAACGATTTGTGCACTGGAGGCATTCACGGAGCGACGATAAGCAGAAACCATCGCCGCTTCCAGCGCTTCCATAACGGTCTCGGCCGATAGGCCAAAACGCTCGGTAATTTCATTGAATGCCAGTGCAAACTCTGTCTTCATTGCTTTAATTCCTTCAAACTCTTTTGGTCTCGCTAAATATGCAGAAAAGTGGGGAGTGCCCACTTTTCCGAACTACCTCATATCTCGGAACAACTTCGCGAAGATTCTAGCACAACGCCATACCCCGAGCAAGGGCCTCAGGCAAGAAGCCAGTAGGACCCTCTCCAATTGACAGCCAGCCGGGATGAAGGCTACGTTGCGTGCTAGCGTGTCAGGGACTTCCAGCGATCGATCGAACCCTGGTTGCGCTCCAGCCGTTGCAAGATGGTCTTGGCGGATGGTTTGGCCCAATCAGGCATAGGCACATCATATTCGAACCCTTCTAAAGTCCTACGCTCGATCTTTGTGTTGAGCAGATATTCCACAGAATGAATGAGTGGCTCATCCTCCGGTGTGACTAATGTCCAGGCGATCCCGGAGGCATTAACTCGCCCGGTTCTGCCAATGCGGTGCACGTAGTTTTCAGCTTCATCCGGTGCGTCGTAATTGATCACGTGGGTGATGCCGTCGATATCAAGTCCGCGCGCAGCCACATTGGTGGCAACCAGAATGCGGACCTTACCGCTGCGGAATTTTTCGAGGGCGCGCATGCGCATATTCTGGCTGAAATCTCCGTGGATGACAGCTAGTTTGAGCCCTACCGCACGAAGCTTTCCGGTGATGATATCCGCTTCTTGCTTGGTGCGTGTGAATACAAGCGCACTCTCCACCGCATCCGTCTGGAGAAGCGCTGTGAGCAATGGGAGTTTCAAATGCTTGGCAACTGGATACAGGATTTGATCGATCGCCTGCGGTGGGCGGGCTGTGTCAATTTCCACCCGCACCGGGTCGTTCATGAAGCGATTCGCCAGGCTGACGATCGATTGCGGCAGGGTTGCCGAAAAGAGCATCGTCTGCCTATTGGCGGGCATCCGGCCGACAATCTTCTTGATATCCGGCAGGAAACCCATATCCAGCATACGATCTGCCTCGTCAAGCACCAGGATCTCGAGGTGATTGAAGCTTACGTGGCGTCTACCCATCAAATCAAGCAACCGCCCCGGTGTGGCCACCAAGATATCGACGCCCGTTTGTAGTTTCTCAATCTGGCGTTTGATCGGTGCCCCGCCGTATACAGCCAGGACCCTCAGATTCGAATAGCGTGAGAGTTTCTTCGCCTCTTCAGCGATCTGGACCACCAATTCACGTGTTGGGGCCAATACGACCATGCCCGGTGCTCGTTGTGATCCTCGATCTGAAAAACGCTCGATCCCCGGCAGGAGAAAGGCAACCGTCTTGCCAGTACCCGTTTGCGCCGTTCCCAGAATATCTTTGCGATCAAGAGCGACAGGGATCGCCTGCTCCTGGATCGGTGTTGGTGCCTTAAAGCCCTGATCCTCCAATGCTCGCAGGAGGTTTTGGTTTATCTTAAATGTACGAAATTCCATTTCTAGTTCTACAACTTCCTTTTTTGATGGATAGGCATGAAAAAACCGCTCTCTCATACAGGAGCGGTTGCTGCCGATCCGGTAACTTATGTCAATCTTATCGCGCATCCTCGAGACTGTCAATCAACCGCGATCCCCACAAATCGAGCCTTGGCCTCACCGATTCACACACTTTTGATTGACGCTCTTCCATTGCTCACTTATCATAGCCACGTCCATATCAAAGAATCTCGAGGTGAATACCCCATGGAAGTTGGTTTGGTTAAGCAAATCGATATCGACACCGAGATGCAGCAGTCCTATCTGGACTATGTGATGAGTGTGATCATCGCCCGTGCACTTCCCGATGCGCGCGATGGGTTTAAACCGGTTCACCGGCGCATACTACATGCCATGCATGCAATGGGTTTGCGCGCTGATTCACCCTACCGTAAATCTGCGCGGATCGTCGGTGAGGTCCTCGGTAAATTTCATCCGCATGGTGATATGGCCGTGTATGACGCCATGGCCCGCATGGCGCAGCCATTCGCCACTCGATATTTATTGGTGGAAGGACAGGGAAACTTTGGCTCCCTGGACGGTGACCCTCCCGCAGCAATGCGCTACACAGAGGCGCGTCTCAGCAACCTGGCCATGGAGATCATGGCCGATTTGGCTAAAGACACGGTCGCTTTTGTGGATAATTTTGATGGCTCGTTGCGAGAACCTACCGTCCTCCCGGCAGCCGCACCAAATTTACTCGTCAATGGCGCTACGGGTATTGCTGTTGGGATGTCCACCTCCATCCCTCCACACAACATGGGCGAGATCTGCGATGCCCTGGTCCATATGCTGGAAAACTGGAAGAAGATCGAGGAAATCTCTACGGACGACCTGATGAGCTTCATTCAGGGTCCTGACTTTCCCACTGGCGGCATCATCCTGCGAGGGGAAGGCGAGGCGGATGCGATCGCCTCGGCATACGGCAGCGGCCGAGGCAAGCTGACGATCCAGGCACGCGCACATATCGAGGATATGAGTCGGGGGCGCTCGCGCATTATCGTCACCGAGCTTCCCTACCAGACCAACAAATCGAATCTGATCGAGCGCATCGCAGACCTGGCGCGGTCCGGACGTCTGGATGGACTTTCAGACTTGCGTGATGAGTCAGATCGAGAAGGTATGCGTATCGTCCTGGAGCTCTCAAAGAACGCCGATCCCGAGAAAATCCTGGCCGAGTTATATCGGCGCACGCCCATGCAGTCGACCTTCAGTGTGATCATGCTTGCGCTTGTTGATGGTGAGCCACGCATGCTCAGCCTCAAACAGGCATTGCGCGTATTCCTCGACCACCGGTTGGAAGTCGTACGCAGACGCAGTGAATTTGATTTATCCCGAGCTCGTGAACGCCAGCACGTGCTTGCTGGGCTGCGCACTGCGCTGGCGAACCTGGATGAAGTTATTCAATTGATCCGCACCGCAAAGGATGCCGAACAAGCACACAAACGCTTGATGCAAAAATTGGATCTGAGCGAGACTCAAGCCCAGGCGATTCTTGATATGCCATTAAAACGGCTATCCAACCTGGAACGCCGAAAAATTGATCAAGAGTATAAGGCTGTTACCACAACCATTAAGGAATTAGAAGCACTACTGCGATCCAAAGTCAAGATGCGCAACCTGATCGCCCGAGAGCTGCAGGAATTAAAGGAACTATATGCTGATCGTCGGCGAACCCTGATCGTCCAAGCGCAAAAGGGCAGGCAAACCAAAGTTCTCACCGCCTCAGACTTAACCCCTGATAAAGATGTTTGGGTTACTCTGACCGCCAAGGGTAATCTTGCCCGTACCAGTTCCGCACGCTTGCCACGCTTATCTGGTAGCACCGCGCCAATCCTGGTGCTTGGCGCGAAAACCCGCGATACGCTCTATCTTTTTGCCCGGGATGGTAAGGCCGCTGTCCTACCAGTGCACACTATCCCGGAGACGGACGATCCCCGTCAGGGAAGACAACTGAGTGGTTTGACCCCCTTCACGCCTTCGACCGAGGTGGTGGCCGGCGTGGCGCTGTCCAGCGCATCGCTGCAGGCAAAGCAGGGTAAAACCTTCCTGGCCTTCGTCACCCGTGCCGGCATGGTTAAGAAAATCGATGTCACGCTCCTGCCTGGGCCTTCAGCCAGGACCTTCGTGGCGATGAAAATCGCCAAGGAGGATGAGCTCGGATGGGTAACGACCACCGACGGAAAATCGGATTTGATCCTGGTGAGCAGCCAGAGGCAGGTGATTCGTTTTAAGGAATCCGATGTCAGGTCTATGGGGCTGACAGCTGCGGGCGTGAACGGAATGAAGCTCCAGAGCAAGGGGGATTCGGTGGTGGGCGCTGCCAGCAGCAATGATGGCTCAGAATTGCTGATCATCACCGCAGATGGCCAGGCAAAACGGACCGCCCTGAAGCAGTATCCCCGGCAGGGCCGCTATGGCAAAGGGGTGATTACGTGGAAATCGGCAGATGAGAGTGAAATTTCCGGCGCCGCGCTTGGCGAGGAAAAGGATCGAGCCGTGATTCGGTTCAACCGGGGTGCGCCTCGTTCGCTGCGATTTGGTGATGCCCCCCGCCGCGCACGTGCTTCCGCCGGGAAGCAGATCTTTGAGTTGGGTCAGAACGTCAAGGTAAAAAGCATCTCACCAACCGCTGGCAGAACAATGCAAGAGCTAGCGAAGACGAAGAAGAAGTAGGTCAAAATCGGAGTTGGCAGCATGCTGGAAATTGGGCAGGTATCCTCGGGATTAATGACCCCTGCTAGTTTCCGCCAACAACGCACTCAGGGCAGCTCGTATATGATCTGGTTTTCCTTGCGTGAGCAAGGACAAGCCGGCACGACTTTCGACCCCTTTGTCAGAGATCCTTCATAAGCCTCGGTCCCCTCAGAGGCAACCCATCCATCCATCACAAAGGCCAGTGGACCGGCTGCCGCGATCCACTCGCCGTTGTACTTTCGGGCGAGGTGAATATGGGTGCCGGTCGCCCGGCCGCCTTCGCAGGAGGGATGACCCAGTAGGTCGCCCTGGTTGACCACACTGCCCTGCGGAACCCGACCATCGGTCGCAACGTGGAAAAAGAACAGGACCCAGCCTGTCTGCTCGAACCCATCGCCATCCAGGTCGAGCACAACGGTGGCCTCCCCGCTGCGAACAATAACCCCATCGGCAGGTGCAGTAAACCATTCGTTAGAAATGACGCATCCACTCTCCTCAGAAGGTGGCGCGAAGTCAAGTGCTCCTAAAGGCGAGCTTGTGCCCCAGGAAAAATGAGGACCCCCCGTGAAATCCCATACCCGGTTGGGGGGGAAGGGCAGGATAATTTCAGGCTGCTGCAAACTTCCAGGGAGTAGATCCTGGGCTCGACTAAAAGGATCACCCCATAGCTCGCGAAACACAGTCACAAATCCATCCGGGCTCGTCGCTTGCTCAAATTCACCCGCAGCAAACCACCCGGCAAATAGATATTGCAGGGCTACAGTCCCGGCATTTTGCCAGGGGTCTGGTCGGACAATAAAGCCATCAACCAGTGAAAATTCTGTGAGCGAGCCCGCTCGCCAACCGTAGTACCCCTCATTAAGACGTTCAGCCACCCATACCAGCTGCCAGAACAATCCTCGGTAGCTGATGTCGCGTATGGCCATTGGGTATGTTCGCTCATCCCCTATAGGAGAGGGTTGACTTAGGGCCTCTGTCCGGTACTCCAATAAGGCCAGCAGCAGGCGGGGATGTAGAGAGTAATTTTGAGCAATGACCTGCACGACATCCCAGGATTTCCGCTGTCGCTTGTAGGCAAATGATTCCATCTGAGCAAGGTATCCAGGTTGATTGCGAACCGCAGATTCAACATCGAACGATACCGCTGAGGGGCTGTAGACCACTTCGCTGTCAGGGAGTATTTTGAAGGTGGGTCCGGTCAAAGGGACGTAATATGTAGGAATTCGCAGTGGAAATCCGGGCGGGAAGGTCGTAATGGCAGCTGGGATGTCTGGGTTCGTAGCCCGAATTTCATCCTCAGAAGTATTGAAATGGGCGGCCAGCGCCGGTAGGGTGTCGCCCGATTGGGCGATGTAATCGAAAATCTCGCCCGGCGGGTGAGGGTTTCGTTTGGGTAAAGCCGTCGCTGCGGCTTCCTGTGGCGCCAACGCTTCCGGTTCCTGATCGCCCACTAGACCCATGGGAGACCCACAAGCGCCCAGGAGCACAGATAGACAGAAGACAACGAGGAGACTCTTGGGACCGTTATCCTGGCTCATTTCCAAATCAATGTCTCTTGAGATGCACAGGTACAGGCGAGCACTTCCTCCCCATCCCGCACGAGTGCACCCTGATACGGTCGCGAACCCGCCTGTGCCACCCATCCGCTCAGCATGAAGGGTAAGGGCCCGTCCGCCAGGATCCACTCCCCGTTGTATTTCCTGGCGATGTGGACATGCGTGCCGGTCGCAGTTCCACCTTCACACGACGGATGACCCAGCCGATCACCCTCTTCGACGAACTCCCCTTCCGCTACCCGGCCATCCTTATCCACATGTAAATAGAGTAGAGCCCATCCGCTGTTTTCACGCCCATCTCCATCGAGGTCGATCACAACAGTTCCATTCTCGCTGCGGATGACTTGCCCGGGCGCTGAGGCGACCACCCAATCCTCGGAGAGCACACAGCCGCTCTCACTTGCAGCAGGGGCAAAATCCAACGCTGCCCAAGCGCTTTCCCGCTCCCATGCTCCGTGAGGTCCACCTGTGAATGACCAGAGCCGACCCGGCAAAAAAGGCAGGCTCAATTCCGGCTGTTCTACGCCGGGTTCGTAAATGATGTATTCATATGACCACGGATCACCAAACAAACCTGAGAATGTCTCTACAAATGCCCCTTCAGAGATAGCCTCCGTCCAGCTGGAGAATGAGTGGTCGATTGAAAAATAGTATTGCAGCGCCACAGTCGCTGCATTCAGATCCGGTGCCAGCCGGAATGAACTTCCATCTTGAAGATCCAATTCTGTCATCGTGCCCGCACGCCAGCCATAGAAGCCGTTGCCCAGTTCATTCGCAAGCCATGTCAACTGCCGATCCAAACCAATATGCTGGCGATCAATCACCCCCATCGGATATGTGAAGGCGTCGCCACTCGGTGGCGTTGGATCGGTGACCCAGCCAGACTGATATTCCAGCAACGCAAGAAGCAGGCGAGGGTTGACCGAATTGTTGCGGGCAACAATTTCTACTACCTCAGGTCCTGAGCGCCAGACAGATCCGACGATCTGACGGTAATTGCTCAGATATCCACCCTGGTTAGAGGCAAATGCTACAACATCAAAATCCGTGGCGTGGGGGGAAAAGATGAGCTCGCTATCCGGAATAAGATTCTCATCAGGTCCTGTCTCCAATAGGCGACGCGGGATCAGCAATAATTGACCCGGGTCGATCATGCTCCCATCTGAAGGCAATGCATCGGGAGAAGTAACCTCTTCTGGAATCACGCCAAAACGAATTGCAACTGTTCGGACGGTATCCCCGGGTGCAGCTTCATATAACATGACTTCGGGTTGCTCGTCGAGTACTGTCGTTGGTGTGGCCGGGAATGTGGGCGAAACCACCGGCTCGGGTCGTTCAAAAATCGGGGTGGCAATTTCAAGTGGAGAAGCCACCGTTATCGTAGGCGATGCTTCCGGGTCGGCTGATGGCGAGGCGGGCAAGAGCGTCGGCGATGGCGAGCTGCGAGGACCTCCCGCTTCGGTGACCGGAATGTCTGCTCGTGCACAGGCAAGCGTCGCTATGACGAGCGAAAGAAGAGGTAGCATGAATGCAAGCGAGATAGAGCGCTGCTTCTCAGCGTTGAATTTGATTAAACTCATTTCGACACGCACAGGCTTCAACTTGATCTGCGCCCTTGGTAAGATAGCCATCATAAGGATAGGTTGCACCAGAAGAGATCCAGGAATCGAGGTTGAAGGGAATCGGTCCATCGGCTGGTATCCACTCGCCATTATACTTACGTGCAAGATGTAAATGTGTTCCAGTCGTAACGCCACCCTCGCACGAGGGATGACCAAGCCGCTCGCCCGCTGAAATGCGCGAACCCACTTCCACCCGATCTCGCTCCTCGACATGCATGTAGAGTAGTACCCAGCCCGTCTGCTCGAACCCATCGCCGTCAAGGTCCAGGAGCAGCTCCCCATCTTCTGAACGTACGACCACGCCATCCGCTGAGGCCACCACCCACTCATTTGAGGGGACGCAGCCGTAGGCAAAACCCGGAGGGGCGAAATCGAGCGCTGCCCAGGCAGCCCAATCTCCCCAGGCTGCGTGAGGGCCTCCCGTGAATGACCACGTTTTCCCCTGCTCAAATGGTAATCGCAGCACTGGCTGTTGGAGATCCTGCGGCAGTTGCGGTTCTACACGCCGCTCAAATGGGTTTCCATAGAGTTCACTGAAGAAGGGATAAAACCCATCTTCGGATACGATTTCGCGCCACACGCCACCCGCATACACGCCTGCAAACATCTGCTGAACTGCGACGGTACCTGCATTCAGGCCCTGGCCAGGATTGATAACTTGGCCATCAGGAAGAAGATAGGGGCCAGTCCAACCTGCTCGCCAGCGGTAGTACCCCTGATTTAATTGATCTGCAGCCCAGGACAACTGGCTGAAGAGACCCTCCCATCCGTAGGCGCTGTAACCGATGGGATAGATCAATTTCTCAGGTCGTGGAGCGGCATCTCTGAGCCAGCCGCTTTGATAATCCAGCACGGCAAGCAGGAGGCGCGGGCTGATGGAATACCGGCGGGCGACCAGGTCAACGATCGCTGCCCCAGTGCGCGTCAAGCCCTCGACTTCTTCGCTGTAGTACAGCAAATAACCCGCATGCCGCGCGACCTCACCATAGATATCAAAATCGATCCCGGATGGGCCATTCACCAACTCCGAATCCGGGATAATTTTTACACTGGGACCTGGAGGGCGTGGATTTGGAGGGGGAATTCGAAGATATTGACCCGCTTGTAAAAAATCCCCATTGACCAGGCCATTGGCGCTGGTTATTGTTTGCGGTGATACCTGATACTGAGATGCAATCGCATTTAACGATTCGCCCCATTGCACGATGTGAGTCGCTTCATCCTGCCTCAAAACTGGATACTCCCTGAAGGGATCTGGTGTGGGCGTGCCATACAGCAATTGTGTTGCTACGGGTGACGCAGACGGAGTCTGCAACGTAACCCGTGCCTGATTTTGACTTGAATCCACTTCTTCCCCGGCCGGGATCCAACCAACCCAGGGCCGGATGAGGGTGTCAGAAGAGTCTTCAACGCGGCTTTGGCTGCAACTCCAGAGCGAGGCGCAAAGGACAAGAAAGATTGCAACTTTACGAATGACCATCATCAAATCTATTCAATACCTCTTCCAACCCATGCGTTTACCGTTGACACATTCTGCGGAAAAACACTTGTGATCGGCACTATCCACCAGACAACAAACCATTTTCTAAGCGTTTCATTAAACAAAACGTTCAAGAACTATGCCAGGCTGCACGTACATTTATCGGGAATCACAAAGTTTTATGAAGAATAAAAGCTGGTTCGGAGATGTGCTGGACCTTATTACGATGATCGAGAAATGACCATTCCCCTGGATCATCCATGAAAATCCAATAACCCAAGTTCTGGTAGAACCGCAGGGCTCGATCATTGTTTTTTGCAACAGAGATGACCACGCGCTGGAAGTGTCTGCCAGCCAGATATGCTTCGGCAGTCTGAATCAGACTCCGCCCTACCCCCTGGTTGCGGAAATCAGGCTTGACTCGAAATGAGTGGAGATACCCGGTTTGAAGCCCGGGCTGGGAATTGCGCCAGGTTGAATAGTAATTCACAAAGATTTGCCCGATCAACTGATCCTGTAATTGGGCGACAAGGATCACACGTCGGCCTTTTTGTGCTTCTTTCATCGCTTCCCTATAGACCCGGCGGAAGTGCAAGTACTCACCCTCCCATTCAAGGGCTGGTAAATCGAGAACAGTGGCCTCTCGCACGCGTAAATCAACCTTTTCAACCATCAGCAGCTTGATCCTTCATGAGCGTCTCAAGCAGGCGCGCTTCACCTTCCTGGTCTTTCACCTTTCCATCCAACCACGCAGCCCTGAGTTGCCCCAAGATACTGCGATAGCGTGGCCCTGGGGGTAAACCCCGTTCGCGCAATGTATTTCCTGTCGAGATGGGATGAACCTTTCGCCACTTCGTGAGATAATCTCTGACTGCTTGCTCGGCTGCTGAGTCCTGATCCAATGCCATGTAGGCTATGAGCAAGCTCCGTTCGCGAGCGTCCTCTAACCGCTCGACGATCTCACTCACTTTAAGCCCGGATGGCATCTCACCCAAGAAGGAACATAAGCGTTGGGCATCCAGGATATCAGCCCGCATAACCCCGGTAAAGCGTAAGCGCTTTGAAACAGATATGATTTGGTCGGGATCCAATCGGATCAGCCACAAACCGTACAGGATCTGCTTGGCTTCCGGATGATCAACGGCTGGCCAGTTCGGGGGCGCTTGGAAAACAGCTGCCGCTTCAAATTTCTTCTCCAGCCACTCATCCCAGTTGAGTCCTTGGTGAATGGCCTGCAATAATCCCAGATCGTCTAGCCGCTGCATGGCGCGGGCGTAGTTTTGCTCTGAGAATATCAAGTCGAGCTCACTTCTGATGCGTTCTCCGCTCACCCTGTCCAACAAGGCCAGTGCCTCTTGCAACAACTCATTTGTGCGCTCTTCGATCGTGAAGCCAAGCCGTTGTTCGAGCCGGATCGCCCGTAGGATCCTCGTAGGATCATCAACAAAGCTCAGGCTATGTAGAACGCGCAGCTTCTTCTCCTGTAAGTCGCGACCGCCTCCCCAGTAATCTAGCAGCTGTCCCCGGAAAGGCTGATCCAGCCGCAGAGCAAGGGTATTGATCGTAAAATCTCGCCGGTGCAGATCTAATTTGATGCTCCCGCGTTCAACGGAAGGCAGCGCCGTAGGGTGAGCATAGAATTCCGTGCGTGCCGTGACAAAGTCAAGGTATTCTGGCAGATCAACCGCATCAGCATGATCGAGGTTCAATAGTTCAAACAATCTCTTATCCGTGGCGTCGATTTGCCACTTGGCCGTACCAAAACGTCGATGACTGCTGACACGCCCGCCAAAAGTTTCCGCCAGGCTGCGTGCCAGCCCGATCGCATCACCCTCGACCACAAGATCAAAATCCATGCTGGGAGAACCGAGCAATAGATCGCGCACAAAGCCACCGACCACGTACAAAGCATCTTTACGGCTCTCAGCAATTTCAGCAATATGCAGCAGCAAGGATAATCGCTGTGCGGGTAAGGCAGATTTCAGCGTCTCAAGCAAATTCCCATCTACCTCTCGTTCTAATGCTGTCCCAATGGCGGAAATCAAATCCGTACGCGTCACGATCCCGATGATCTCATCATTACCCGGGTCCGAGACAGGCACCTGCCCCCAACCATGGACAATCATTAGATCCTGGAGTTGTGAGATCGGCGCATTGGCTGCAATCGAGATCGCACCTGCTTTCATGATTTTGGAAATCGTCTGTTGCGCCATTCCATGCGTCACGGCCCGATCAACAGCTCTGCGCGTCAACAACCCGATAATCTCACCATTACGAACAACTGGATAGCCTTCATGACCAAAACGCTGCATGCGTTCTGCTGCATCCGCTATGCGCATTTCCGGATCAAGCAGTTGTGGATCACGCGACATGATCTCACCCACCGTCCTGGCAGGTTCGATGACTCGTTGCAACGTTTCCAGCAGTTTCTCCCGGATACTTTCCAGGGATTGTTCCCGAATTAATGCTGCAGCCGCCCGGGCATGTCCTCCGCCACCAAATTGCTCGGCAACGCGTGCTACATCAAGTGATTTCGATGTAGAGCGGGCTACCATTTGAACATGACCGTCCAATGAGACCAAGACAAATAAGCCATCCGGGTCGTAGAGATCGCGCAATTTATGCGCCAGGGTTGAAATTTCCTCCGCCAACCCACCCGCCTCACCGATCGCAACCATAATGGAAAGGCCATGGACATCAAAGGTCTCGGAGCTCTCTACAAGTCGGTGATAGAGTTGCCTCTGACCATTGGTCAGGGGATGATCCAGAAATTCGGAAACAAGGTCGATCTGTGCCCCCTGTTCAAGCAACCAGGCACAAGCCTGAATATCACGCACGCTCGTCCCAGCATAAGAAAGTGAGCCGGTATCCTCATATATCCCAAGCAGGAGCAAAGTCGCTTCAAGCGGTAGGATTTTCTTCGCGACATCACGCAGTTGCTCTGCCAACAGCGTGGCTGTGGCACCAACCTGCTCCAGATGTGAAGTCCAATGGGTCGCCAGGTCTGATCCCAGTGGATGATGATCAATGATATGGACCCTGGTCTGATCCGATAAACCCTTCACGGAAGGAGCCGATTGCGTATCGACCAGGGTTAAGCTCTCAACAGTGGTGCGCGGTAGATCCACATAGCGGATAAAGGGCATCTCCCCGCTATACAGGTTCAAGAATGCTTGAACATTTCGATTGATACGTCTGGGCAGGACCGGATAGGCCCCGGGATCCAGCAGCGCAACACCTATCAGGCTGGCAACGGCATCGAAGTCTGCCTGCTCATGCGTGCAAACAATATGCATCGTCCTATGCGTCCTTCATTTTTCGGGTTCCCGATCCGGCTGGATTATACAACGACGTTTCGTACCTGTTTTCGGCACGGCAGGCTTTTTCATCCCGCCGAACAGATCTTAGCGAGCTCATCTTGCGCCGACCGTGATATCTATCGTGAGCCCACCTGTGTGCATTTGCATACACATTGAGCTCACGAATCACGATGGTCTCCCTTGCATGGTACGAGGACGCTTAGCGAATGCAACTGGCTTCAGGGTTAGGTTGAGACTGAGCAGACAGCTTGTACACGCTTTGGGGAGAAAAAAGGCCCGCTAATTACATGCAAAGGATCCTTCCCGGGCTTGATTGAGCAGTTTTCGTGGGCGTTGAGGCTGGTTGCGTATCCTTGGGTGCTATCGTGAGAGGAAATGCTCCGCAGCTGACCGTCCTTCATGGTGCACAGCGATTCTAAGGTAATGGACCAATCGTTGGACTCAATACTCAGATTGCCCTCTTGCTCTCTCCCGCTGATCGAGTGACCTTTTTTTGGGGGTCAGCATCTCAAAGAGCTGCCAGCATCAAGCCCTGATAGGGGGCCAAATGCAAACCAATGCCACCATCAGAAACGACATACTTCAACCCTGTTAGGAGGTCTCCCACAGCGGCCTGGTCAGGCCATCCAAGCTCCCCCACGGGCAATCGAAAGTCATTGGATCCGCCTGAGCCATTAAGAACTGTCAGCAGCGAACTCCCATTCAAACTGCGCGCCAGCATAACAATGCCATTCGACCCGGATGGCAGAAATCGCACTTCACCCCGTCTCAACTCCTGTTTTTCATGCCTCAAGGCGATAAGTTGCTTGATGAAGTCCCTTAAATCTTGATTCCACGCCTGCTCGTTCCAGGGAAATGCCCTCCGACAATCCGGGTCTTTCCCTCCCTCTAAGCCGATCTCATCACCGTAGTAGATCGACGGCGCCCCTGGAAAACTGAACAGCATAAGGTAGAACAGCTTCAACTTGGCCAGATCTCCATTCAGGAGCGTCGCCAGGCGATGCGTATCGTGGGAACCAAGGGGGACAAAGTGCGCGAATAGATGCTCCCGGGGATAGGCTGTAATGAGCCTCTCCATATCTGCGACAAATGCATCGCTTGAAGTTTTTTGTTCCACGATGAAATCCAGGAGTGCATTGCGTAAAGGGTAGTTCATCAGTCCATCAAAATGATGGGGCCCCACCCACCTGGGGTTGATTTTCCAGATTTCCCCCATTAGATAAGCATCAGGATTACCCTGCTTAACAACCTGGCGAAACTCGGACCAGAAATGATCGTCATCAATTTCGTTGGGTACATCCAAGCGCCAGCCATCGATCCCCTGGTCGATCCAATAGCGAGCAATATCGAAGATATATCGCTTTACCTCTGGGTTATCTGTGTTAAGTTTTGGCAAGCTCTTCAGCTCATACCAACCGAGATAATTCTGGGCTTTACCATCTGTGTAAGCATCCAGCGGAAAACGTTTAATGTGAAACCAATCAAGGTAAGGAGACTGGGCTTGGTTCTCGAGCACATCGACAAAAGCGAAAAAACCACGACCGCAGTGATTGAAAACACCGTCCAGGATTACTCGTATCCCTCGACGATGCACTTCTCTTAAGAGCGTTTTGAATCTATCCATCGATCCCAGCATGGGGTCAATCTGGTAATAATTGGTAGTGTTGTAGCGGTGGTTTGAGCTCGCTTGGAAGATGGGATTGAAATAGAGCGCATTTACGCCAAGATCTTCGAGATAATCCAGGTGGTCGATTACCCCCTGGAGATCGCCGCCCTGGAAATCCCATATCGTCGGTTTTGCTCCCCAAACTTGAACATTGGGTGGATCGTTCGATGGATCCCCGTTAGCAAAACGGTCAGGAAAGATCTGGTAGAAGACAGCATCTTGAACCCAATCAGGTACGGTCATAGATCGCATCAGCCATGGATACGCCCGCTGGTAAAGGTCTTTACCAGCTAGGGAGTTAAGCTACTCGACGTGAGGAGCTCAAGTCGCTCCTCTGCCAATCGAAGAGCGAAGCCTGGTTCAGCTCCTTGGAGCACGACCGCCTGAATGGCGGCAATCAAGGGCGCTTCAGCCACTTCAAGTGAAATCCTCGGTGGCCAGGGCATACCCGCCCTCAACATAGAGGAAGATGCCAGCATCAGTGAGTCAGGCGGTTCAAGAGCACTCGTGGTTGGGATGTGCCCTGCACCCCCGGGATCGCTCAAAATGCCCTGCCCTTGTTCCCCAAAGAGAAATTGGAGGAAATTCCAGGTGGCTTCAAGGTCGGATTCCGTCGAACCGGCCACAAGGTACGCATTTTCACTCCAGGTGAACCCCCGCAGCGGGAAACCCAGTTCTGGAAACAAAGGCCATGGGTCTACTTCAAGGTTGGTGATGCCAATAGCCTCGATAAGTTCGCCCCTCATGTCTGTACTTGCGATGACCCAAGCCGACCCGCCGCGCTTAAAGGACGCAACATCCTCATCCGTCCCAAATACAACATCTCCTAGCTCACCCAATGTAGATAAGAGACGCAGCCAGCATTCACCCCCCCGTTCAAACAACGATAATGCCCCGCTCTGTGTGAAAGCTTCTTCTCCACAGGCTGCAATCATCGGAAGCGTGTTGCTTAATGCCATATCCATGATGATCGCAACTCGCCCCTCCGACCGTAAACTTTCGGCTACCTGCAGCCATTCGTCCAGGTCAGCGACAGGTTGTGCTACCAGTGATCGGTTGCGGTACAGCACCATGCCCTGCAGCTCAAGCGGCAACCCGAAAAGTTGGGTGCCCTCTGCGGCCTGACTCCAGGCTATCGGATGGATATCACTCTCCATTCCTGGATCAAGCAGGGGCGAGAGATTGAGAACCAGACCTTGCTCCCTTAGGATTGGACCCCAAGTGGCGGGTCCTAACAATATGCTGGGGCCTTGACGCTCGGCCGTAGCGGCTTGAAAATCTTGAAGTAAGGCTTCACGTGGGTGGTAACTGATGGCAAATTCCACACCCGGCTGCTGGAGCTGGTAGCGCTCGATGGCCTGATACAGCCCCTGCAACTCCTGGAACTCCCAATCCAGCCAGATCGTGATGAGCTCCGATGGGGGAGCTGTTGCCAGCGCTGTGAGGGTTGGCAGCGGTGCAGGGGTTGGTGTTGACTCAATTACCCCTTCGTCTAACTGGATTGCATCTGGATCCGCCAGCCCACACCCTGTGATGAATAATCCCAGGAGCCCAGCCAGACTCAAAATCCAAAGCCTCCCACGCCAAGCTCGAGTTGGCATAGCGGCTGATAACCCAGGCCATGCGATATGCTTCCGTGATCGTGCGCTCATTTGCCTCGCGCAGGAGTTTACCATAGTGCTGTGATCCATCAATCCTCTCCATAATTAATAGGGAGGAGTTGCTTCAAATACCCCGACTCTTTACTGGACCCGTTCCTGTCCCGGGTGCTATGTGAACGAGCGGTGACAGCCCTCGGCAGGTGTATACATCCTCAACGATAACATCAGGCAATGAGTCTGTTCTCTCCAGATGATCAATCACGAAGATATAATGCGGGCATGTCTACATCTACGACAAAGGCCGGGTGGCGGCTCCTTACGCATGGCGAGGCGCACGGTGCAATGAATATGGCTGTTGATGAGGCAATCCTGCATGCCGTCGCCGACGGCGATTCACCGCCGACACTCCGCTTCTATGGATGGAACCCCGCCTGTTTATCACTCGGACGAGCGCAGCCGATCGCCGATGTCGCCGAAGAGCGGATTTTAGCGAATGGATGGGACCTCGTGCGGCGGCCCACCGGTGGCAGGGCTATCTTGCACCAGGATGAATTGACCTATGCAGTCGTTGCAAGCGAAGATCACCCGCTCATGAAGGGTGGTGTGCTGGAGAGCTACCGCAGGATCAGTCAGGCTCTAACCCGTGGCCTTGAGATCATGGGCATCCCCGTTGAAGTCGAAACTCCCCAAGAAAACCCGGAACATGACAGGTCCAATCCCATCTGCTTTGAAGTGCCAAGTGCGTACGAGATCACCGTCGATGGGAAGAAAATCATCGGTAGCGCACAGGTACGCAAACGCAAAACTGTTCTGCAGCATGGCAGTCTACCTCTCGCCGGAGACCTTGGGCAAATCTGTGATGTCCTAAGCTTCTTGGATGACGACAGCAGGGAGCAGGCAAGACGAGACCTACTGCAGCGGGCATCCACGCTGGAATCGCTGCTCGGGAAGCAAATCTCGTGGAATCAGCTTGTTGGAACAATGGTTCGTGGCTTTGAGCGTGCCCACGATCTTTCCTTCAGTAGATTGGATCTCACGCAAGGTGAATTGCAGCGGGTTGGATCGTTGCTTGAAAGCCGTTACGAGAATCCGATCTGGACGGCTCAAAAACCAAATGGCCATGCAGACACGGATTCTTAATCAAAAACGAGTGTGGTGTTGAAGATTCTTTCAGGGCGTATCCCATCGGATGCTTACATCTGGAAAGCCGAGTGATCGCAACAGGCGATATAGGTAGGCCTCTGCATTGACCTGAGCTTGATCGAGGATCCCGTCTTCCAGTGCTGTCCGTTCAATTTCACGCTCAGCTGCCAGCCTGGCTGCCGATTCAAGTTGAACATCGCCGCGCGTTAGTAGACCCTTCGAGCGATCATAAATATAGGATTTCTCATTATCCAGTACCGTGGCAAAGATCTCCGCTGGAGGCAGTAGCAGCGTTGCCCGGCCTTGATCATCAACGCTAATATCATCGGCGCCGATCTTATCCAGATCGACCCCGGCGATCACCGTTCCGTGTGCCACAAATAGCAATCGATCCCCGAAGAGAAATCCAAGAAATTCGTGTCCCGTCTCAGCCGTTATGACCTTCTCGACGGCATACTGTATCGTCTCCAGACGCGCCAGGGCCCGCACCTCATGAACGATCGAGATCGGATCGGGCTTGATCGTCGGTGTGGGGTTGAACAACCGATCGAATTGGGTATTGAGCTGCTGGCGCAGCGCGAAAACCGGCTCCGTAGCCCGGCGCACTTCCTGCAACAGCAAT
>JBFFMI010000029.1:0-18076 GCA_041554155.1 Anaerolineales bacterium
ACATCTCGCTGGAGCGGACACAGTTCAGAAAGCGAGTTCTTTATCAGCCCGGTGCTTCTGCACCGGGCTTTTTCATTGTAAGATCAAAGCTGCTTGCTCCCAGCAGAGATCGCAAGACGAAGGTGCTCCAGGCTGTTAAGTGGTATCGATGGTCAAAAATCACAGTTCGTTATCATATGAGTGGTACCGCCATGCATTTGAACAGGAACATCGTTGTAAGGTTTGCCCCAGAAAATTATCCTCGCCAGGAAGGATTAACCTGTGGCGAGACGAATATTAAAGGGCTGTTAGCTGGTTTCAACATACCATACAGTCCACCATCATCATTGCGCCTACGCATACGCATATTTGGATACTCGTTCATTCAAGACATCTCGGAGTTACTTGAAGCCCACGGTCTATCTGCGCCATTACGCAACGCAAAGCGCCTTTCAGACCAAGAAAAAATACGAGTCATCCAAAAGCATATCGATAGGGATCAACCGGTCCTCGTAGCGATAGGGAATGGATATATCCGTCGAGGCGAGTTCACACCTATAGCGCGAGATTTTATCGGTCATTTCATCACCATCTATGGATACTCCAATGATGAAAGCAATTTCTATATTTATGATCCATACCTTGAAGGTCCATATCCAGATGGAATTCCAGCGGGTAATGACATCCGAAAATACAACGAGTTATTGAGGGATTGGCGCGGTCCGGTGTATTACAAATTTATTGGTATGGATCATGTCTACCTGCCGGTCGCTTTCGATGGTAACTGATGCGACCAGGCATCAAACTGGATGCGGGTTGTGCTGCGATCAAAGAGTGATAGCGTATTTCAATAGCCGTCAGTTACACTGTTGGGGAATACGCAGGCGACTCCTCGGAACATGCCTTTATCCTCACCTGTGCAGGATTACCATGATTGGCGGGTCGAGGCAGTCATTTGCCGAGCATTCTGGCAGGGTGAGATGTGAGCTATGAGGCGGATCGAGTCCAACGGCCCGATATTAACATTGCGCATGGGAGCAAAATTCTATGAGTAGGCAACCAGGTTTTGTACCGATTCCGTTTCATATTGTCGGGAAAATTCTATTGACTCTTGGTGCGATCGGCGCAGTAGTCGTCGCAATCTTGAGGGTGGTCTTGGGATATCCACTTCCCATGGTGGTTACCCTCTTCAGCCTTGTGGCGATCATTGTAGGCCTATACTTAATTTACATAATCCCAAGAGAACCTCTTGAGTAAACGAGGACTTCCCCTTTAAAGATGTCAGTCAGACAATCTGCGCATGATTCAAGCTGTGGATTTTAGAGGAACACCAAAGATCGCCTGGCATCATTTTGTGGGCAAGGCGATCTTGGATCTGTATTTAATCTGAAGATCGGAAGCGGATGTGGGATGGCTGCTTGGCGCTCTCACATGAATGAAGATCCAATGGATTGGTTGTTGGAGAATTCGAATCCATCTGTACGCTATTTTACCCTGCGATGGATTCGCGATCTACAGGAAGATGATCCGGCCGTTGCCGAAGCAGCTAGCGCAATAACCCGCTCGGATCCAGTACAGAAACTTCTCTCCCGTATGCGGCCTGAAGGATACTGGGGATCAGATGCACGCCCACATCATGGAACCAAAAGATATCTGGGGATCCTAAAGTGGTTGGGGTACAAGGGTGGTGATGATATCCAACCGGCGATGGATTACCTCATCAACGGTGTGATTCAAGATAATGGTGCGTATGCCATTGAACTCAAAGGCCGAAGAGTTGAGCTGCCCTGCCACGCAGGGGGCCTTCTCGGTTTGATGCTCTGGGCAGGGTATGGTCAAGATCCGCGCGCCAAGAAACTGCTTGACTGGCTCATAGGGCTACAGGGTGATGACGGGATATGGCCCTGTGTCTCTAAACTAAAACCATTTTCTTGCCTGTGGGCGACCGTTGACATTCTCAGAGCATATCGAGAGTTCCCGGCGAATTGGATGACCCCAAAAATCGTATTCTCGAAGGACCTGGCGATACAGCAAATATTGGATAGCAATTTGTACCGCTACGGCAAGGCTAAAGTTAGCGAACGATGGTTTAAATTCGGTTTCCCGCTACGGTTTGACACAGACATCCTCGAGGTTCTGACGCTGGTTGCCCCGTATGTAGCACCCAGCGCCAAGCAAATACAAGAGGGTCTCTCCATCGTGTTGGATAAGCAACAGGCGGATGGGCGATGGCTGTGCGAAAAACACCCAAAGGGAGGCCGCTGGATGAAGCAGTTCATCGAATTTGAGGAGATCGGCCAACCCTCAAAATGGGTGACACTACATGCCATGAAGATGCTAAAGACTTTAACCAATGGGGGTTCGTGAAATACCTATCCAGACAATCGAGATCCTTGCACCAGTGAGATGCAAGCTCCCCATCCTCCTGCAGGGATTTTGTGGTGAAGTGCCCCGGAATTGGGTGAGGATTGGCAATATCTAGTATGCCACCAACCCCTTCCGTGCCAGGGAAAATCGAGAATTGTTTGACGCTTCCAGTTTTAAAATACTTCGGGGTAGATGGAACGGGTTTGGTAGTCAGGACCTGTTTCGGAATCCTATGCTTCAGTAAGGATGTCGAATGAGTATAGGTGCAAGTTTGTTCCAAATCGTCCTTCGGTTGATCGGCTTCAGAGAAATTGTTAACCGTCAATTTCAGAATCCCCCCAGAAATACCCGCGCAATGGATAACGATAAATTTCAGAAGGATCTCCCTCTTCAAAGCTGGTCAATCCAGGGATTCAAGCTGATATCGATTGATCCGAAAACATCTATTAATGGACATTTGATTTTTTTCCATGGCGGAGCTTACATCATCGAAGCCTCGTCCTTTCATAGAAGATTAATGGAAATCCTTGCGCGTGATTATGGCCTGGCGATTACATTTGTCGATTATCCCAAAGCACCTGAACATACTTTTCAAACAACCATAGGTGTGGTCCTCGATGCATACCTTGAGATAGCAAGAAGAAATCCGGGGGCGGATCTCTATCTAATTGGGGATTCAGCTGGAGGGGGATTGGCCCTATCCCTGCTGCAAGTGCTTCGAGATAGGGGTATCACACCTTTCCCCCCAAAATCCGTTCTGATCTCTCCCTGGCTAGACCTGAGCATGAGCAATGAGCTTATACCAGAGTATGAGCATAAAGATCAGCTTTTACCGGTTGAAGGATTAATCTATGCCGCAGAACAATACGCTGGAGGGGAAGATCTGAAAAATCCCTTGCTCTCACCACTCTACGGAGATATGACAGACCTGGGATCGCTATTATTATTCTGCGGGGCAAACGAGGTGTTTTATCCCGATTGCGTGGAACTAACCCAAAAAATTTCAGGATCCCCTGGCTCATCGATTGAGTGTTACATCGGGGAGAACATGATGCATGATTGGATTATGTTCCCCTTCAGGGAATCCAGAGCGGGGATAAGAAAACTCGCTCAATTTATTCTTGCAGAGTAGATCGTTTTTTCCGCATTTATGGGTTTTGGCGCAGGGTTCTTGTGGGTGCATCAGTGTGGGTGCTTGGATTGTGTGAGCGGGCAGCCTGCGAATAAAACCCCGAGGCATGATATGGGCTGCGTCGTTATTCTCCTGGGATGACACACGGATAGACACAGAGCACCGGGATCTTTCATCGTTACATCAGATCGAAGGTATGAGATGTTTGTGATGTGGAAAGTATGCATCCCGGTTGGTGGATACAGATAGAACGTGAGGCAGGAAGATGATCGAAATAATCCGGGAGTTTGTGATCGCCGAGCAAGCAAGAGGCCAGTTTGAGCTGCTCTTTGGCCCCGGGGGATCCTGGAGCAAGCTTTTCGCCAAGCGACCGGGGTTCAGGGGCACAACCCTGCTACGAGATACAGAGGATGTGCGTCGGTATCTTGCTGTCGAAATCTGGGACACGATGGCGCAACGCGATCAGAGTGTCGAAAGATGCCAGGACGAGTTGAAAAATCTCGAAGCAGAGATCGCTGAATGGGCCGATTCACAAGCTCATCTGGGGGTATTCAGAGTGCAGGCCGAGGCGATGGTTTACGCTCGCAAGCAAGGACGGCCGAGAAAAACGGGAAGGCCCCTACGGGGGAGCACGTAAACGGCTCGTCGAACCTGCGCAAGTGGGCGGCGGCAGGATAGGAGAGCTGCCACGATTAGAATATTCGAGACCAGCGGATAGAGAGGGTAAGGAGGATGATTCCTTGAATGTTATAGAGTCAGCCATCGAATTGGTCGGCAGCACACCTTTGTTGCACCTGGAACGGTTTAGCCCGGGCACGAGTGTTTTCGCCAAGTGTGAGTTCCTCAACCCGGTTAGTCTAAAGGACCGGCCAGTACGGCAGATCATAGAGGACGCCGAAGAACAGGGCCGACTGGAGCCGGGTGATACGCTCATTGAGGCCACCAGCGGCAATACCGGCATGGCCGTCGCATGGATGGCGGCGATCAAAGGTTACCGGGCTATCCTGGTCATGTCCGAGATTCAATCGGTCGAGCGACGGAGGGTGATGCAGGCTTTCGGCGCCGAGATCGTTCTCACGCCGGCAGCCGATGGCACCGCCGGCGCTCGCAAACGCATGAAAGAGATCCTGGCCGACAACCCCGACTATTTCTATGTGGGTCAGCATGTCAACCCATCCAACCCAGAGGCGCACTTTCGTACAACTGGTCCGGAGCTGTGGGAGGACACGGCGGGGAGGATCGACATGCTGGTGGCCGGGCTTGGGACCGGGGGGACGCTGTGTGGTTCCGGAAGGTATCTGAAGCAGCAGAATCAGGCGGTCCAGCTCATCGCTGTTGAGCCCGAGAGCTCGCCCTACATCTCTCAAGGGATTTTCAACCCCCACCGTATGATGGGCACATCACCGGGTTTCGTGCCCGAAACGCTTGATAAAGATCTACTAGACGATTTCTTCCTGGTGAGTGAAGAGCAAGCTTTCGCTGCCTGCCGGGAAATTGCGGAGAAGGAAGGGCTGCTGGTAGGGATCACATCCGGTGCATCCGCCTATGCCGCACGGCAATTGGCCCGGTTGCCAGAGAATGCCGAGAAGGTGATCGTTTGTGTTTTTGCAGATACAGGCGAAAGATACTTGAGTGTTGAGGATTTGTTTTCGGCCTGATCCAATCTCGCCTATAGTGAATCTCTGGCTGGATGCGAACCCAACTGTGATGGTTGGACAAATCACGTACGATAGCAAGTCGTATTTGCTTGCGTGAATATCCTTGAGAGGGAAACATGAGGTTCACCTTTTTCAATCCGACAAAGATCATAAATTTGCCGTGCTGGCCCCATCCACCACTTTGAGCCTTTCGGAGCGCCAGATCGCCAATGGGATCGCCGACTCCTTTGTACACGTCATGGAAAAGTAGCTGACGCATCCGGCGAACGGCAAAGTGCAGGATCGCTTCTCGGAAGCGTTGCTTATGACACGTATCGAAGAAGGCCCGTCGGTATTGCGGTCACCGAAGGATATGGCAGTAAGAGCTAACATTATGTGGGCAGCAACGATTGCCTTGAATGGTTTGATCGGTGCTGGAGTCTCCGGAGATTGGACCTCCTATATGATCGGGCACGAACTCACAGCACGAGATGGAATCGATCATGGTCGCACATTGACCATCATCCTTCCTGCGGTGATGAAACAACGTCGTCAGCAAAAACAGGAGAAACTGTTGCAATATGCTGAGCGCGTGCTGGGTATCACGGAGGGGGACGATGATCAACGCTTAGATACGGCAATCGAGCGCACTGTGACATTCGATAAGCAGATGGGGCTGCCAACATCACTGGCAGATGTTGACTTAGACTCGCAGGCCATTGACCCACTCATTGCAAACCTGGAAAAG
This sequence comes from Anaerolineales bacterium, assembly GCA_041554155.1. Lineage (GTDB taxonomy): Bacteria > Chloroflexota > Anaerolineae > Anaerolineales > E44-bin32 > E44-bin32. The sequence continues at coordinate 5,864 of JBFFMI010000029.1, forward strand.
CATGACCGTCTCGATCTGGGCGAGCACGGTGATATCCATTTGGAGCAGAGCCGGCTGATCCTGCAGGCTGCCTTGTAGTTACACCTTTGGCGCTTTTGCCGTGAGCGCTGATCCTGAAGCCAAATAGCCTGCCGGAATCGGGCAGGCTATTTTTATGACAGTAGCAATCTGATCTGATGTTATTCTGTGGCCGCTGCCCTTCGACGATCCATCATTCCCTTGCCGTACTCATAGAACACCGGCAGGAATGAAACAAAGATGATGCCGAAGATCACGGTGGAAAAGTTGTCTTTCACAATGGGTAAATTACCAAAAAAGTAACCGAGCGAGATGAAAATCGATGTCCACAGGAAAGCTCCCAGAACATTAAAGATAGCAAATTTGCGGTACTGCATACTCCCGATCCCGGCGACGAAGGGGGCGAAGGTGCGGATGATCGGGATAAAACGCGCCAGTACGATCGTCTTGCCACCGTGTTTTTCGTAAAAGGCCTCGGTTTTGTCGATATGCGCACGCTTGATCCAACGCGTGTTGCTCGCCAGTATGCGTTCCCCAATCTTGTTGCCAATCGTATAGTTGAGCCCGTCACCGATGACGGCTGCGATAAATAGCAATACGAACAGGAGAATTGGGTTGAAGGCACCGAGCGATGCGATCGCCCCGGCGGCGAAGAGCAACGAATCGCCGGGTAAAAAAGGCGTTACTACCACGCCAGTCTCGAGAAAGATCACCAGGAACAAGATGGCATACGACCAGGTTCCGTAAGTTGTGATGATCTGATGCAGATGTTCATCAAGGTGAATGATGAAATCGATGAAAAAAGTGATGATTTCCATTAAATTCCTTCCAAAGATTGAAGTCGGGCCACCCAGGATGGTCAGGATAAGTTTCGGGCCCCGGGTGTATCCGGCCCATTATAACGGCACTTTTCAAATGGTAAGGGAGAATTCTATTTGATAGGATGTTTGTACCGTTAACGCCACTATCTCGAATGGAGACGGTGGAGACTACAAATATCGACGATAGGGTGAGGTTATGCAGAGTCTTGCCAATGATGTAGCGGATTATCTCAAGGAAGTGCCAGAGGCGCGAGCAGAAGCGCTAGAGCGGTTGCGGAGATTGTGTCAGACAACGCTCGTTGGTTACGAGGAAAGCATGGTGTACGGTATGCCAAGCTACAGCAAGAATGGGGCGGTCGAGGTGGCCTTCGCCAGCCAGAAGAATTACATCTCACTCTATATCTTAAAGGAGCCGGTGATGGAACGCTTCCGGGCAAGCATGGAAGGCCTCAACCTGGGAAAAGGATGTATCCGTTACAGCAAACCAGAAAAGATCGACTTTGCGCTGGTGAAGAGCCTGTTGGAGGAGTCGTTTCGCTCTGATGCAGAGATCTGTTAGTCCATCCATTTTCAACTTGCAAGCGTTTTCAACCCAACCAGCCCTGTGAGGCTGGTTTTGCCTTTACCCCTCAAGCTGTAAGATAGGGTCATGTTGGTCATCCCGTTCGATTCACCTGCGGCGACCCTTAACAACGCCGGTGGCAAGGGCTTGAACCTTGTCCGGCTGACTCGTACGGGCTTCCCTGTTCCCCCAGGATTTATCCTGGCGACGGAGGCGTATCGAACCTATGTCGAGGCCAACCAGCTGAGAGAGGTGATTCGATCCGCAGTTGAAGGCTTAAGCGCCGACGATCCCACTGAGCTTGATCAGGCCTCGACCCGCATACGCACGTCCTTCTCTGATGGGCAGTTGCCCTCCCTGATTTCCGAGCCGCTCCTGGCTGCGTATACGCAACTGGGCGAGGTCCCGGTTGCGGTGCGGTCATCCGCAACAACCGAAGACCTGCCTGATCTCTCCTTCGCCGGTCAGCAGGATACGTTTTTGAACATCATCAACCCCCGGGCTTTGCAGAGGGCGGTCGTGGATAGCTGGAGTAGTTTGTGGACGGCGCGGGCGATCGGGTATCGGGTTCGCAACGCCATCGATCATGCGCAGACTGCGCTGGCCGTGGTTGTTCAGGAACTGGTCGCCAGCGACGTATCGGGGGTGCTGTTCACCGCAAACCCACTCACTGGCAGATTGAATGAAATGGTGGTGAATGCCACACACGGGCTGGGCGAGGCGCTCGTAGCGGGTCAGGTCGAGCCGGACACCATTGTCATCGATTCCCTGACCGGGGAAGTGATCGATTATGAGGTAGGGGAGAAGAAGATTGCGACGCAACTGAGAGAAGGCGGTGGGGTGCTGACGATCCAGGGCGAGAGTACAAAGGAAGCCTCGCTCACCCAGGGACAACTTGACCGCTTGCATGATCTGGGGGTGGCGGTTCAGGCAGAGTATTGCACACCCCAGGATCTTGAATGGGCTATCGCTAAGGACGATCTCTACCTGCTCCAATCGCGCCCGATCACAGCCTTATTTCCGGTCCCGGAAATCTCCTTTGACCCGCTTATCGTATGGCTCTCGTTTGGTTCGGTCCAGGGAGTTGTTGGGCCGATCACACCCCTCGGGCGGGATATCCTGCAGCGGTTGATCGCTGGCGCCGGAAGGCTGTTCCTGCTGGATCTTGATCCAGAGACGGCTACTATTTTCGAAACGGCTGGTGAACGACTCTGGGCCAGGATCACAGGTATGCTGCACCATCCACTCGGGAAACGTATCGTTGGCCCGATCTTGCGTTTCATCGAGCCCAGTGTGGGGCGGATCCTCAGTGAGCTCATCGAGGAACCTGCAGTGGGGGCAGGGAAAGGCAAGCTTCGCATGAGCAGCCTCGCCCGCCTGCTATATTTCTTTTTCCTGGTCGTTCCGCGCTTTATCCGCAACTTGATAAGCCCGAGAGATGTCCTTCACAATCTGGAAACGAGGATCGATGAGGAGATTGCAGGTTTTTCGATCATCCAAGATGGTACGGCCCAAAAGCGGCTGAAAGCGGTCACACAGACGATCCGAACCGAATTCCCTAATTTGTTCCCGTTTATCCTGCCCCGATTTGTCCCGATGATCGGACCTGGTATGGGAGCGTTGAACTTACTAAATCATTTGGCCGGAGAGCGGCGCGACCTGCCGCTCGAGATCACCCGAGCGCTGCCGGGGAATGTGACGACCGAGATGGACCTGGCGCTCTGGGGGACGGCTCGCACCATCCGGCAGGATCCCGAATCGGCTGAACATGTGGGATCGACGGATGTCGATGCGCTCTCTCGAGCCTACCAGTCAGGGGAGCTCCCTCCTGTCGCACAGCAAGCGATCGAGTCTTTTATGGACCGCTATGGGATGCGCGGGGTGGGCGAGATTGACCTCGGTCAGCCGCGCTGGCGTGAACAGCCGGAGCCGATCCTGCATTCGCTGCAGAGTTATCTGAAGATCGATCTGAAAGAATCGCCCGATGCACAATTTGCCCGTGGGGAGAGAGCTGCGGAAGAGGCGATCGAAAGCCTGGCTGAATGGGTCCGGGGTCAACCATTGGGTTGGATCAAGGCCCGCATCGTACGCATGGCGGCCCGGCGCATACGATTACTGGCCGGGAGCAGGGAAAGCCCCAAATTCTTCATCATCCGTGTGATGGGCATCACCAGGGAAGCGCTGCTCTCGGTGGGTCAGGCGCTGGTTGAGGCTGGTTCGATCGCTGAGGCAGACGATCTGACCTACCTGACGGTGTGTGAACTAGAGGCGCTCGCTGACGGATCTGAGCAGGATTGGAAGGAGATCGTCAGCGCTCGCAGGAAGGTTTACGCCTTCGAAGCGCGGCGAAAACAGGTGCCGCGCGTGCTGGTGAGTGATGGGCGCGCCTACTACGAGGGTATTGGGGCTGGTACAGACACCGACGAAGTCGTCATGGGTAGCCCGGTCTCACCGGGATTTGTCGAAGGGATCGTACGGGTTGTGCTGGATGCACGCGGCGCACAGCTTAATCCGGGGGAGATCCTGGTCTGTCCGGGCACCGACCCAGCCTGGACCCCACTCTTGATGGCGGCCAGCGGGCTGATCATGGAGGTTGGCGGCTTGATGACTCACGGCTCGGTGGTCGCACGTGAATTTGGCATCCCGGCGGTTGTCGGCGTCCATCGAGCGACTGAGCGTTTTCATGACGGTCAGCGAGTGCGGATCAATGGGTCGACCGGTGAGATTGAGGTCATGCCGAAATGATACCCGGTCCGGGACGATTGGTTAACGCCGCTTTGGAAAGTAAGTAGATGAGCTGGAAGAATATTCCTCTCCCCGAAGCGATTGTCATCCCCCTTGCCATTGGCGTTGTGCTTGAAACGTTCTTTCCTCAGGCGCTCTTTCCACAGTCTAGCCCTTCAATGGTCCTCATGGGGGTGTGCTTTGCTCTAGGAGTGACGTTGATCGTGTGGTCGGTACGATCGGCAGGTTTAGGAGATATGGCGGCACCTGATCTCCTGCTCCAGGATGAGCCCTACGCCTACGCTCGAAACCCGATGTATCTGGCCTGGAATGCGCTCTGCCTGGGGGTGTTCCTGCTGGAGCCCTCTCTGTCGTTGGCGTTTCTCTTCCTGCCCGCGTTCTTGTTAACGCATTGCCTGGCGATTTTGCCGGAAGAGAAAGTGCTCAAGCGCAAATTTGATGCTCGTGATGAACAATACTGTAGGAAAGTGCGTCGGTATCTCTGAGAATGTGGTTGTCCCATCAAACGAGGCCGAATAAGGAATCTCAATGGATCGGAGGATCATCGTGGAATATACGGGGAAGTTAGAATCCGCAGCGCAAGCTTTGGTGAGCCTTGACTCAGAAGCACTCGTGGATTGTTATGCGCCGGAGTTTAGGCTGGTTGATGCGCCCTCGGGCAGAGAGAGAACAGATCGAGATGAGCTCATCGCCTATTACAAGGCACTATTTTCGATGCCAGATGTTCGTTTTACAGATGTGAAATTTTTTAGCATGGGTGATCGCGCTGGCGGGGAGTGGACCTGGCACGGCCGCTCTCAAGAGAGCGGGCAACCCTTCGCGATCCGTGGGGCTTCGCTCTTTAGACTTAACTCGGAGGGTATCGCGGAAGAGTTGTTGTTCTATGACCCACGCGCTGCGCTTGCATAACCGTGGTTGGGTGGAGCAGGTGATACGAAAAGGAGAAACCAAGTGGATAACACACTCTTGATCCTGATCGGTGCGGCGTTGTCGAGTATGTGAGGGATCGCGCATTTATTTCCCACCAAAGGCGTTGTAGAAGGCTTTGGTGAGATCACCAATGACAACAAGTACATCATTACGATGGAATGGATCGTCGAGGCTGTTTTGCTTATTTTCATCGGGCTGCTGATTTTAAGTGTGGCGATCCTTGATCAAGGGACGCGCACAGTGCTTGTCGTCTACGCGATCTCAGCGGGGGAATTGGTCGTCGTGGCATTGGCTTCACTTTTCACGGGATACAAGGCTGACTTCTTGCCCTTCAAGCTGTGCCCCTTTATATTCAGCGCCTGCGCCTTGCTTATCCTGCTTGGGGCGTTTCTCTGTTCAGGGATGTTCCCAATGTTATTGGTGTATGATGAATTATCAAAACAGTTGGTGATCGCTCCGGCTACCAGGCTCCCATTGGGATAGTCGTTACACGAGTAAGTCTTTCTGGATGCATCTCGCTACTTGTAAACTGGAATCAATGTCCAGTCCTTCACGAACAGCTAAGGGAGGTTGGCGATATGACTGATGTAATGGCACCAGCGACAAATTCCCTCTACCGTCCTCCACCCACCCCAAAACCTGAACTAGACCAGATGTTAGGCGAACTGAACGATCACAGCCAGGCGTGGGTCGATTTTCCCATCGATGAGCGAATCGCATTGGTTGAACAGGTCCAATCGGATTTTGCTAAAGTCTGGGATCGCTGGAGCGATATATCTGTTGAGGCGAAGGGGACAGATGAGCGGGAGAGTGGGAATGATCGAGATTGGCTCGAAATATCACCCATTAACCGACTGATTAGCGCTACGCTATTAGCATTGAGAGATATCCGGGCAGGGCATAAGCCGCGCATAGCTGGAGGGTACCGAGAGTTATCGAATGGACAAGTGGCTGCACGGGTTTTTCCAAACAGCATGGCCCATGCGCTTGCCTTTCGCGACACCACCATTGATGTTTGGCTTGAGCCGGATGTGACCCTGGCAGAGGCTCAGCAGAGACAGGCCGAGATATATTTCTCTCCCAATCAGCTGGGCAAAATCGCCCTGGTCCTTGGTGCAGGCAATGCCGCCGTCTTGCCATCATCGGATATGTTTCACAAGATGTTCGTCGATCTCCGTGTGGTGATCTTGAAAATGAATCCGGTGAACGCTTATATTGGACCAATAATGGAGGAAGCCTATCACGCCCTCATTGAGCGCGGATTCTTGCGCATCGTATATGGCGGCGCCGAGGAGGGGGAGTATCTTGTACATCATCCTCTGGTTAATGAGGTGCACATGACCGGATCCGATCGTACGTTTGACGCGATCGTTTTTGGACCTGGAGAAGAGGGGCGGAAGCGGAAAGCAAGACGAGATCCGTTGGTCACCAAGCCAGTGCAAGGAGAGCTGGGATGCATTACCCCCTGGATCGTCGTGCCCGGCGATTGGAGTGAAGAGCAGGTAAAACACCAGGCAGCCAAAATGGCTTTCTGGATGATGCGCCATGAGGGCTATATCTGCTTTGCTCCGCGGATCCTGATCCTTTATGAAGGATGGCCCTTGCGCCAAGCCTTCCTCGATGCCCTTGTTGCTGCGTTAGAGCGGGTCACTCCAATTTGGGCGTACTATCCTGGATCGGCAGAAACCCAGAAGGCGTTTGTCCAAGCTCATCCGGAGGCGATTGAGATCGGTGGTGACATAGAGGGGCATGTTCCCTGGACGATCATCCCTGGATTGGATCCGGGCTGGCAAGATGATATTTGCTTCCGGCGCGAGTCGTTCTCCGGGTTATGTGGCGAAGTTTCCTTGGACGCCCCCTCCGTCCCGGCCTATGTTGAGAAGGCAGTTGATTTTCTCAATAACACTGTATGGGGAACGCTCTCGGCGACTTTCCTGGTGGATGAAAAGCGATTGGAACCAGAAGTTGAACAGGCTCTGGAAAAGGCAATCGAAGAGCTGCGCTATGGGACCGTGGCACTAAACGGACCCGGCGTGCTGGGGTTTGCGACGATGATTGCGCCCTGGGGGGGATTTCCTGGATCACCAATCGAAGATATTCAATCCGGGACTTGCAGAGTGACCAATAGCTTAATGCTTTATCGACCACAGAAGACAGTTGCGCGAGCGCCTTTTAATTGGTGGCCGTACCCATTCCTCAGCACCCATCGCCGGCTTCATGTATTCTCTCGAAAACTCGCTGAGTTTGAAGCCAGCCCCTCATTGCTGAAGTTGCCCGGGCTATTCCTGAGCGCTTTGCGATCATAGGTGTTGTGGCCAACCGCTTCACGGATCAACTATGGCCGAGCATCAGAAAGAAGAGGCACGTTTTGGGTTCATGATTCGACCTTACAAACCACATGACGAAGCGATGGTCGTCGAATTGTGGAGGATCGTGTTTCCAGATTCACCACCGCACAATGATCTCAGTAGGGATATCGATTCAAAACTGGATGTTCAACCCGAGCTCTTCCTGGTTGCCGAGGTAGAGGGGGACATCGTCGGCAGGGGATCGGGACCCGCTTGATGGCGGCGGTTGAAGATGGGCTGATCGCCCAGGGTTGCCCGAAGTTGAACCTCCAGATCCGGACGGACAACACGGTCGTTCAGGCTTTCTACGAGTCACTGGGGTATCACGTCGAGGACCGTATCAGCATGGCAAAACGACTGCAGAAGGAGTGACATCGTGTGTAGAGTCGATCCCGGAGGCATACGATGAGTAAACGCAAGAACGGTCTTGCGTTGAATTTTGTTGAGATTGTAGAGGGGGATATCCCGGCGCTTGCATCGGTCATGAAGCAAGCCTTCGACGATGACGCACGGAAGCACCTGGGTCAGGAGAGCGGAGGCCCACCCGGTTACGATGACGGTGAGTTTTTCCGCACCTGGCTGCTGCCCTATGATGAGAGTGTTGGCTATAAGATTATGACCGGGGAGCGTCTCATCGGCGGCATCATCGTTTGGATCCTGCCTGAAGGACATTGCATTCTGGGCACAATCTTCGTTGATCCAGCATTTCAGGATCGGGGCGTGGGGTTCGAGACATGGGCCTTCATCGAGGCGACCTATCCAAGCACGCAGAGCTGGCGTCTGGCCACGCCGACCTGGGCGACGAAGAACCACCACTTCTATGTCAAATGTGGTTTTGTTGAAGTCGAAAGTGATCCGCTCATTCCCGCCGAAGAAGAGACCACCATCTATCGCAAGGAATTAACTGGATCTGTAGGAGCAGGAGCGCGATAGCCTCAGCCTTCCTGGCCGAGATCGAATTCGGGCTTGATGCGGGCGACGGTTTTTAACCTGCGGGCATCTCTCTCAGCTTCCGCTGATTGGGCTTGCAGTTCACGGGCGAGTCGGTCCACAGCCAGGATGATGGTTTGCGTTTTCGTCAGCCCGAAGGCATCCGAAAGCTCGATGATTTGTGCGTGGGTCAGCTGGGGGAGTCGGGCATTGAATTGCCTTGAATGTGCCATAATCTTTGAACGCTCCGACAGATGTGTAGCAATAGTATATAACATAGCTATACACCTGTCAAGTGAAAAGCTTGCTCAACCGCCAGGTTTGGGTGTTTATTTGCCAGGATGACAAATACCAAGCTTGCGCGCCCCACAGCGGTCCTGATGGCATTATTCGTGGTATTCCTGTGGGCCACGTCCTGGGTCCTGATCAAGATCGGGCTGGAGCAGCTCCCACCGCTTTCCTTTGCGGGCTTGCGCTATAGTATCGGTTTCATGCTGCTCCTCCCGGTCTTCCTCAGGCGCCAGGGATTTGCAGCGCTGCGCAACATCTCGCGACGAACCTGGGTCAAGTTACTCATCCTGGGAGTGCTTTTCTATGCCGTCACGCAGGGTGCAAGCTTTATCGCCCTGGCCTATCTCCCGGCCGTCACGGTCAACTTGCTCTGGAGCTTCAGTGTTATCGTTGTTGCCCTCCTGGGCATTGGTTTTCTAGAGGAACACCTTTCCAGAGCACAATGGCTTGGGATCCTGCTGACTATTTTGGGCGCCTGGGTTTATTTCTACCCAGCGACCTTCCCGGCATACGCCGAACTAGGCTTGCTAGCGGCTACGATTGGTATTGTAGCGAACGGAATCTCCTCCGTTATGGGAAGGGATGTCAATAGAAGGGCGGAGGTGGAACCATTGACGGTTACGGTCGTCAGTATGGGGATCGGATCGTTGCTGTTGTTGATCGCAGGTTTCATGACAGGGGGAATTCCAAAGATCAGCCTTCAAAGCTGGGCCATCATCGGTTGGCTGGCTGCCGTGAACACGGCCTTTGCCTTTACGCTATGGAACCGGACGCTGCAGACTTTGGGGGCGACCGAATCGAGCATCATCAATGGAACGATGATGATCTGGATTCCCATCCTGGCTGTGGTGTTCTTGAAGGAAACACTGGATCTGAAGGAAGTTTTGGGATTGATCGCGGTTGGAATGGGTGCCATTATTGTGCAATGGAGACGAAGCGAGAGGTAGTGTAGAAGGAGGCACAACCGGGTATGGTAGACGATTTTGTATTGATTGGTGGCTATATCAATGTTTTGGCAGGTTTGACGCTGCTCGTTTACTGGTACGCTTTTGCGTTATTTATGCCCTACGGGCAGCTCTCAACGACGCTAGCCCTATTGGTCCGTAATCGTAACTGGTCCTGGATCAATACACTTGGTGTATTCGGAGCGTTAATGGGACTGCTGGGGCAGGCGGGTATCTATATGTTCCAATTAGCGAACACTAATCTATATGCCTCCCTGGGTTTTTATATTGCTTCGGCAGGGACAACCTTGCTTATTGGGACGATGCTGTGGGAGACGGTCTTATGGCCGATCCTTCAGCAACACGATGAAGCATTGCTAAGCTTCACGGGTCCGATTTACCAGAGCAAGGTATTCCTGCCGTTCTTCATCGTCGCTGGCTTGGTCTATAGCTTGGGCTATGTCCTCGTCGGGGTCGGTATCGTAGAAGCTGGAGTGCTCCCCCGGACCGCAGGCATCTTTATCGCCATCGGTGCCCCTAGTTTTGGTCTCGGCCTGATGTTTGGGAAATTCCAGGTTTACGTGCGCTCGCTGGGCGTAACCTTAATGAGTGTGGCGTTGATCTGGATGGGTTTTGTGCTGCTGGGAGTCTTCGGGGCATAGTAGAACCCGGCAAAATGAATGCGTTAAGATAGCTCCAGGTCAACCGGGCTGTGACATGTTTCTAAGAGCCTTTCACGCGGGTCGTCCCGTGGCGGCCATAGGGCGTCGGTTTGTTGTCACCACGCATGCCGGCAACCGCGAGAGGTCAGCCGTCTCAACGTTGTGATCTGGCCGCCACTCGATATACCCACAATCCAAAATGTGCTTCAACCCGGCTGAGGCACGCTGTCTTTTTTGCGGCGGGAATATCCCGCTTAACGGCCGGCATGCCGGTGCAATGGAGTTGATGGTGTTGGGTGCTCCAGAGCAGTACCAGGACCATGCAGAATATTCCAAGGGCGGTTGCAATAAATGCATGATGAAGGGTGGCCTAGTATGGATTTCGATACGAAAGTAAAAATGGCGATATACCGCCACTTCGCTGATACGGGGGAAGGAGCAGACGCTGGAAGGATCGCATCTGCCTTGGGAGCAAAGGTCGATGAAGTGCTTGAAGCCTACCAACGGTTGCAGTCGCAGCGGGTGCTGGTTCTGGGCGTTGATGGTGTGAGCATACGCATGGCGCCCCCGTTCTCCGGAATACCCACGCAGCATATTGTTGAATCGCAGGGCCAACGCTACCACGCCAACTGCGCCTGGGATGCGCTGGGGGTAGCGGCGGCGTTGGGCAGGCCCGCCATCGTTCACTCACATTGTGAGGCATCGGGTGAAGCGCTGCGCCTGCAGATCGGTCCTGCAGGTCCGGAGGAGACCGATTGGATTTTTCACAGCCTGGTGCCGGCTGCCGGATGGTGGGACGATATCGTCTTCACCTGAGCGAACATGCTTTTCTTCCGGTCGGAAGACAGTTTGCGAACCTGGTGTCGGCAGCACGGTCACAGCATGGGGCCAATTGTGACGATCGATCAGCTCTGGCGGATGGCGACGACCTGGTACGCGACACGGTTGCATGCAGATTCCCGCCGGCCGGGTCCAGATGAGATCCGTCTGATCTTCGCAGGCCTTGGCCTGCAGGGCGACTTCTGGGATCCGGGTGCGGACAGTTTCAGTTGAGGTGAAGCCCCATTGAATCGTGCACTCGGATACCAATTGCTTTCAATGTATGATGATAGTGACAAAGCTGTACGCAGTAGGGGATGTATCTAATGCGAGATCATAGCTTGCTGGAATCCAGTGAACAGGAGACACCTGTCCGCGGTGGTTGTTTATCCGTTTTTCTCATTATGGGATTGATTATATTTGCCGTAGGCACGATCTATCTGGTGATCATTGTGCTCATCGGCTATCCCGCTTTACAACAAACCTTTCCATCGATTTCGCAGGAGTATTGGTTGTGGGGGGCGTTTCTGGGCATGGCCAATTTCATCGCCTTCCTGGGTATCTGGTGGTGGCGCAAGTGGGGGGTTTACGCCTTTGTGGCGATTTCGGTACTCGGATTCGTGGTGGACATCTCAAGATCTGTGGGGGGAGGAATATTTAACCTGATCCGCGGCCTGGTGCTTGTTGGCCTGTTGCTCATACTGATCCGAAACAAGTGGTCGTTTATGACGTAACGTTTCTGGTCCTTCCTTATGGTTTGCGGTTGAAGTTCAGCACAGAAAGATAGGAGTACACGATGTCTGATCTATCCGCTCGAAGTGCGGGCGCATCGGCCTGGCCTCTCATTGGAGGGAGCACCTTCTTGGTGTTGACAGGCATTTTCCTTGGATGGGCGCGCGGATTGACTGGGCTCAGCAACCACTCGACGCGGCTAGCACTTATCTTGGGGATAATCACTGTTGTGATGTTGGGGTTAATGTACCTTTTTTCCTGGCGCCATGATGCCGGTGGCGGCAGGAAACTCTCGTCGGCTCTCCTGGGAATAGTCCTGGGCGTGATCCTGGTATTTGTGTCTGGCGCTGTTCTCACCCGGGCTGCCGCCAGAATTATTGTGTTGCTAGGGCCACCTGGCTGAGTCGACAT
>JBFFMI010000030.1:0-17959 GCA_041554155.1 Anaerolineales bacterium
AACTTCCGGCCAGATACCACAGGACCATTACCACGAAGATTGTTGTGAATGCGATGCCTGCGATGATGAATCTTTTACTGGGTAAGTCGATTGTCAAGCGATTTTGCAAGCGGAGCATTATGATGCCCGCGATTGCCGGGCCGTACACACCTACAAAAGTCATGACTACCATCAATGATTTATCTGGGCCGGCGAGCGGAATTGCGGCCAGCCCAAAAAGCCAACTCCAGGAAATTGTCAGAAGGAGATAAACAAAGACAGGGTGAGAACGAGCTAACCACACACCAATTCCTCGCGTGCTACCGCCCCTGTCTACATGGGATTGTTCTTGCGCCATGGTCTTTTCCACTCCTTCTCAGCCCCGTTGTTCTTGCACGGCTTAACCCCCATATCAAGCACGCAGGTATCTCCCGGCTCATCATGCAACATGGCGATCGGATTCAGGGATTTCAGCGACTTTATCCTAGCTGTATGCCTGGGGATGCGAGGCGGGATCGCCTTAAAGCGAAAAGCGACGCCATACTACGCGCGTCGCATCTTCCATATTGCAGGGGGTCTACAAAGTTGTTCAGGGGTGCGGCCGTCCTTACGGGGTCCTTCACCCCGACATTCCCTGGTGAACGCTAAGCCCTCTTTTTTAGTCCGAAGAAGTACCGGACAAAATTCAATCTTCTCACTACAACCTCATACAGCAAAATGGATGAAATCAGTGAAAGGATAAGAATGAGGAAGTATTTTATTGCAATGGGCAAATCGAATTTAACGAGATAGAAACCGATCGCGCCAATTATTGGTAGATGGATGATGTATATCGGCAAGGCAGCTTCAGTGGCGTATTGTATGAATTTTCCTCCCCGGTTAAGAAATCTCTTACCGAATCCCAAAAATCCGATCAGACAGAACCAGATCGAGATCCCTCTCAAGAGCATTTCGACAATATAGTAGGTATCTTTGCTCAAACCAGTCGGTATGCGTGCCGCAAATACCACCGACATGATGACGGCGATCAGCACACCACTGGTCAGCATCACCTTCCAATGTCTTTCGGTCGCTTCACCGAATTTGTCGTCGGAGGCCATGATAAATCCATAGATGAACACAGTGCTAAACAGCAGGAAATTCGCCCAGTCCGAGATTAGATTTTGCATATTGGGGTAGGCCCGACGTAAAAGCAATTCGAACACCGCGATAGGAATAGACAAGAGGAATATCCCGTAGGGCGCGCTTGCGACCTTCTTTAATGACTCAAGAACCCATCGCCCTTTTTCGGAATGCAAGTAAAGGAAAATCGGGAGCGAGATGAGGGAAATCGTGAATAAATAGGCGAGGAACCATAAATGGCCCCAATCAAGATTGCCATTCGGATAGATCCCATTGAAAAAATCCGGGTAGTATTCAAAGTAGCTCATGGCGAACCCAGGAACGGCGTTATGGGCGAATCCCTCGGGCCATACTCTATCTGGATCACCGAACATTCTTAGATAGGTTAGCGGGGGGATCAACACGAGTATTCCGAAGATTAGTGGGAAAACAAGCCGCCTAAACCGCTCGATCAAATATGTCGCTCCGGATCTGAATTGAAGCGCATAGGAACTTCCGATCCCGGCAAGAAACATGAACAGCGGCATATGCCATAGGTAGATAAAAGCGTTGATCCCCATGATGAATGGATTGGAGACCTGATCTTTCACATAAAACGCAGCTTCGCTGTTATATATTTGGCCCGCATGAAATGGGAAAAGGGCCAGCACAGCCAATACCCTTAACCAATCCACGTAGTAATATCTCTTTGGTTTTGTTTCCATTATGACGCCACGTTCCAATGGTACACGAGATTTGTAATTGACTTCATCACAACGAAGTATAGTTGCGGACTGATATTGGAAATCATCTTCCAGAAAATCGTTAGCGGATATTCGCCTCAGAGAGCCGCCTAACGGCCTCGAGCTGATGGGCCGGGTATGACCCGGCGCTCAATAAATCTCCCACCGCACCCGCTCCTATCCATCAAATATAGCCTCTAGAGAGTCATCGCCCGTGCAGAAATTAGGAGCTCTACAAGTACCAATACAAGGACGGTGACTGAGTTGATGATCCTGTTCTTGTTCAACCTCACTCTCGTCTCCTTGATAAGCATCCAATTCTGCGTTATTGGACTTCATCCATGTGAAAATAAACTAGGACCGCCTACCTTGAGAAGGAAGTGATGCCTATTTAGCTTGCTAAAATCCTTGAGCTGAGCAGCCAGTAAGGAGACCTGGCTTGTTTTTAGGCCGCGTTTACATGGTCTGCTCAAGGGAAACGTTATGAGGAATCATCGTCAACTTCTTCTGATCCTTCAGGCCACTCCCCGTTTAGGAATTGATCAACAGCAGATAAGAAAAACTCCGATGATTCTAAATGAGGAAAGTGGCCAGACCCGGGGATCGAAAGCAGGTGTGACTGTGGGATGTAAACTGCCCATTCTCGTGATGCCTTCTCTGGGATAAGATCTTCTTCTCCGTGGATTACGAGGGTTGGTGATCGAATAGAAGTCACATCTTGGCGCCAATCCCACTCAGTTATCACTGGGGGAAAGTTTTGAGTTTTATTTATTGGCTATTCATTTGCAAACGCGCAGGGGTCACTTCGCATTCGAGCAAGAGATTGGGGTCTACCCATCTGACGTGGTAGATATTCTTTGTTGTGTTCGCGGCAGTATGTCTCTGGGGCACTGGTCTCAAGGCCTTGCTTTTGCATCTCCTCTAATTGTTTGATCCTATCAGGGTCAGTGCGTTCATCTACTTTCTTTGCTCTGGCTTCAGGATTATTGTATGGAGCATCACTCCACGGAGGAATGGCACACATGAGAATTAATCTTTCTACACGAGAAGGATGGGCTGCGGAATACAGTGCAACCATCGCTCCCATATAAGACCACCCAAGCAGTGAAAGACGATCAAGCCGAAAGTGTTGAGGGATGGCCTCAATATCCTGTACATCATAGTCAATCCATACATTCGACTTGTCTTTGTCTACATCAGACTGTCCCCGACATCGCTGATCATAGAAGATGAGCCTTCGTCCTCGTACGAGTGACTCCAACTCTGCTGCCAACCAGGTTTTTGCAGGAATCATAACCGTTTCATGACCGTCTCCGATCACACGATAGTGCAATCTCAATCCTTCATTCAGGTGAATATATCCTTCGCTATCAGTCATAGACGCCCTTCATTTTTATGATCAGGCCAGAGTCACATCAGCCTCGAGCTGCCCGTCCTAGTGTTCCTTGCTAGGGAGCGGACTCGCGCACTAACTTCATTACATTTTCGCGCTTCGTGTGGGGTCCGCTGAAGCGAGACGTTCGAAGGATTAGATTCCAACTTTACCTTTTCGAGCAGGTTTAAGAGGGCGAACAACCCTCTGTTGAAGTCTCTCTATCTCTGCCAAAATCTCTTCAGGTTTTGTTTCACCCTCTAACTCAATCAATTCAGTATCCTGGCTATTATCGATTCCGATCCTATCCTGAATTGCATCAAGCATTTGCAGTACTCGTGTTAACTCATACTCTGTGAGAAGGTCGATGTGTAGATCTAAATCAGCTCGATGCTCTGCAAGCTGACCCATCCGGTTCTGGCTAATTAATACAAAGGTTGAGAGAAATATCGCTTCCAGTGAGACAATTGTTGTTAGGAGGCCGTATGGATAAGGGTCAAATGGGGAATTTCCTAACCATCCCGAATTCAAAAGTACCCAAGTCGCAAACCACAGGATATGGAAGTAAATGAAGGTCATGCGGCCAGAAAAGCCGGTAATAGAATCAGCAAATTTGTCTTGGGTGGACCGTTCCCTCGCTGCTCTCATGCGTAAGCGAACGATAGTGCGGATATATCGCTCAATCACAGCGTTTAAACTACCAGAATGATCAGAATCGTTATTGATCTCATATTCATCCATGGGCAGATTTCCCTTCGATTATTGAGCTAACAACATCCAGCGGTAGTTCAATTGATCCATCTAACAGTTTCGAGCTCATCTGGCAGGGAAAAGATATCCAATTGTAAAGTCTCCGGATTCTTGGTCAGTTTCAGCGAGTTGTCAGGCAGCTGAAATCCCTTCTTGATCTCCCCTACAAATCTATGATGGATAAGATGGCCCATACTGTGTTTGCGTGATTGCCGCTGGCAATGTACATGTGATCAATGCCAGGGAATTGCGTGAGCGTTACGGTATGGCCATTTTCCATCAGGGCTTCCCTGAAGGCTTGTGCATCTTGAAGAAGCTCCGTCTCCTTCCCTACAAATAGATAGAAGGGGATGTTTCCCAGATTAGGTGTGATGTCAACATACGTGTATGGGCTTCGTACGCTCCACTCCTCCGGTGGTGCCATTTGTAAACGCTCTTCAGACGTGTATCGATTAATGTCATATGCCCCGTCTAGACCAATGAAAATGTTCGGGATTGCGCTCCCATCATGGACAAGGCAATCACCATAAAATTGATCTCCCACTAAGGAGATCACCGCTCCGAATGCGCCACCGGCGGAGTGCCCAACAAGAATGATCTGATTCGGATCTCCTCCAAACTCGCTTCCGCGTGCCCTGGCAAACCGGACTGCACAGGCAGCGTCCTCAACGCTGGTCCGAATCTGATCTGGAATCTGGTCTGGTGGGGGTGTATAAGATTGATATTCTGGCGTGAATACCACAACTCCCTGTGCTGCCAGAGCTATGCCCAAGCTTCTCACAGAATTTTTACTAACCTCGCCTCCATGGAGTATCACAACGATTGGCCAATCCTTTTGCAGTAGCGGTGAAAAGACATCGAGTTTCTGATTGCTCTTGTAGTGAATATCTGACTGCATCGTGATTTCCATCCCGGCTTGTAATGGAGGTGTAGGTCCCTGGGTTGGTGTATCCAATGGTGTGGGGAAGATTTGCGTAGGGGGTAAATTGAATGTGGGCTCTGGGATTGCTCCTTCAGTCTGGGAGGCAGAGGGAGAAATACTATTCACATTGCAGGCGTGAAGTATAGAAATGATCGACAGGACAACAAAGGATCTCGCTACGTTTACATCATAAGACACTGGATGATCCTCCATCATTAGCTGCCTAATGGTTATAAGCAAGGCTGCCTGGATATTATCTCCGAATTCTTCTGGTTTTCCTGGTGCTCAGTGCTGACCAGAATTTTTGTCCAGCCTCCAGGTCAGCCTCAGCGAAATGTTAGGCATTCGAACTCGCCTCCGATGCTATTCGAAGAATTGCCGTTAGCGACCGCTCAATATCTTCCTCGCTAGTGGCCCAGGAAGATAGGCTAATCCGCATAGCCGCTTGGCCCTGCCATAGGGTGCCTCCACACCAGCAAGTACCATCCTTTTGGATTCCTTCCACAACTTTGCGTGTTACATCAGCGCTTCCAAACGATACCAAGATCTGATTCAGATGCACATCATTGAGAATCTCATAGCCAGCACCTGCCAGTCTTTCAGCCATTCTGCTTGCTTGATCGCAATTCCGGCGAATCATGTCTGCCAGCCCTAATCGACCCAACGATCGCAGAGCCGCCCAGATCTCCACCGCGCGCGCCCGCCTGGACATCTCCGGGACATACAGGTGGGGATCGCGTGTTTCCCCCTGCATCAGGTAGGCTGCGCTCGCTGACATTGCGGAATTTAGGCTCATTGGGTCACGAACGAAGACGATGCCGCTGTCGTATGGTACATTGAGCCACTTATGTGCATCGGTCGCCCAAGAATCTGCTAACTCATAACCGTGCACAAGGTGAGATTTATCTGGAGCTGCAGCAGCCCAGAGACCGAAGGCACCATCTACGTGCACCCAGGCCCCATTCTCCTTCACCCGTGGGCAAATCTTATCGGCCGGGTCAAATGCACCGGTGTTGACATTCCCAGCTTGAATGCAGACGATGGATGGTCCATTAATGGGAGGCAATTCTTTTGCGGCCATCCTTCCTTGGCCATCGACAGGAACCTTGATTACTCGTTCCCCGCCCAGGCCGAGCATCCTCAGCGCTTTCAATAAGCTCACATGAACTTCTTCCCCGACAATCACGGTGATCGGGGGAGCACCAAAAAGACCGTTTGCCTCAACGTTCCATCCCTCATGCTTGAGCACGGCATGGCGAGCAGCAGCCAAGCCCGTGAAGTTGGCCATCGTTGCGCCGGTGACAAAGCCTACTTGTGTTTGCGGGGGCATGCCGAAAATATCGACTAACCAATCCCGGCAAATCTTTTCGAGTGCGGCGGAAACTGGTGAGCCAATCTCGAGACCTGCATTCTGATCCCACGCTGCTGCGAGAAAGCTTGATGCAAGCGTTGCCGGCAGGCTGCCACCAGTCACGAAGCCAAAGTACCTTCCACCGGCGCTTGCCACGGTCGCTGGCGAACCAAGTCTGTCAAGCTCATCAAGTACTATGGCAGGCTCAAGGGAGTGATCCTGGAGCGGCTTAAAGAAATCGCTGAGTCGCTCAATTGCATCTGGTGCCGGCGCCACGCGCCTCGCATTCAAGCTCTCCAAATAATTGACAGCTCTGCGCATAGCTTCCGTGAGCAGCTCGTCCATGGTTCGATACCTCCAAAAGTGTCTACGTTGAAAGCGTTTTACAAGCGCGCATTGACAAATGCCTGAGGACTTGGGGAATAATGGCCTGGTTTCAACATCGATGATAGATCATGTCTTGCCCAAAATCGGCCGCTCCGCGAGTCCGATCCAACCCGAGGTTAAGTGGGTGTTTTGTATAGGTTCAGGCCCGTGTGGCATTTGATATTCAGTACATTGAGGACAGATGGTCCGTTGACCCACCCAGTGATCGGAACCTGTAATACAGTACCGTTAGTTTTTTTGTTGTGCAAATTGTTGTATCCAGATTGGCAGGAAGAGAATGTCGCCAGATAAATAGAACCTTCTCATACTGCGCATTGTTCTTCAACATGTGCGTCCCTGTAATCCATCCAAGCGTGGTATCCCTGTTCAGTCTGGTGCCCTGTCATCTGCAAGGCAAACTACAGGACACCAGCTTGTTTGATAGATCCTTTGCTCTGAACAGGTTATCTTCCTTCCAGCGGATGCATGCTGCTGCCAACCTCTTCATCAGCGAGCAAGAAATCCTCTGCCTCTGATCCGGTAAGGCCTCTAAAATCGATCGGTTCAAAGAAGAGCTTGAGGAGGAAGGAATCAGAGGTCTGTTACCTTTTCGCGTTTAGGACGATATGCCCTTGAAGATCCGGATCAAGAAAAACGAACGGATAAGAGGTTGCGATGGGAGCATTCAAATGCATAATCCAATTACAGTAGAAACAATCCCGATTGCTCTGGAAACCGACGAAAGCAAAGATGTAATGCGGAACAAGTTCAGCACTGCTAACTTTACACTGCTCTACCGGCAATATGTCACACGGGTGTACCGCTACATTTACTCGCGAGTGGGGAACCAGGCTGATGCTGAAGATCTGACGTCACAAGTTTTTGTGGCCGCCCTCGAAGGCATAGAGAAATTCGACGGGCGCGGAAGTTTTCCCGCCTGGCTGTTCACGATCGCTCGCAACAAGATTGTCGACAGCTACCGCAAATCCCGGCCTATCGTCTCGCTGGATGGAATACCTGAGCGGATTGCTGAAGATGTCGATCCGCTGAACCGACTTTCGCAAGAGGCACAAATCCACGAACTGGCTCAGATACTAGCCGCGTTGTCAGATGAACAGCGCACCCTCCTGCAGTTGCGTTTTGCCGCTGAACTCACACATGCGCAGATTGCTGAAGTGTTGGGTAAGTCCGAGGGCGCCGTAAAGATGACTTTTAGCCGGCTGCTGCGTCAGCTGGAAGAGAAATTGGAGCATTCCGATGAGTAAGCAGACAAACAAATCAAAAAACCTGGAAGAAACGCTCAGGGTTCATTATCAGAGCCCCTCTCCTTCGCCGGATTTTGTCCGCTCGCTTGAAATACGGCTGAAGGGGGTGGAGGACATCGAAGAGACAAGCTTCTTCGGTAGGATTGTCAAAAACCGGCGCAGCCGGAGAGCGATGGCTCCTGTTGCATTGGCCCTGATCATGGTGATTGTGGTGGCGATTATTGGGCCGCAAGAAGTGCTAGCGCAGGTGCAGGGCTGGATCGGCTACGTCCCCGGTGTTGGCTTTGTGGATGTAGATACCGCCAGGATCCTGAATGAACCGCTAACACAGGTACAGGATGATGTTACGTTAACCGTGAAGCAGGTGCTAGCAAATGGGGGTGAAACATTTGTTGTGATAAGCATGGACAACTTCCCGGCCTACGAAGATATTGAGGCCAGGCTGGGGCCGCTCACTGAGCAAAACCGTTTCGAATGGATTGCACGCTCACAGGCGCTCTGGAATGCACCGGCGCGCCTGATCCTGGATGATGGCAGTGTTCTTGAAAGCTGGAATTTCTCTGGAAGCTACTGGGACGGATATTTCTCCTTCCCGGTGCTGCCTGAAGACAAACTCGCACTGACGCTCGAAATTGATCGTATCCCCGGGATCCCGGCAGATTTAGCTCCCGGGAACTGGACCTTCACCTTTGAGCTTATGTATGCCCGTGATCCCCAGGAATTGGATTTGCCCGAGGCGACACCCGTTGGGGTTTCAAGTGAAATCCTGCATGGGGTGAGCCTGCGGGTGCTCGATGTTGTCTATGCGCCAAGTGAAATCTCAATCCGTTCACAGTTGACGAATACCCCCGCTGGCTGGAAACCGACCTACCAGAGCCTGGACAGCCGATTGCATGACGAGCTAGGAAATGAGTACGCGATTGTCTATGGTCCCAACTCTGGCGTAGGCTCAGGTGGGATCTACACAACGAGCTTCCGCCCGCTAATGCCGGAATCCGGGGAGTTGCATTTCTCGGTGGTCAATCTGTCGATGACTTTGCCCCTGGAAAACCAGTTTATTATGGTCGACTTTGGCACCGATCTGCAGGTTGATGACCGGATCGAGCTTGACCAGACGATTGATGTACTTGGCATGCCCGTCCAAATCGTGGCTTTAACAGTGCGCGAGGGTGAAGTTGCGGTGTTTGAGGAAATCGACGGCGTCGATCAGGAGACCCCGATGATCAGCTATGACTTCGAAATCGAACCTCTCCCGTTTATGGATGGGCTGGGTGTATCAGGGATCGGAGTATCTCACGAAGTGTTTGCACTAATGGGTGGAGGAAATAGGGGCTCTGCCATGAGTGGGAGCCAGCAGGGAGATGATGGCACAGTAAGCTATACATTCTCTATAGGCGTCCCGGCAGACCAGCCGCTTGCATCCGGTATCATCACGCTACCGGTCGAGGAGGCAGATGTGACGATAAGCGGCCCGTTCTCGATTGAATGGGTTGTAGAATAATCGGCTGGTAGGGGATGTATATGCAGATCCGGGGAGCAAGAGAAGCTCCCCGGATTATCTCAATGGCTGCTACCAGAGATGGTTAGATGGTTCTGGTTGGTTGACATCGTTCATAAGCGGCAGTGAACACTGAGCAGCCATAGAACAGCTTTGAGCTCAGCGGCCAGGAATTCGTTCACTTGACATCAATTCGCTGGGTTCCCCTGGTCCGCTGCAGCGAATGGTTATGCTTATCTTTTCTATTAGAAATTGAATGCTTCTCTTAGTGTTCGGATCTCTTCAGTATGACCCTCAATATGGGATGTTTGCATCTCGAGTACCCACGCTATGTTGACTTCTTGCTGGTCACCTGACGACCACTCAATATTAATGGTCTTTGATAAGGAACCGGGAATCTTCCTCAATATCTCAACGGTATGATTTCTGTTTGCCTCGAGCAAGGCTATGGATGTTTCAATATCGCGAGATGAATATTTCCAGAGGCGTGACCACTGAACTTGGTCAGATTCCCAATACCACTTCAAATGGAATGGATATTCTCCCGTACCCAGTGCCCTTTGGATACATGTTTTCCAGATATGGTCGCCATCAGCCATGTGGTGAATGATCTCTCGAATTGTCCAATCGTCTTGATCCCTTGAAAAATCTAATTCAGAATCTCGTAATCCCTCTATAGAGTTTTTGAGAAGATTAAGGCAACCTATATAGTTGTGTAAAATCAGGCCCTGTTCAACCTCATTCTCATCCACTACTTGAATCTCCTTTCTTAATATTACGTTGCATCCAGATAAGGACGTTGGTCTGTGTAATGGCTACGGGCTGAGCGGTGCCGGCTCGTTCCTACAATTAATTTTACGCTAAAGCCGATGTCCGCTTCAGAGAATGGTTATGCGGTGCCCTCGATATGAGCCTCTTCTAAACGTTGGGTGTCAGCTCAAAGTTGAGGAACTCTAGCAGCCAGCGCGGCACCGCCTCGGCGTCCTCCGCCTTGCCCGGCTCCTTCTCACCTTCGAGGATGCGGTGCCATGTCAGCGCACGACAGATCATCCCCACTCGGTACGCTAAGTTGAAGGCCGCGATCAGATTCTCGCGTGTCTCGTATTGAGTCCACGGTTCCAGGTAGATGTCGCGCAGTTTTACGAGCTCAGGGCCGTCCTCCGCTAAATTGAGACGCCAAGCAATAACCCGTGACGTCACCAGCAAAGTAATGAACGGATGCGCAACGCCACTCTCGCCCCAATCAGCGAACGTGTAGTGGTTGTTACGAATAAAGATGTTGGCGTCGTGGAAATCCTCATGGGTAATGGTTTCGGGGATGCGATAGCCAGCCAACTGTTCGCACATTGCACGGAACTTTGGTGCAAACTGGCGCAGGCTCTGATACTCCTCGCGGCTGAGCCCATCCGATTGGCCGATGCGCAATGTGTCCGTCTGGGTTAGTAATTGCTCATAAAGGTCTGGCAGCACTGTGAGGCGTCGATCTAGCCCTCCGAGCTCCAGTATCTCATTGTTACGGCTTGTCAGGTCGATTTGCACCTCAGCGTAGAGTGGCAGCACCCGCTGCCAATGCTGAAGAACACGAGTGGGCTGGTTGATGCTGCGAAGCGAAGTTCCGAGATCGGGAGTCAACATCCATCCGCGTTGAAGATCAATCGACAGAACCGGCGGCATACAGTCGGGGCGCCATCGCCATAGCGAGTTCGTAAGCGCTGGCTCGTGCGTAAAGCCCGGTCCACACGCTTTGAAGTAGATATCACCCACGGTTGATGGAATACACAGGACCGATGACGAGAGGCCCGCATCAGGTTGCTCGATCTGGCCAGTTACGTAAATGTCCTGGTGTTCTAACGCCTTGTGAATCCATTTGCTTGCCTGCTCAAACCAACCCTCTTGATTCTTAGGAAGCTGTATCGATTGATCCGACATCATTTATCCTTATAAACAAATGTGGAACGCTGGCAGGAAAGATTTTGGACAAGTTCCAGCTTTCGCAGCCGAAGGATGGAACACTGATCAAAGCCGCATAACAGCCTCGAGCTGAGGCGCCGGGCGCTCTTACACCCTCTCTTCCGCATTCCGAGACCAAAGTATCTCCATCTGCGAAACCACAAAGGTTACGCTCTTAGTAGACCCCCGGAATCAGCCGATAACGCACACGCCGTGCAAAGTCTCGATAGCCTGGCAGTTCTTCTTGCAGAGTCCGATCTTCCAGTGCGGTTCTCATCACCGCAATGATCAGTGCGACCACCGCCGGAATGAGTGTCCACATTGAGCCTAGCCCCATCACTATTCCGGGGAGAGTCAGAAGGTTCCCGGCATAGCCCGGATGGCGCACAATTCGGTATGGGCCGCTATCGCACACCACATGGCCACGATCCGTCTGTATACGCACCACGCTGGAGAAGTAGCGGTTCACTACGAACGCCCAGACCGAAATGGCGTATCCGAGCGAGATCAAGATGAAGCCGATCACGGTGGTCCATAACGGAAATACAGATGACCAGCCAAACCGGTGATCCAGCCCTGCGACAAAGACCAGGGGAAAACTTATGCTTAGCGCCATCAGCGGAGCCAGCACTTTGTCCCATGTTTTCGCACTTTGGACCTTCTCAATACTCTGACGTTCTGCCATCAAACCCGGATGCCTTCGTTCCGCCAAGATACGCCCGCCTATGCCGGCGGCAACGATCAGCAAGGAATAGCACCAAGCTTCCCACCAACCGAAATCCCCTGCGCATACGAATAGCACCAGTGGTATGAGAAGATAAAACATAACCAGCCCGATCCATTGTCGAGTAGATGCTGTTTGAGTTGCCTTCTGGTTATCCGTGTTCATTGAAATATCACTCTCCCGAATCACACATATTTACTTTGAGTGCCTAACGGGTGCGAGCTGAGGAGCCAGGGATGAAGCGGAGCTTGTTTTTCCGCCGCGCTTCCCTGGTCTGCTCCAGCGAGACGTTAGGTGGAGCATAGGCCATGATTATCCTTCACTACTTGGCACTTGTCGCGGAAAGAATAGGCGGTAGGGCACTACTAAACCAATGATCGCAATAAGAACAACAACCAGAATAGCAGGAGTTAACCAGGGCCATAGAAACGCATGAATCCCTATATGCACAGGTAGATAAAGCATACTAAACCAAGCCCATCGCTCCCCATTCCTATAACCGGTGATGGCGATAACAATGACAAAAATCGAAACTGCAAGAACCCAGAACCCAAAATTGCGAAACCAGAACTTGATGTATTCGATGACTTCTGGATCACTGGATAACCACTGCCATCCTCTGTCTGGATCTACTGGATCCAATTCGGGAATTACGATGATATTGTCATAAGCAAAGAACAATAGACCAATTCCAATTAGCAAAAACAAGATCCACATGTACCGTTTAATCGCCATACTATCCATCCTCACATTAAGATTTTCTTGCCCCACCTAACATATGTATCGATGGACATTCGTCCACACAACATACTTTGCAAGATGAAATTGGAGAAACCTACTGGGCATTTTGTTGATATCCCAATTGCACGTCGAACTAGAGAAAATGAAGTTTCCGGTTTTTTAGAATTATTTGACTATCGTTTTTGACAGCCTCTATTTATTACGCAAATCGGCAGCCATTCCGGGCCTGAACCCTAGTAGCTTCGAGTTAGCCGCTGCTTGTTATCCACAAAACAAAAGGCCATGGATCGTTTTCCATGGCCTCCTGGGTTTTAGTCTCAAACGATCAGTTCAAGGTGATCATTTGAAGAAACCTTCAGCGCACCTTGGCCACGGCCTCCCCTTCGATCCAATACTAAACCGCGAATGACTACGCCCTAATAGATACACCCCTGTTCCTGCACGGTTGGTCTCGCGGAAGCTCCGGCGTCGTTGAAGGCTTCCACGCCGTAGACATACGGCCCCCCATACGACGGGCTGTCGGTGTAGCCCTTGGCATTGGTACCCAGCGTGGCAATCAATGCGCCATCGCGATAGATGCGGTAGCCAGTCTCGTTGGTGGCGGCATCGATCCAGCTGAGGGTCACAGTGTATGCCTTATCCGTGCAGACCTGGTTGGAGATGTTGAGCTGCCCCGGAGGAAGGGGCGGTTTCAGCTTGGTGACCTCGATGAGCACGAATCGCTCAACCTGCTCAGTTGCGTTGGTGGCGACGAGCGTGTAGCTCGTCGTCTGCTTCGGGCACACCTGCTCGGCCTCGAGCGCCGGCACGCTCTGACTGTCGAGCGTCACGGTTTCGGCATTCTTCACATCCCAGCGTAGCCGGGTGCAGTCCCCCTCCATCAGCGCATAGCTGTCAGCGTTGAAATTCACTTCGATGGGAAGCATGGCGACCGGGGTGGGCGTATCCAGCGCGGGCACCATTGTTGGATCGGCCGCCCCAGATCCTGTATCGAGCTCATACGCCCCGATATCGCAAGCCGCTCCCTGAGGACGGCTCGTGAGCCGCTGGTCGTCCGCCAGGCAGTGCGGATCGCTTGCGGCGTCGACCGCCGGGCTGGCGGGATCGAGCGGATGGACCATGCCCACCCCACCCAAGCCGTCGGAGACGAGTGGCAGCAGAAGCGCCGAGACGGAAGAACGCCCACTTAATCCGCAGCTTCCATCGCTGTCGAGGTTGCCATCTTCAACGGCAAAAGTGACCGGGCTGACGCTGCTGCAGTTACCGGGGCTGTTGTTTTCAAGAATGGTATTAAACATACTAATCGAGTGACCGCTCAGGCCAATTGCGGCATTATTGGATAAAGTGCCATGGACTATTTCGATTGGATCGAAAGCGTTGATTGTGGACTGGTTGGCGGGGGCGATGTTGCCATCGATGGTGACGTTCCACAGGACGGCGGAAGCCCGAACTGTGCTGGAGCTTGGCGCACCAACGTAAAGGGCAGCGGAGTTTCTCATCGTCTCGTTATTCAACATGCTGCCGCGTTCAAAACGGAAACTGCCCTCATTGTAGACCCCTCCGCCAATACTACCAGCGGTGTTGCCTGCTATCGAGCTGTTGCGTAAATCAGTCGTTGACTCCCAATGTGTGGCGATTCCACCCCCATCACGATCGGCTTGATTGCCCGTCACTTCCAGCATATCGGCGACCAGGGTTGCGCCGTTTCGATTGAGGATCCCACCGCCCTGCCCGGCGGCCGTGTTCCTGGAGATCGTCGCTCGCTCGATGGTGATCTGGCCATCGTTGAACACACCCCCGGCCTGGTTGGCCGAGGTGTTTTCGTTGATATTTGAATTTCCGATGTTTGCAACACCCCCGTTACCATTGAACAAACCTGCACCAGCCACGCCAACGCCGTTCTGGTTGAGGCCGACCTCGCTCAACGTAAGCTCACCGTTATTAAAGATCCCCCCGCCCTCATCTTCCGCCGAGTTCCCCCGCACGGCGCTATTGAGGAGCGAGGTTGAACTCCCGAAATTGGTCCACACCCCGCCCCCATCCTGCCCTGATTCGTTCTCAATGATTTCCGAATCCAGGATTTCAAGATGACCCATGTTGGTCAACCCACCGCCGTCTCCGACGGCTGTGTTGCCCTCGATGGACACGTTCTCAAAGCGCGCCGTGCTGGCTTCACTTACCCACACACCTCCCCCTGAGCCGCCTGCGGTGTTGAAGCTGATGATGCCTCCGACCATATCGAAGCGGCTGCCGCTCAGATTATGGACGCCGGCACCGAAGCCGCCCTGATTGTCGAAGACCTGCGTGTCGACAAGCACCAGGGTGCCCTCATTCGCCAGCGCACCGGTCATCGACCCGCCTCCTGGAGGCACGAGGGCGTTATTGCCGTTGATTGAGCTGTTGCGGAGGGTGAGGTCGCCGCGGTTGTAGGCTGCTGATCCCTCCGATGCCGCGCCGTCCGTCAGGATCAAATGATCGATCACCACAGTGGCGCCCGAGAAGACTTCGATCGTTCGATCGTCGTCCTGGCCGTGGATCGAGGGCGCACCTTCGCCCAGGATCGTCAGATCATCGGTGATATCCAGGTCACCGGTCAACGCTGCGTCTTCTCCTGCACCCAGGAGCGTAAGTTGGTACCCATCGGCCGGCAATTGGATCGTCTGGTGTCCGGGGCAGTTGTTGGCGGTGATCACCGCCTCTCGCAGCGAGCAATCATCTGAAGTGCAGATGCCGTCATTCGTGTCCGCAGTCTTCGTGACGACGAACACGGGTTCTTCACAGATCCGCCCCAGCCCACCGAACACAGCTTCGATCAAGCTGCATGACTGAAGTGTGAATGAAAGCAAGATTAACGCGATGACGATGCTAAATTTGCGAAGATTCTGTGCCTGCATGGATTCACTCCTCCGTGCGAGAGATGAAAGGCCCATCGGATATCCGCGACCTTCTCGCACTCATCTCTATAACGAATGAGCTGAATTATTGTGACATAGCTTGTTGGGTTTGTCCAAAAGCTCCAATGCAGCAGGGCTGACAGCCAGGCTTACGGTCGCCTATAAAGCGATTGAGATCCAGTCCGGTTGAACTTAGCCCTGCCTTTATAGGCGAAGGGTGTGCGGCGTTAAAACACGCCCTACTTCATCCCTTGCTTCTCAGCTCGAGGCTGTTAGATAGCCGCATTGCCATAGAAGGCGCGCTGTTGAATTGAATAGCAATCTGCTTGAAGCATCCGCAGTACGGGGATGGAGATGAGTGATTTGGTAATAGATACGAAGCAGGCGGTTGTTCATGGGAACTAACGCCCGTATCCACCGAGCTGGATCGATCGGAAGATCGTATGGACGACCGTCTTCCCGGTTCGGCGTGGGTCTTCTACCCCACGAGTATTCTTGCGCTAACGCTGTTGATCAGCATCGTTTTGTGGGTCGATCGGAGCGTGCCGTTCGGGTCGTACGGCTCCTTCCAGGGCATTTTTCCACCCTTCGTCTTCTACTTCCTCGCGCTCTACAGAATCCCCGAAGTGAAGCGCAGAGGGTTCTCAGGCCAGCAAGACGTTATGCTGCCCACCTCGCACAATGATTATGAGACTAGAGATAGCGCTTGACCCTCTCACAATATCTTACAAACGAATCGCCAAATTGCTCATGCAAGTATCTTTCTTCAGGCAGGATTGCCAGGAAATGTGTAAGCAGCAACGCCACCACAAAACCAAGAAGAAGCCAAACCGATCGCATGAAGATTAGCGCAGATAGGTGAAGCAGCAACCATGAGACATACATGGGATTTCTTGAAACACCATACGGGCCAGTAGTAAGCAACAAATCAGGGGAGTCCACGTCCAGCTTGCTGGCAGTGACAACGGACCAGCCCATCAAGAATAATCCAGCACCAAGAACAAGCAGGGCGATGATAATGAACAGGGTTGTCAATTGAATAATCTTGAGGGGGAGGAAGACCTCGATGCCGATCCCGATGAGAAGGGGAAAGATGACCGTTTCCGGGATCGGAATGTTATTCCAATTCATTTTTATCCCAATCTGTGCGTTACCTCGGCAACGTACCAGGGGCGAGCTCAGCGGCCAGGGATTGCACCAAATAAGGATCGCCGCGCTTCCCGGGTCCCCTGCAGTGAATGCTTAGGCGCACAGGATATCAAGCACTTAGCAAGAAATGCTTTGTCTGCTCAGCAACCTCTTCTTCTCTGTCCAAGAATAAATAGTGTCCTGAATTTTGTATCTCAACAACCGTTGAATGCCTTACAGCATTCCGGAATCGTTCAGCATTCTCCCTCTTCCATCCGTTTACAGTATTCCGATAATATGCGTTTGCTGCTTCCGCTAATTCCTTACTGGCGTCCTTAGGCAGTCTCGGATGAATATTTGCCATTGCAAAAAAACTGATAGCAGGGCATCTGATTTTTGAAAAATCCGGTTTGAAGTCTTTCATCTCATCCGAGAACTTTTTGACAATTTCTGGCGTGAAACGATTTCGGACCCTGCCTCCTGCTACGATATCAACCGTTGCCAGTAATTCATCTCGCCAGACATCCCACCGATTGGTCACGATGGGGTGTTCCTTTCTCACATACTCGAAGTATGCCTCCACCGAACTCCATTCTTCTTCTGGTTCTTTGTTTGAATTAAGATCCCTCAGAGGATCTTCGCTTTGAATCTGGAGGTTTCTTTCCATTGCAGCATCAAGGTAAACTAGCATCTTGGTCCGATCTGGGAAGCGATGAGCGAAACAGGTCAATTCGTCACCTGCCATTGAATGACCCATTAGCGTCACACTTTCAACTCCAAGGTGATCGAGGAATCCTCGAATATCATCCACGCGTGTGTGGAGATCATAGCCCGATTTAGTAATTTCAGATTGACCATGACTTCTACGAGTTAATGCGACTACGTGGAAATGATCTGTGAAGTGAGCCGAAAAGAATTTATAGATATGGGCTGAATTGCTAAAGCCGGCCAAGAGTAATAAACAATCCCCCGCACCACCCAAGTCGAGATAATGCAAATTGACGCCATTAATCTCGGCGAACTCACCTTTTGGGTGTCCATAATTCGTTCCCAATTAACTCCTCCAAGGGATTTCAGTTGATAATGATTGAGCGTGAAGCACACGATAACAGTGCGCCCAACGGCTTTGAGCTGGGCGGCCCGGCTGATCAGCAAGCGAATTCGTAGCGTGCTGA
>JBFFMI010000031.1:0-17855 GCA_041554155.1 Anaerolineales bacterium
GGCGCAGTTCCCATCCGTACGCGCTCACCCTGCTGCAGCTCGGACATTACCTGCTGTACGATTTGATCAATTCGTTCCTGTTCCAACATCAGCCGACCTCAGCTTTGTTGTATTTGACCTCGCCATCGACTTCGAGCAGATCTACGATAGCCATGATGACGCCATCGCAAGGTCGTTCGTGTGTAAATTTCGTCTGTCGCGCCGCGCTGCCGGTGGCATACAGCACGACCTCGCCTAATCCTGCGCCGACGGCGTCGGCTGCCACCCGGTACCCACCGGTTTCATTCCCATCGATGTCTAATTGCTTGAGAACCAGGAATTTCAGGCCCTCCATCGTGGTTTCTTTGCGGGTAGCGACGAGCGTACCGACAACTTTACCAAGTAACATGGGCAGCTCCGTTTCGATCCATGCGCCTGATTTGCTCTCGCTGCGAGCGCTGCCTGCCCTCCTGCCGGCCACAGCCAGATCGATCGATGCTGTGGCCCGGCAGGGGGTAGATTGCGTCGCTTAGAGGTCCCAATACCAGACGTTCTGGATCACGAATTCGTGATCAATCTTCCCGGGTTAGCCTTCGGAAGGCTGACGACCCAGCGGAAGCGTGACGTCCACATTGGCATGTGGTCTTGGGATCACGTGGATAGCGGCTACTTCGCCGACCTTCTCGGCACCGCGAGCGCCCGCTTCAACGGCTGCTTTGACGGCGGCAACATCGCCGCGCACGATCGCCGTTACAAAGCCACCACCAGTCTTCTCGTACGCAACGAGCTCGACTTTAGCGGCTTTCACCATGGCATCTGCTGCTTCCACCATGGCCGGGTAGCTCTTGCACTCAATCATCCCGAGCGCTTCGATTACGCTATATTCTGCTTGTGTCATGCTGACCTCCAAACGATTTCTTACGGATTTTTGTTACTGACATTCCACCAAAAATGTTGATGCTCGCAATATCAATACAACCCTAAACCGGGGCATTACGGGCGGATTTACTCTTTCCGCCCGGAGCTTTTCTCGCGCCCCGAGATGCTTTCGATCGCCGAAACGGCTGCGCCGTAGCCGGCCATGATGTCACGCTCTTCTCCGCCGAGGTAGACCCGTCCAAAGGAACCGAAGGCACGCACATCCAGGATGTTGATGTTGGCAGCTTTCTCGGCTTCATTAGCAGCCAGGGCGGCATAGCCTGCCGGTTCGACCTCCAGAACGTAGAGGGTTTGCCCGGCGAGCAGCATGTGGCCGTAGCGCATACGGTTGATCAGCTGCACCTGGTGCGGGTCGATGTGGCGGATGATCTGGCTGGAAACGACGCGCGGTTTAATGCGGTCAGCTTCCTCCAGCTCAAGCGCTTCCAGGATCGCCGCGCCGGCGGCCCGAACCTCGGCCTGGTCCTCATGATGGACCTCGAGCAAGCCGAAGAGGCGCTCAACGATTTGCATCCCCGGACGGACCCGGGTGGATTTGAGTGCCACGTCGGTGATGCGGTTGATCTCGATCCCGGGTGAGATTTCTACCCAGAGCGAGGTGTCACCGGGCAGGGGCAGGAAGCCTTTGGCTACGGTGCCCAGATACCCGGCGTGCTGTAATTGCAGGCTATCGAGGAATACGTATGTTCTCAGATCTACGGTCATTCTCCAGCTCCTTCACCGGGCACTTCGTTGCCCTTGATGATTTTTACGCTTGCGCTGGCACCAATGCGGGAGGCGCCGGCGGCAATCATTTTCTGGGCGTCCTCGTAGGAGCGAATCCCACCGGCTGCTTTGACTCCAATGGTGGGGCCTACGACGTTGCGCATCAACGCCACATCTTCTGGTGTTGCGCCACCAGGTCCGAACCCGGTGGAGGTTTTCACGAAATCTGCCTGGGCGACTTTGGCCAACTGGCAGGCTGCGACCTTCTCTTCATCGGTCAGCAGAGCAGCTTCAATAATGACTTTCAGGATGGCGTTGCCGGCATGGCAGGCGTTGGCGATCGAGGCGATGTCGCGTTCGACCAATTCATAATCGCGGGATTTCAATGCGCCGACATTGATCACCATATCTACTTCGGTAGCACCTTCGCGGATCGCTTGCTGGGTCTCGAACACCTTTACTTCAGTGGGTGTCGCCCCCAGCGGGAAGCCTACCACAGTACAAACAAGCACTTCAGTACCTTCGAGTAGTTCGCTGCAAAGTTTTACGTACGTAGGGTTGACGCATACCGAGGCAAAATTGTACTTACGAGCTTCAAAGCAGAGCTGGGCGATTTCGTCCTGGGATGCATCGGGCTTCAGGATCGTATGATCGATCATGTGCGCCAATGCCTCATCGTCGGGAAGGATCCCCAACGTCGTGGCGATGCGATCGGCCCCGGCGCTCACGACTGGCATAAGGTGCTGAGAGAAGTTTGCCGAGGAGAGTTCGAGTTTCTTCCCGTTGCCATTACCGGCCATGAAACTCTCATCATCCAGCAGCACCAGTACTTGCCGTGTGATTTGTTCGATAATTCTTTCGATGGTTGCGTCGTCCAATTGTCTCATTCCAACCTGATCTCTTTCGTTCTGCTCCAGGCTTGCTTACGAATCGCGCGTGAAGCGTTTTTCAATCTGTGTGATCTTCTCAACGCGACGGGCGTGCCGCCCGCCGCCGAAACTCGTCTCAAGCCATGTCTTCACGATCTGCTGCGCAAGATGGCTGCCCAACAACCCTGCCCCTAATGTGAGCACATTGGCATTGTTATGCTCGCGACTGTTGATGGCTGTCGCCTGGTCGTAGCACATCGCAGCCAGGACTCCAGGTACTTTGTTCGCTGCCATGCACGAACCGATCCCCGCCCCGTCGATGATGATGCCACGCCAGGCTGTACCGCTGGCGACCATTTCGGCCACGGCGAAGGCAAAATCAGGGTAGTCGACCGAGCTGTCGCTATCGGTGCCACAGTCCTTGATCACGTAGCCCATGGCGCTCAGATAGGCCTTTAATTCGCTTTTGAGGGCAAAGCCCCCATGATCGGCGCCGAGTGCGATGACCTTGGATGACGAGGGATTAGCTTTCTTGCTGGTAGAGGGGACCATATCGGGCGCAGCTACCGTCGTTTCTGCATCCTCAAGGAGTTCGACTTTAAGGTCCATTGCTACCTGACGGGCAAGTGGGGTGATCAATGCACCCTGCGGGACCCTGTAGGTTGAGCCGTAAGGGAGATTGCGGATGTCGAGTTCAGTGACCATCGGCCGCTTCTGGGGGGCGGCGCTGCGCCCGCTCAGGCCCAGCGTGCGATGGACCACGTTTCGAACCATTCGACGTATACGCTTCTCATCTGGCATCGGTTAATCTCCAAAGTCTCACTACTTTGCGCCGCTCAGGATGGCAGCCATAATCCCTGGCCATCGTCGCCCATGGCCTGGCCCAGGCGTCCACTGCCAGCGAAGCGGGCCACTTCTAATTCAAAACGTGAACGATCGCCTCGGAAGAGGGCGTCGAAGTACTCGATCGGGCGACCATCCTGCAAGTAGCTGACGCTCTCCATACGGATGACGGGTGCGCCTACATCGACTTGCAACAGGCGCGCCTCCGAATCGTTGACGGCGACCGCTTCGATGCGCCTTCGGCCGCGCGTCACCTGCAAATGGCATTCGGCTTCCAGGAAGGCATACAGGGATAGTTCAGTAAGATCTGCAGTCATGATCGTCGGGCATAAATCGTAGGGCAGGTATGAGGTGACATGAACGATCGGTTCACCTTCCACGAAGCGTAAGCGCTCAAGCTTGACGATAGGGGCCAGGGCTTCAAGATCCAGATAATGGGCAATCTTGGGGTTAACCGGCTGCATGACCTTATCGAGGATCTCGTTGCGCATCTCGAGACCACGGACAACCATGTCTTCATGGAAGCCCATCAGCGAGTGCACCAGGCTGGTGCTGCTGATTTTGGGCTCGGCCACAAAGGTTCCGCGCCCACGGTGGCGTATGATCGTCCCCTGAAAACTGAGTTCCTGAAGCGCCTGGCGAACCACGGTTCGACTTACGGCATACGCTTCACAGAGCTCCTGATCGCCGGGGAGTTGATCGCCAGGAGTCCAGAGACCGTCTGTGATCTGCTCCTGCAGAGCATCTCGCAGCTGGACGTAAAGCGGGATCGAAGAGGTTCGATCAATAGCAATCCGCTTGAGAGAACTCCGTTTAACCGGATTCACACCCCAGGCTCCCACCTATCATAATGTTATTACAATATGTAATAATGTTATTACATTTGATCAATTGTAGGGGATTTCTGAGGGCTTGTCAACAACCTACTCGATGGCCCCTTGATCCTATCTTCCAGAGTGATGGTGGGGTGAAGAGGAAAAGCCGTCTCAACGAGACGGCTTTTCCTCTATTCTGTGGGATAGCTACTTGTTAAATAGCGACAGGTGCTGCTTGGTTCTAAAACTCTTCTCGACCAAAACGCCAGATCGCAAGGGCTATCAAGACAATTATCATCAGAATCGAGCTCGGGATCGGTGTCCATAGTTGGAGCGGTTGGTCCATGATGACATTGTAAGCGATCGAACCGACTGCGCCTTGATCAAGGGGAAGCACAAGGGCATACGGCAAGAACTCCAAGATCCTGGGTGAGATCCAATTGAACAAGCCCATGATTAATTGCTGACCCATGATCAGGGCGATTGGAATCCCGATCACGGCACCCCGAGAATTATAGAAGGCTCCCAGCATCAGCGTTAAAGACATCCAGAACAGGATGGAGAGGTACATGATCCCCAGACCACCGATGAAAGACGGGATTTGAATCCGAGTTCCAACACCGATCGTGATGATGAGGAAGGCGACGATCCCGGGAAGGAGGATGACCGTCACCGCTACTCCCAATGCATTTCCAAGGAGTTTCGAGAGGATGAATGAAGTTCGCGATACTGGTTTAGAGAGAATCCAGGCGGCCGTGCCACTTTGCTTCTCGCCAACGATAGCGCCCTGCATCATGATACTTACACCGACGCTGGGAAACAGGCCCCCGAACATTGTAAAGATGCCAAGTAAATCACTGGCAGAAATATTGGATGTTAGATCGGAGCGTGAGATGAAAATCATCAGAACAAGGATGAAGTCGATCACGCCTATATAGACCAGCGACTGTACCCACCACTTGCGGGTGCGCCACCAACTCTGAAACTCAGCGCGAAGGAGATTATTCAAACCTGCACGCCATCCGCTCTCTTTGACCAACTCAAAAGCGCTATTGCCGGACATCCTGACCTCCTTCGATGATCTGCATGAAGATGTCTTCTAGTTCATAGGTTCTCTGGCGGTACTCTGTCACGACAATGTTGGGGTCGGTGGCAATGATGCGGAACAATTCCGCCTCGGCTTGTTCAATATTGTTGACACTGATAATCCATGAAAAACCATTGGCCCGGGTGGATTGCTGGATCGACTGGACCCAAGCAAGGGCATCGATTTTAGCTTGGAGAGCTTTTCCATCGCCCTTGAACTTGACTTGATATGAAATGCCCTCAGCACCGGCTAGCAGTTCTTCGATCGATCCCTGGGATACCAGCTCACCTTTATTGAGGATTGCTACTCGATCACTCACCCGCTGGACGTCATCCAGGATGTGGGTACAGTAAAAGACTGTGGCATACTTTCGCAGGCGATCCATCACCTCCAGCACATCTCTCCGCCCCAAAGGGTCGAGTGATGCGGCGGGTTCATCCAGGATCAGAAGATCGGGATAGTTGACCTGAGCCTGGGCGATGCCAAGGCGCTGCCGCTCGCCCCCTGAGAAGGTCTTGATCGGTCGGTCGGCTTTATCTTCCAATCCCACTAATTCAAGCGTCTCCGCGATCCGATTTTCAAGCTCACTTTCGGGACCTGTAAAGAAGAAGCGTGCGGTGAAATCGAGCGTCTGGCGGGCAGTCATGTGTTCATAAAAGCGAGGATCCTGGGGAAGGTATCCTATCCGGCGGCGGATATTGATACTATCGTTGATAATATCGTGGCCGAATATCATTCCCCCACCACCTGTGGGTTGTGTTAAGCCCAGGAGAAGCTTGATGGTGGTTGTTTTTCCTGCTCCGTTGGGTCCCAGGAATCCGAAGATCGAGTTTTTTGGGACTTTTAGATTGAGCGACTTTAACGCATCCGTTTCCTTATAGGATTTTGACAGATCTTGCGTGTTGATGACGTAATCTGGTTGCGTTTCCATATCTAACCTCGTCGTTGAAATGGCACAATATCAATCTGGAATAGATCGAGCGAGTGGACAAGGATAGCCATATGTGTGGATAAGGTCAAGTAGTTACTATCCTCGCATGTGATTCTTAAATTCCCTTTGAGGATGATTATGCGTTGATTGAGCTTCTTGCTTGTACACATCCCTTGCACTTTTGGGATTGATCTGAGTTAATATTGATGAACAGTGCTGTCAAAAGTGGAGGGCTTCATGGTTGCAGATGCTAAAACCAAACCCCTAATGACAAAAGCTGCCTTGGTAGAGCGAGTTCGTGGGGCATTCGAAAACCTGCTTCAATCTATTCGTACTTTGACTGATGAGCAGATGCTGGAGCCAGTCGGTGAGGGGAAGTGGTCCTGGAAAGACATCGTCGCCCACATCGCCGCATGGGAGGACATTCTCGTCCGTTTTCATCTTGGGGGCGCGCCTTTTGATGAGGTGATACAGATGTCAGGCGCACAGTACAGGATCACCACGTATGATGCGATAAATGAGCATCTATTCCAGCGCTTTAAAACACAAAATGTTCAGGAAACGAAGTCCTTTATACAAGAAACACATGAAGCAGTAATGCAGGCGCTGCAGGCATTTCCGGAAGAGGACTTGCATCAACCTCACCCCCGGCTGAGTGTTGGATCATCCGCCACAGTAACCTGGATTGACTATATCGCCGCCAATACCTACGAACATTATGAAGAACACCTGGTTGCGACCCAGAGCTGAAGTGGGGGAAATTGACATGCGAAAAATGGGTGCGCTGCTGAGCGCACCCATTTTCTTTCATCAGGGGCCATCATGAAATGGGCTTCATTGCCTTCACAGCCGGAAGGAACAGATCGCTATTCAGCAAATCATATTCGTCTAATGGCGAGATAAGAAGCACGAAGTAGGCTTTACCATCCGACTCGGTGATGGCGATGTCGATAACGACTTCCCCTCGATCATACTTGTAGAGGGTCCAGCTGAAATTACCAAGCGCTTGCTCATCATCTGGCGCTTGCGTTGCGTCAAGACCCAATTGAGATGTGAGATCTGAGAATAACCCGGACCGTGATCCTGCCTTGCTTTCAAGAACAAAGTATGCAGGATCGAGTGCAGTTTGCTTGCGGGCAAGATTGGCTGGCGAGAGCTCCTGCCATCCTGCAGGGACAAGCCCTTGAAAGCCACGCGTTTCATCAACGAACGGTTGGAGTGAGAGCTCGATTTCAGTTGGCACGTTAAATGAGATGGTTTTCATGTCGTTTATGCATGCCGACTGTGGGCTCAGTTGGGGGTTTTCGACGAAGCTGCTTGCGATGGTTTGGGCACAAGGACTTGAGAGCACGTCGTGCCCGGTCGCCGGGAACTCAAAGAGGTACCCGTGCTCCAATTCTGAAGCAACCAAACGTGCATAGTCAGGGGGGGTGATGGGATCGAACTCACCGGCGAGGAGCAGGGTGGGGATTTCACTCTGCAGCGGTAGCTTGACCCAGGCTTCATCCTGCGGAACCGGCCAATTTTCACAAAGTCCGAATGCAGCGTAGTTGCGAAGATCGTCAGCCTCGATATCACTGACCAACGGATCGGGGAGTGCCTGTCGGATCTCCAGTTGGTCTTGGGGTGTGCGTCCAATGAGGTCGTCCCGGCAGAGAACAGAGAGCATGGTCCCACGTGAGAGCCCATCGAGCAAAGCCAACCGGGAAGAGCTTAGCTGCTGCATCAGGTTGTAATCACCCTGATAGACATCGTGGATTGCCTGAGGCAACACAGGGATAATCCGGCTGATGTAGAGAAAGGTGAAGAGGTTGCCGACAACACCATCTCCGGTGAGCAAAGCCTCATATTGCTCGCCGCTGATTGGATGTGTGAGAGTCATCGTCAGCGGGTTGAGGTTGAGACGCTCAACGACCGAGAAAAGCTTCTGCTTTAAGTCGGGATAGACCGATGCGCAGGTTGATTCTCCTTCGCAGGCTTGCAGCAGGTCAAGAATTGCCTGTGATGCGGTTGTGGAAGTGTCCAGTAAAACACTTTTCTCAATCGGAAGCACCGAGCTCATAGAGACGCTGCGGACATGCTCCGGAAAATCGCGCATCACCGCTTGTGCCAGCAGGGAACCATAGGAACCGCCAAACAGGTTGACGGTCTCGTAGCCCAGCGCAACTCGCAGCGCTTCGACGTCAGCCGCACTCTGACGGGTGTTGTATACAGGGAGGTTGATGCCTTCAGCCAGGTAGCGATCCCGACACTGCATCAGGCTGTCAAATTGACTTTTGGCCACCTGACCGGA
This sequence comes from Anaerolineales bacterium, assembly GCA_041554155.1. Taxonomy (GTDB): domain Bacteria; phylum Chloroflexota; class Anaerolineae; order Anaerolineales; family E44-bin32; genus E44-bin32. The sequence goes on from JBFFMI010000031.1 coordinate 8,462, forward strand.
ATCGGATTCATCCAGGTTATCCATCATCGCTTCAAGGAACTCGGGGCATTCGAGTGCTGGTTCGGATAGCCCGACCCCGCGCTGGTCATAGATGATTAAGTCGCGATTTGGATGCAATGGCGCAATCGCCTGGCCCAGCACGATGGCGTCTGCTGCTATCCGTTCCCCAGGGCCTCCAGCGAGCATGATGACCGGGTCGGGTTGGTGGTTCATACCCTTATCCCGCATGATCGCAACCGCCAAACGTATGGTTTTTCCGGTCGGTTCGAAATGGTCTTCCTCGACAATAACAAACCCACAGTCAACCTGGGCGGTTTCAGGAACCTCAAACCAGCATGCTACCGCTTCAAAGGTCCCGCTCGGCTCGAGGACTTCAGCGGTCGGTGTACTTTTGACACCTTCTGTGGATGTGATCGGCTTGACTTCGGGCGCTAAAGACTCGGCCTGGCAAGATGTCATAACCAGAGTCAAGCCCATTGTGATCCCCGCCCATCGGCGTAGTTTCGATTGCCAGCTAAACATGATTTTCCTCCGTTGAAGATTTGCTTTCATTCGTTTCGCTCGTGTGACGGCACACATCATATGTCTCCTTATCGCATGGTATGTGAAGGGTTACCGTTCACCGTTCATTTGCTTCCACACTAGTTAAAGGAAAGAAGGCTTGCAATAAAAACAGGTTGAACGGCGGAAATGTGGGGTTGAATGGCGGTGAATTGAGGGTTCTTGGGCGCAGGTACTCGCGACATAACCCTGGGCAGACGTGTATTCTCTATAGGCAGACAGCCAAGTCTGTGAAAGGAGCGATGTATCTTGAAGAAGATCGTCCCGTTGCTATCTTTTTTTGTCTTGTTCCTGGCTGCTATGGCGTGTAACGGAGAACCGGTAGCACTCGAAACCACGCCTGATCTTTCCGTCGAACCCACGCGGAATACCTTTGCTTGGGATCGCACAGCATATGGTTTCTTCCCCAGCCCTCCAGAAGCGACGCTGGAAAGCGTCCTGGATCATTTTGAAACGCTGGAAGCGCACGCAGATTTCATCCTGGTCCAACCAAACATCCCCTGGCAGGATTTTGTCGCTGAGATCGATGGGGACTCACAGGCGCGCACAGATCTGCGCAATCAGATTCTCCTTGCCAGACGCAATAGGTTGGACTGGGTCTTCGTCGTTGATCCACTGAATGGTCTCAACCGTCGCGAATTTTTCGGCCTTCCGGCTGGATGGGAAAGCAGTTTTGCCAATCCGGATATTCGCTCAGCCTTCATGAATTTCACCCTGTGGATCCTGCAAGAGTTCGAGCCGCGCTACCTGGGGCTTGCATCGGAGATCAATACCTACCTTGACGCCTATCCTGAAGACGCGCCACATTACCTGAGTCTCTATGCCGACGTCTATGATCGGGTGAAGATGGACTTCCCCGAGACGCAGGTTTTCGTCACTTTTCAATGGGATGATCTGAACAACATGTTCCCGCCTGCGGCAGAAGGACGACCGGCGTACCAGACGAACTGGGATCAGGTGGAAGCTTTCGAGCCACGGCTCGATCTCTGGGTGATCTCTTCCTATCCTTACTTCATCTTCGAAGATGGTGGTATACCGGCGGATTATTACACGCCGCTGCTATCAAAGACGGATAAACCCCTGGCAGTGGCTGAAGGTGGATGGACTACGGCTCGTGAGGGAGTGGTGCACGGGTCGGAAGCCGGACAGGTAGCTTACCTGGAAGCCGTCCATGATCAGTTGGGTGAACGCCTGAGCTTTTGGGTCTATCTCATTCTGGCGGATCTAAATATGGATTCGATCCGTGCTGGAATGGACGATCTTGGACGTCCATCAGACGACATTGATACCTTAAGCCTCTTCGCATCGCTTGGATTAATAACTTCGGAAGGAAAACCGAAAGCAGCGTTGAGCCTATGGGATCGTTTTCGGACGAACGATTAGATATCCAACCTGCCACCGCAGAAAGTATGTTGCCTGCAAGTAGCTAAATTTATCGATCGAAGTGCTGCCGTGCCAGAACGATGCTGCGCAATTTTGTCTGCTCGAGCTCATCAGGTCCAAAAAGCAGCAGAGCCGCACCAACGCCATCTTGTCCCCAGCCCTCGCTATAAACAACGGTAGTGATGAGAACGTCTGGTCCGAGCATTCTCTCAGGTGGGATACCTGCGAGGGGTGGAAATACATCTTGATTCACGGTAAATGTGAGACCTGCTGTATTAGCGGGCAGGTGAGAACGTCGGAGAGCTTGGATCATTTCCTGCGGAGATTGGAGGACATATTCAGAGCCCCAGAAGCCAAATGGAAATGGATCGTCGACCCACTGAGAGAGCGTGCTCAAGTTGCCCGAGATCAAGGCGTCGCGGACATTGCAAATTGTCCACCATGCGCTTGATGAATCAACCGTGTTGCAAGGGAGATCATCGACGATGGGAGCAGGATGTGATGGGATATAGTCCACACTGGAAGCGACGAGTGATCCCAGGATTTTCACAACATCATTTTTAATCCTGGGAGGGATCTCTGGTCCTGCCTCTTGTCCCTCTGAGATATCCAGCAGGGCGATCGAAAAGTGCAGATCCCCAGCCCAGAAATGTTCATCACCATAAAGGATCGCGGTTGTAGCTCCGCCAGACTTGATCGCAATTACGGGTAAGGATTCGCCCAGGAAGGTGATGGGATCCTCAGCGTAGCGATCGCCGCGGGTTACCATCTTAAGAAACGATCTATCCTCATTGATCTTGTTAAACCAAATGGTCAATTCGAAGACACCATTCTTAAGTAAGACGGCATCTGCCAAGGGTGACGGAGCAGAAAGCTCGCGGGTTTCTCCCGGAATCTCCAGCAGCTGCCAGCGGTCGGGATACTGGAAGGCAAATTGGTGCTCAGGATTATCGTAGAGCGCCCATTTATCATCTCCCGAGGGTGGTAATGGCACAATCCTCGAAAGATAAACGTCATCCATCTGATCCTGACCGTTTTGCGGCTCATCTCGCATCAGGGAGTCCTGTGTGGCTTGAGGTGTGGACGTTGCAGCGGATTCGATCGTCGATGAGTCGGATTTCTGCAATGTGATGGAGAAATTCCCGCATGCTGAAAGGATGAGTAGACTTGTTCCGCACAGAATATAGGTGGAAAATCGACGAATATTCATCATGAGGTCTACACCTTTCCACAGTCTGGATAGCGTTCATCCCATTCTCCTGCTTTCGTGTTTCCGCCCCATAACAGTGGAGGTACAGAATTTACACAATATGTTACAGATTCGTAACATCGGCGGGTAATGCAGGCACAGGCTGAGAGCGGATCTACTCAGCGGACGGGTAAAAGGTGCGAAGACTTGCTTAATGGGTGGTCTAAATAGGGATTGTAATTGTAAGATGGGGAGGCAATTCGCGTAACAAGACGTGACAGGAAGGGTGGGGTGATGTTCTACGAGGCTTTGATGTCGGATGGGGAACGAGCTCTCCGCGATGAGGTGCGATCGTTTGTCCGTGAAGCAGTGCCGCACGAACTCGTGGTGGCGTTGGATCGCGATGAAATTGCGTATCCGCGCGACTTCGTTGAATCTCTAGGTAACCTGAATTTGCTCGGATTACGATTCGATCCGCAGTGGGGAGGTCGAGGGCTTCCCTGGACCGCAGAGGTCATCGCAGAGGAGGAGATCGGCGTGCTCGGCACCACCTTGGGGTGTGCCTATGTGATGCCCTCCATTGTCGGGGAGGCTTTGCATGTCTTTGGTAGCGACGATCAAAAAGAGCGCTATCTGCGGCCGCTTTTGAAGGGCGAGATCATCGCCGCAGAGGCGTTGACAGAGCCTCGAGGTGGTTCGGACTTCTTTGGCGCTACCTGTCAGGCCGAGCTCACAGGTGATCGTTTCATTCTAAATGGTCAGAAACGCTTCGTAGTTGGGGCAACCGAGGCAGATCTCTTCCTGGTGTATTGTCGGACAAATTTCAAAGAAGATGCCCATGAGCATCAACGGATCAGCGCACTTCTCGTAGAGCGTGGAGCCGGCGTAAAGTCGGCGTATCAGTACGGGTTGATGGGTACGCGCGGTGGCGGTACAGGCAGGTTGATCTTTCATAACGTCGAAGTGCCGCAGCATAATCTCGTTGGTGAGCTGCATGGTGGTGCGGAGGTCTTTAACCAGATGATGATCCCCGAGCGGCTGACCTCAGCCGCAGCCTGCCTGGGGGTGCGCGCGGCGTTGGAGATCGCCACGCGCTATAGCGACAAGCGCAAGGCGTTTGGTCAGAAGATTCGTCGCTTCCAGGGTGTGAACTTCATGGTTGCCGATGCGATCACCAAGCTTGACGCGGCCCGGGCGCTGGTCTACTTGGCTGCCCGAGCGGTTGATGAAGATGCACCCAATCGCCGCCGGCTGGTAAGTGAGGCCAAGAAGTTCGCCACCGATACAGCCTGGGAGATCTCCAACCTGGCGATGCAAATCATGGGAGGCATCGGCTATACCGACATCTATCCAATAGAGCGCATGGTGAGGGATTACAGGCTGGCTCAGATCTGGACCGGCACCAATCAGATCATGAACTTGCTCATTCAGCATGAGTACTATCAGGAGACCCTGGCGCTGCAAACCAACCAGCGCGATTCTGAGCGTGACGCCCTGAGCTATGCTGCAAGCGCTGAGAAGGTTTTCGACGATGAGGGTCAACACAGGATCGATGGCTAAGCTCTGAATTTAACTCCAGGACATCAGGGATTGCGAATGTTGGCGCATTAAACATCTACCGTCGTCTCGGCATTACATACTGAATTTCACCTGCATTCCATGAGAATTCATACCATAATAGTCCATCGGTAAAAGAAGGGTGACACTATAGATGCGTAGCGCAGGAAGTGATAAGAACGAGGCTGCTCCTAGAGTGGTGGTAACCGGCATGGGGACCCTGACACCGTTGGGGCACAATGTCCAGGATACCTGGGAGGGGTTGATCTCGGGACGATCGGGAATCCGACGGTTGCAGAACTTCGACTCAAGCAACGGACACTGCCATATCGGCGGTGAGTTGGTGGACTTCGATCCCACGAAATATCTACCCAGGAAACAGCTGCGGCGCATGGTGTTTACGAGTCAATTGGGTCTCATCGCGACGCAGGAAGCTCTGGCCGACGCCTCGCTCGACCTGGAAGCAGTCGATCGGGACCGGGTTGGCGTTGTAATTGGCACCGCTGGCGGACTAACGATTCAGGAAACAGAAGAAGCCGTACGGACTTTGATCAGTTCAAAAACGGGGAAGGTAAACCCGCTCATTGTCACACGGGTATGGCCAAACATGGCGACCTTCTCGATCGTTGAACAGTACGGGTTGCGTGGTTATACCAGCACGGTTTGTACCGCCTGTGCCTCGGCCACCCAGGCCATTGGAGAAGCGGCAGAAGTACTCAGAAATGGCCTGGTAGATGTCATGATCACGGGTGGAACTGAGAGCCTGCTTTCAAAACTCACCTATACCGGATTTGATGCGATGAGGCTATTTCCGCGTAGCTTCAACGACGACCCGGCGCGCGCTTTTCGGCCGTTCGATGTCGATCGTGAAGGCTTTGTGCCAGCACAGGGATCTGGGATGCTGGTCCTGGAAACACTTGATCGAGCCGAAGCAAGAGGGGCAAAAATCTATGCTGAGGTATTGGGCTACGGCATTTCGAATGATGCGTATAACATGGTCGCACCCGATCCATCGGGTTCGGGCGCTGCCCTGGCCATCCAGCGCGCCCTGGAGAACAGCGGAGTTAGTACAGCAGAAGTTGACTATATCAACGCGCATGGCACGGCAACGAAACTGGGTGATGTGGCCGAGACGAATGCAATCAAGCTGGCTTTCGGCGAGCGGGCGGATGAGATCCCCATCAGCGCCACCAAGTCGATGATCGGGCACATGCTCGGTGCAACAGGCGCAATCGAGGCCATCGCGTGCATTAAATCGATCGAGACAGGTGTGATCCATCCGACGATAAATCTGGAATCTCCAGATCCAGAATGCGACCTGGATTACGTCCCTCTTAAGGCCAGGGAGCATTCAGTGAATGTGGCGCTGTCGAACAGCATGGGGATAGGCGGGCAGAATGCCAGCCTGGTGCTCGGCTCGATTTCTCGGCATGGGTAACCACACGCTTTGCGCATCAATCAAGCTCACATCAGAAACATTGAAGACTGACCGGGTAGCCCGAATATCCACTGACTCACAATCCATCATTGTCGATTGAGGATCTCCATATGGATTCAAAAGTTCTCCTGACGCCGTTCTTTTTGGACGAGCCAATGCCTGCTTTGGAAGGGCTCATGGAAGCGGGATGGTTAATGAACAAGCCTGATCTGCCAGGAGCCAGCAAGTTGGACCGCATCTCGCACTGGCAGAAGCCGATGGCTGCATTCGTAACTGAGACGATTGGAAAGAATGAACTCCCCGTAACCATTACTGGGGATTGCACTTCAGCAATCGCAGTTACCGCTGGGATTCAACGAGCCGGGATCGAGCATCAGTTGATCTGGTTTGACGCACATGGCGACTTTAACACCCACAAGACGTCGCCTGGTGGATTTCTGGGGGGGATGCCGCTGGCGATGTTGGTGGGGCGCGGGGACCAAACCCTGCTGATAGCACTGGGGATGGACCCTCACCCAGAGGCGCGCGTGATCCTGACCGATGCGCGAGACCTTGATCCACTCGAAGGGGAGGCGTTGCGCAACGCAAAAGTCCGACACATACACGATGTGGCCGACTTGACCACGGTTGCGATTCCTGACATGCCGCTGCATATCCACTTCGATAGCGACATCCTGGATCCTGCGTTTGCGCCGGCGATGAATTATTTTTCCGAGGGCGGCCCCGATTTGACCCAGCTAAAATCAGTCTTCCGGCACCTTGCCGGAACGGGTCGTATCGTTGCTGTTTCGCTCTCCAGCTGGAACCCGGCGCTGGATACGGATGGATCGACCCAGCAGGTGTGCATGGAAGCCCTGGATGCATTGATCAGAGGCTAGGGCCTCCTCAGGAGCATGTCGGAGGCGAAAGGAGCCTGGTATGGCAGGGGTGCTGGAAGGCAAAGTTGCGATCATCACGGGGGCTTCGAAGGGCATCGGTGAGGGGATTGCCTGGGCGTATACGCGTGAAGGGGCGCGCGTCGTGCTTTCAAGCCGCAAACCAGATGAGTTGGAGCAAGTGGCTTCGCAGATTCGATCAGAAGGGGGGGAAGCGCTTGCTCTGGCTGCCCATATGGGAGAAGCTGACCAGGTGCGCGCGCTTGTAGAACAGACAGTCGAGCGATGGGGAAGCGTGGATATCGCCGTGAACAACGCCGCAACAAATCCTCATTTCGGCCCACTGCTGACAGCGGATGAAGGGCAGGTGGATAAAATCATTGATGTCAATCTGAAGGGCTATTTCCGGCTCTGTAAGCAAGTTGAGCCGATCATGAGGGCTAAGGGTGGTGGCAAGATCATCAACGTTGCCTCGATCGCCGGCTTGCGTCCGGCGATGAATATGGGGGTATATAGCATCTCGAAGGCTGGCGTGATCATGCTCACGCAGGTCCTGGCACGTGAGCTGGGTTCTGTCAATATTCAGGTGAATGCGTTAGCACCTGGTTTGATTCGGACCAAGTTCAGCCGAGCGCTGTGGGAAAACGCATCCCTGGTGGAGATGGTCGAAGCAAGCACGCCTTCCGGTCGGCTGGGGGAGGTGGCTGATGTGGTCGGTGCGGCTGTTTTCCTCGCATCTGCTGCTGCAGACTACATAACAGGTGAGGTGATCGTGATTGATGGAGGCACGTCCCTGCCTTCGGGTTTGTAATATTGGTGCGATGCCGGGTTCAAAGTAGGAGTGCGCTAGATGAAGGACTTCAGGGAAAAAGTCGCTGTGGTAACTGGCGCAGCTTCGGGAATCGGGCAACAACTCGCGATCCAGCTGCATGCTGGCGGCGCTTCACTTGCTCTTTTTGCCTGGATCTTAAAGGGCTGAAATCAACAGCGGCACAAGTTGATGATGAGCCCCGCTGTAGCCTGCATGCCCTCGATCTAACCGAGCGCGATCAGGTGGCCACAGCTGCACAAGAAGTGCTCGCCAGGTATGGTTCTGTGGATTTGCTCTTCAATAATGCCGGTATTACCCTCACGCCCACTCCGTTTTTAGAGATCGATGAGGCCTTACTCCGACGGGTTATCGATGTAAACATGTGGGGCGTCTATAACGGTATTCGAGAATTCCTGCCCGCTCTTCTCCTGCGGCCGAAGGCAAGCATTGTGAATGTCTCCAGCCTGGCCGGGTTATTGGGTCTGTACGGCCACAGCCCATAGGTCATGAGTAAATTTGCTGTTCGTGGCCTGACTGAAACCCTGCAATCGGAATTGGCGGGATCGAACGTGCGTCTGCTGAGCGTTCACCCGGGTGGTGTGAAGACGAAACTTATTCAGAATGCACCCGACCTGCATTCTGCGCAGGAAAAGGAATTTGCTCACACAGCATTCAGCAGATGGGCATTCCTAACCCCCGAGCATGTTGCTAGCCGAATCTTGCGCGCGATCAAGCGAGGCCGGCGCCGGCTGATCCTTGGCATTGATGCTCACCTTATACACGCGATTTGCAGGCTCTTTCCAAACCGCTTTCCTGCAATTTTGGCGCCGATCTTCCGCCAGATGGGTTTCAAGCAGCCAGCGGGTGGGTCGAAGGATCGATAAACCCCAGCGCGATATTCAGCAATCTCATTAAATGGTGCCAACTAAGCTGCGTGCAACTTGACAACGATGCAGATCTTTGCTATTATATCGGCTAGCGATATAACGCAATACGATACAGCGTAGAGCGATACAACGACAAGCGATATAAAGGAAGCGCTCATGGTGAAAAATGGCAAGCTTGAAAAGCAGCTACCCCTTACCGAGGCGACCTACTACATTCTTGTTGCGTTGATGCAGCCTCAACATGGGTATGCTGTGATGCAGGATGTGGAGCGGATGAGCGAGGGGAAGGTCAAGCTTGGGCCTGGAACACTGTACGGTGCGCTGACCAACCTGGAACAGTCCAAGATGATCAACAAAGTTGGTGAGGAGGATCGTCGCAAAATCTACGTGATCACTGCGTTTGGTCAGGATGTGCTCGATACCCAGGTAAATCGGTTGAAGGTCATGATACAGAGTGCTGCCCGGAAGCATAAAATCGCAGGAAATAAGCCCTGAGAGGATAGAAATGATGAAACAATCCATTACAAAATTCAAGTGGTTCTGGGCCTGGCAAGATGAAAAAGAGGAAGAATGGCTGGCCGAGATGGCTGCTGAAGGGCTCCATCTGCAGGGATTCGCCTTTCCCACCCTGTACCGTTTCCAGAAAGAGCAGCCGGCGAAAATTGTGTACCGGTTGGACTATCCCGGCGGCAA
>JBFFMI010000032.1:0-17593 GCA_041554155.1 Anaerolineales bacterium
AGGAATAAAATCTTCACCGATCCCTTCTACAAGATAGCTCTCAGCCTCCAGCCCATCCGTCACACCTGAATTTTTCCAGGCATCGTAGAGGATCGATCCCTCTGGATCAACGCCGATGATCCTGACGTCATGCCCTGAATCACGGAAGTAACGACCGATACCTGTGATCGTACCTCCAGTTCCCATCCCACATATGATGTCCGTAACCTTTCCCTGGGTTTGCCCCCATATTTCAGGACCAGTCGTATCGTAGTGGCTCTGTGGGTTTGCCGGGTTGTGGTATTGATTGGCTAGCACTGCACCAGGTGTTTGTTGGACCAATCGGTTTGCAACCGAGTAGTAAGAGCGAGGGTCCTCAGGCGCTACCGCTGTCGGGGTGACTACGACCTTTGCACCGAATGCACGCAGCATGCTTACTTTCTCTTGACTCATCTTGTCCGGTAACACGAAGATGCTCTTGTATCCCCGGATCGCACAGGCGATCGCCAAACCGATCCCGGTATTCCCGGAGGTGGCCTCAACCACCGTTCCGCCGGGTTTCAAATCCCCCGATGCCTCGTACGCATCTAGAATTGAAAAGGCAATCCGATCTTTTACCGATCCACCCGGGTTTAGCATTTCCAATTTTGCATACACGCCACAGGCCAGATCCTCAGTCACCCGATTCAGGCGGATGAGAGGGGTCTGGCCAATCACCGCTTCTATCCCGTCATAGACACGCCGATCGTCAGATCCTATGATTGTGTTCATGGAAACTCCTTAAGATCAGTCCTATCTATAAAAGCTTGGACTTTATACCCTCGGCTAAATAATGGGGCCATACCTGGTGGTAAAATTGTATATTGTCCATTGATTGTGACCAGGTTTACTACCCAGTTTTCACGAAATGCCCACCATCCGAGTAAAGCGACCCATGAATATGGCTTTTTTTTAATGAGTACCAATGGAGTAGCAATATGTCAGGTTTAACCGAAGCCATCACCTACGCAAATGATCATCAACAGGAATCACTAGAGGCACTGCAAGAGCTTCTCCGGATCCCTTCAATTTCAACGCTTCCTGAACACGAAGAGGATATCACAAGGGCTGCTGTTTGGATCTCGGAGCAGCTCCGTTCCCTTGGCTTCGAGCGCATCGAAATTTTACCTACCGCACACCATCCTGTTGTATACGGGGAGTGGCTCAAGGCAGGTCCCGAAGCACCCACCATCCTATTTTATGGCCATTACGATGTACAACCTGTAGATCCGCTCGATGAATGGGATAGCGATCCCTTTGATCCACAGGTGCGCGGCGAGAATATTTTTGCACGTGGGGCATCGGATATGAAGGGCCAAATGGTTGCCCATCTTAGAGCGATGCACGCTATGCTCGCAACTGGCAGTCTGCCTATCAATATAAAGTATATGGTCGAGGGTGAGGAAGAAATCGGATCGCCGAACTTGAAGCAATTTATGGCAGCTGAAAAGGACCGCCTGTCTTGTGATTTATGCCTGAATGCTGACTCGGGTATCCTTGCAGAAGATCAACCCGCACTCACGGTCGCCCTGCGCGGCTTATCGTATTTTGAACTCAGACTGCGGGGGCAGCGCGCCGATCTTCACTCCGGAATGTTTGGCGGCGCAGTGGATAACCCTGCGATGGTGTTGAGCAAACTCCTGGCAGGGATGAAAGACGACGACGGCCGCATCACCCTGCCCGGCTTCTATGAAGACGTGCGGGACCTGACCGAGCGTGAACGATCACTCATGCCTGAGCTCTCCGACCAATGGTGGAAGGAAAGAGCTGGTGCTGAAGTGCTCTACACCGAAAGCGGCTTCTCGACAACGGAGAGCGCCAGAGCAAGACCAACATTGGATGTGAATGGCTTGCTGAGTGGATTTACCGGTGAAGGCTCCAAGACGGTTCTTCCCGCACGTGCTATGGGTAAATTCTCAATGCGCTTGGTGCCAAACCAGCGTATTGAAAAAATCAAGCAATTGGTTGAAGCGTATATCCGTGAGAATATTCCGGCCACGATGTCCTACGAATTAATCGAACATTCCAGTAACCCGCCAGCTATGATCAATCCTGATTCTCCCTCCTTAAAAGCCGGAGCCGAGGCCCTCGAGAGAGTATGGGGTAAACCGGTTATCTTTGATCGTCAAGGAGGAACAGTCCCCGTGGTCGCTTATATTCAAGAATTATTAGGCGTGGATAGCCTCATGCTGGGATTTGGTCTGCCTTCCGACAACATTCACGGGCCCAATGAGAAACAACACCTACCCTCATTCTACCGAGGGATTGAAACCTTCATTCGTTTCATGTATGCAATCAGCAATGGATCTGTATGACAGCGACTGATCGATTACCTATCTACGGTGGGCAAGCCCTTATTGAAGGCGTCATGATGCGCGGCTCGCAAACATGTGCGATCGCGGTTCGTGACCCTAACGATCAAATCGTCCTTGAGACACGGGAATTGGGAGCCCTCTACCGCTCCAAACTCACCAAAATCCCTTTCGCACGCGGATTGTTTATCCTCTGGGATGCGCTCGTGCTGGGCACACAAGCACTCACTTTCTCCGCGAATATCCAGGTGGAAGAACCCACTGAGAAGATCGAGGGTGCTTCCCTTACCTTTTCTCTGGTTTTTGGGCTCGCGATGGGGATCGGCCTTTTTTTCATATTACCGGCGGGCATTGCTCACTTCATCACCAATTTTGTAAGTCTGCCGAATTGGAGCTCCAATCTTCTAGAAGGTCTCATCCGCCTGGGACTCCTGATCGGATATATCTGGGCTATCGGATTTATTCCAGACATCCGTCGTGTCTTTGGCTACCATGGAGCCGAACACAAAACGATTAACGCCTTCGAATCGGGTGCAGATCTGACCCCAGAAAGTGTGCAGGCATTTTCTCGTGAGCACCCCCGGTGCGGAACAGCTTTTTTGCTGACCGTAGTCGTCTTTTCGATCTTGCTTTTCAGTCTTTTCGGACCCCTATCCATCTGGATGCGGTTTGCCACTCGCATTTTGCTTATCCCGGTTTTGGCCATGCTGGCATACGAATACATCCGGCTAAGCGCTCGTTTCATCGATGTCCCACTTGTAAGAACCTTGATCGTCCCCAATCTGTGGCTTCAACGCCTTACGACCCGTGAGCCTGACCTGGCAATGCTCGAAGTCGCTATCCAAGCGTTTAACCGAATGCGCGTGCATGAAGGTGTGGATCTAAACGAAGGATCGATCGATCCCGCGTGATGCAGTAGACACCTGTGCAAACTACAAGTAAGATTTCTCCAAACTGAGCGATGTGGAGAAGGTGATGTGACCGTAAAGCTTTCCCTGCGAGAGAAACAATTCGAAGTCCGGCCAGGCATGACCCTGCGCGCAGCCCTACTTAAGATTGAGATCCCACCCGAATCGGTCCTTCCAACTCGTGCGGGCGAACTCATTACCGATGATGAAATCCTGCGTGAAGGCGATACGATTCGCCTGATCTCCGTGATTTCGGGTGGATGATCGATCCATAGCCTCCAATAAAAAATTAAGATGTGAATCAATGAAGTGTAAAAAGTGTGGCAAGAAAGCCAGCATTCATATGCGGCAGCACAAGCTACCCTTATGCAGGGACGATTTTTTGGCATGGATTCCACAGCAGACTCAACGATTTATCGACCACTATGAAATGTTTGACCACACCGATCGAATCCTGGTCGCAGTCTCAGGAGGCAAGGATTCGCTTGCGCTATGGGATGTGCTGGTCAACCTTGGCTACCAGGCTGACGGACTTTTTATTGGTTTGGGGATCGAGGGTGAGCGGAACTATTCTGCTGAGTCCCTTGCGTTCTGCCGGGCATTTGCCCAGGCTCGCGATCTCCATTTGATGGTGTTTGATGTTCTGGAACAAGAAGGGGCTTCCATTGCGCAAGCAGCTCAGTTGACAAGACGCGGCCGTGAGAAGCCGTGTTCGGTATGCGGGCTCACCAAGCGGCATGTTATGAACCGGATGGGACTGGAAAACGGCTATACCGTCCTGGCTACCGGTCATAACCTTGACGATGAAGCTGCAGTGCTTTTCAACAACACCCTACATTGGCAAGTTGGCTATCTTCAGAGGCAAGGACCCGTACTTGATGGTCGACCGGGGTTCATCCGCAAAGTCAAACCCTTTATCCGATTCTATGAACGCGAGACCGCTGCATATGCACTTTTGCAGGGGATTGAATACATCTATGACGAGTGTCCCTTCTCAGAGGGTGCGACATCGATCTATCATAAGGAAACACTCAATCGACTCGAGGCAGACCGGCCAGGAGCCAAGCTCTCCTTTTATCTAAATTTCCTACGAGCCAAGGATTCCATGCACTTTCTTGCAGAACAGGAACGCAGCGATCTCTTAAATGCGTGTTCCCAATGCGGCCAACCCACCTCGGCACCTGGAAAGTGTGCTTATTGCCGCACCTGGGAGCAGGTCAGGATACAAATCGAAGAAGGTAAACCTCCAGCCTGAGCTTTACCCAAAAAAAAGGCGTCAAAATTGACGCCTTTTTTTATGCGTGGCAGTATGATGATCCCGTTACGCCGTTTCTAGATAGTTTTCGATTTCCCAATCCATAACGCGGATGCGGTACTCATCGGCTTCTGCTTGCTTGGCACGCAAGAACACCTCACTGATAAATCCCCCCAGTGCATCCTGAATGACATCACAATTCCTGAATTCCTCGAGGGCTTCATCCAGGGATCCTGGGAGCTGTTTTATTCCCAATTGCCTCAGTTCTTCAGCATCCATCTGGTAGATATTCAGGTTGTTCACTGCGGGTGGGCATTCGAGCTCCCTCTCGATCCCGTCCAAGCCAGCTGCCAGCATCGCGGCAAACGCGATGTAGGGGTTGCAGGATGGATCAGGGCAGCGTAATTCCGCACGGGTTGAGGTCTCCCTCCCCGGTGTATGACTTGGGATGCGGATCATAGCGGAACGGTTGATCTGAGCCCAGCAAACATAGACCGGCGCCTCGTATCCCGGGACAATTCGCTTGTAGGAGTTTACCGTTGGAGCAACAACAGCGGAGAGTGCGCGTGCGTGTTCTAACTGCCCAGCGATGAACCCATAGCCGGTCTTTGAGAGGTGGAAGGGATCGTTTGCATCAAAGAAGACATTTTTACCTTGTGAATCGAATATGGATTGATGGGTGTGCATGCCAGATCCATTTATGCCAAAAATTGGTTTTGGCATAAAGGTAGCCACAAGATTGTTCTGAGCTGCCAGCGCACGCACGGTGTACTTAAGCGTGACGACATTGTCAGCAGCTCGTAAAGCATCAGCATAGCGGAAATCAATCTCGTGTTGACCCAAAGCGACCTCATGATGACCCATCTCTACCTCAAGCCCCATGCTGTTCAAAGCCAGCATTAACTCTGTTCGTACACGCTGTGCCTCATCACTGGCCGAGAAGTCGAAGTACCCTCCCACATCATGCGGTACAGGGTGGATCGATTCGGGTCCGTTGCGCCGTAGCAAGAAGAACTCTGGCTCAGGCCCAATATTAAAGCGCCAGCCTTTCCCTTCAAACTCTTTCAGAACGCGCTTGAGCGTACCACGCGGATCTCCCGGAAAGGGTGTCCCATCAGGTAGGTAAATATCGCAAAACATACGCGCCCGAAGTCGTTCTGGCTGTGACCATGGTAGAACGGCGTACGTATCTGCATCAGGTTGCAGCCGCATGTCGCTCTCCTGGATCCTTGCGAAGCCCTCTACTGAAGAGCCATCAAACCAGATGCCCTCGTCCAGCGCGACATCCAGGCGATCAACTGGAATGTCCACGCTCTTCACCGCCCCCGTGACATCGGTGAACTGCAGACAAATAAATTTCACGTTATCATCTTTTGCCCGCTTGATAATTTCTGTCTTCATTTCGAACCTCCTCTTGGCCGAAGATGTAGTTTGAAACAACGCCTACCTGCCCAATCACTTTCAATAACGAAAAAGGACACGCAGGGCGTGTCCTTCAAAGGTTATGCCAATACGCCCTTCCAAACGTCCCAAGGCTTTGCTAACTCATCAAGCCTTACCACTGCAGAGCTCTTGGCCCATTCGTCTCCGAACGGTTTTCGATATCTGCTTTTCCTGGAAGGGAGAGAGGAGCTCGTGGCAAGCTCCGGAGGCATCCGCTGATCGGTCCGATTTTCCCCAGCTCATTTCGCCGGGTTAACCTCTCTATGAAGAGAGGAACCTCCACCTCGTTATCTCACCCGATCTCGGGCGAGATCCATACGCTTTTCTCCCGCTATTCAGTTGTAAGGTGCAATGCCGCATTCTAGCAAAGTATATACTCTCGGTCAAGCAGGATTTGACTGTCCAGCAAAACCACGAAATACCGCCTTATAGCGTGCTGAAATTTCCTCTTCGAAACCAAGGGTAAACGCATGAAATCGCGATAACAAGTCCTGGCCAGCCGGTGTCAATTGAGCACCGCCACCACCACTACCCCCGATCTCCGTCGTGACAAGAGAGCCCCCGAGACTGCGTTCCATCTCCTGGATTCGCTCCCAGGCCCGTCGATAAGGAACGTCTAACTCTCTGGCAGCTGCGGTGATGGAGCCCGTTCTATCGATGGCTTCCAACAATCGGGCGCGCCAATGGCTGATGACGACATCACCTTCGTTTTCTATCCAGATATTACAGCGAGGTTGCAAGTTATTCCTCCTCATCAGGTGAGTGTAATTGCAGGACAACCGCTTCGGTTGCGTCATGCTCGAGCAGCATGCCATCGCACCGCTGCACCCCAGGAATCCACAGGATCGATCGCCCCGCGACCAGCACTGGCCAGTTCTGACGTAGCTGCACTGGGATCTTTCGATTGATCATCAGATCCGCAACTTTCGTGGTTCCTGCGACGTTGGGTAATTGGATGCGATCTCCCGGATTGCGTGAGCGAACGATCAAAGAGTCAGGAAAATCGCTGGCACAGAATAGGGCGGTATAGTGATCGCCTCGCTGAAGCATCTCTGCCAACCCGGAATAATCCATCTCCTGCTTTTCGGCACTGATCCACCACCCCCCCTTTAAGGCCAATTTCCCCGGACAGCTTAATTGCAGTTCGACCCCTGCCGGCATGCTGGGACTAGCGGTGGATTCGACGCTTTCTCCGGCGAGACGGAGAAGGGCGTCTTCACCGTACCTCTCGAGGGATAAGCCCCCGGGCAGTGACAGCGCGCCGGATGGAGCATGCAACCAGGCAACCGCCCGCACGGTTGCGACGTACCCGATATCACGTAATCCCGGCACCAAACGATCGATCGCATGGCGCAGCAGCGCCCGTTGCAAGAATGGATGGCGTTCGTGAAAAGGTTCTAGCTGGATGACGATATCCCCGGAAGGATTGATTTCCATGATTTCCGGCCAGTGGGATCTTAGCTGGGAGCTGTTGAAATCGACCTGCTGTCGCATAACATCCGCTAGACGCCGGATCACCATGCGGATACCAGGATTGTAAAGTTCCAATTGCGGAAGCAGATCATGACGCAAACGGTTACGGAAATAGCTCAGATCTTCATTGCTGGCGTCGAACACCGGTTCAAGGCCGATCTCGTCACAGTGTAAAACCGTCTCGGCCCTCGAGCATTCGATCAGCGGGCGGACAAGATCAAGCTTTCCCTCAGCTTTAACACCGATCCAATGTGTGAAAGAAGTTTTTGGGAGCATGCCTTGTAAACCTGATGGCCCAGCTCCACGAAGGAGATGCATGAGCACCGTTTCTATCTGGTCATCTGCCGTGTGACCGACCGCAACATAACGTGCGTTTTGCTGTTGAGCAACATCGGCGAAGAAGGTATAACGCGCTAGACGCGCCGCTTCTTCAAGCGACCCTCGGGCAGCCTCAAGTTCTCCAGGTTCAAGAGATCTGGTGATGAAAGGCCATCCATAGCGATCGCTTATACCTGAAACAGTTTTCGCTTCAGCAGCACTCTCTTGCCTCAACCGGTGATCGAGGTGAGCAACAACGAGCGAATAGCCCAAGTGCGATAAACAATCCAGCAGACAAAGGCTGTCCGCTCCACCTGAAACGCCGACGACGATCCGGGAATCCGGCTGAAATAACTTTTCCTGCTGAATGGTGTTGGCTACTTTTTCATACACGATTCGATTATAGCATCGCGCCGGCAGATACCGAGTTCGCCATAAAAGCCCTTATGTTGGGACCCCCATAAGCTTGATGGTATAATGCCGTCTTGGCTCCACCGGAGGTACGCGAACTTGGCATTTAACCCCCTGAATTGGCTGTTGGGCCTGTTCTCCCTTGATATAGGTATCGATCTCGGCACTGCGAACACCCTCGTGAACGTGCGCGGTAAGGGGATCGTGATCAACGAGCCATCCTGGGTGGCGATCGAGAAGAAATCGAGGCGGACCCTGGCCGTGGGAGCCGAAGCCAAACAAATGGTAGGCCGCACACCAGCGAATGTCGTTGCCATTCGGCCATTACGCGATGGCGTGATCTCCGAATTTGACATCACCGAGAGCATGCTGGAGTACTTCATTGCCAAGGCACACGAACAGAGCATCGTACCCGTCCCACGTCCCCGCGTCGTCGTAGGCATACCGAGTGGTGCAACCGAGGTTGAGAAACGGGCTGTTTTTGATGCAACCATGGCAGCCGGAGCTCGCGAGGCCCATCTGATCGAAGAACCGACGGCTGCAGCGCTGGGGGCTCAACTACCCATCGCTGAAGTGCGTGGCTCCATGATTGTCGATATTGGAGGCGGCACGACCGAAATGGCCGTCTACTCGATGGGTGGCATCGTAGTATCCCGATCGTTACGGGTCGCGGGCGATGAGATGGACCAGGACATCATCGAGTACATCCGCAATAAATACAATCTACTTATCGGAGAACGGATGTCAGAGCGGGTCAAGATCGAGATCGGCTCAGCGTACCCCTTGAAGGAAGAAAAAACCGTAAGCGTGCGGGGGCGGAATCTTGTGAGCGGTCTTCCTGAAGCTATAGAAGTCTCTTCGGTCGAGATCCGTGAGGCGTTATCCGGTTCGGTAAAGATCATCGTTGACACCATCCGGGATGCCATCGACGAGGTGCCTCCGGAATTGATCGCCGATCTGATGGAGGAAGGCATCGCTCTGGCGGGTGGCGGTTCACAGTTGCAAGGGCTGACCGATCGGTTATCCAACGAACTGCGTATGCGCGTATGGCAAGCTGAAGACCCCATGACCTGTGTGGCACGCGGCGCTGGCTTGATCCTCGAAGACCTGGATAGCCTCGGTCGTTTCCTCGTCGGATTAGAACGTACTCCGGGCTAGATCTAGGATCCCCGCCTTCGATCGAATGCGAGTTTTATGATGAGACGAGCCTCACCCAGGGTGATCTTCGCCAGCACATTGATCTTGATTGCCGTAGCCGTTCTCATTCTGCAAATCAGTGGCTACCTCTCCCCGGTGACGAACACCTTCATGCGTCCAGTGACTGCGGTGCAGCGATGGTTTGCCGTGCGATACATTGCGGTGCGCGACCTCATCGCCTCACCGAGTGATATGGCGGCAATGCGTGAGGAGATCAACCAACTCCAGGCCGAGAATGCATTGCTGCAGCAAGAGATCATTGCCTTGCGCGAACAGGCCTCCGAGGCGGAGGTGCTCGCTGCCCTCCTGGATTACGCCCGGGCTCAACCTGCGAGCCGTTACCTGGCGACAAACGTCATCGGGCGTGATGTCAGTCCCTTCATTCGTTCCGTCCTCATAGGCCAGGGCTCAGATTCCGGGATTGCTGTGGGCATGCCAGCCGTGACGGCACAGGGCCTCGTTGGGAGGGTAGAAGAAGTTTTTGCCAGCTATGCCCGCATACAACTCATCACAGATCCCGAGACAGCCGTCAATGTGAAGTTCCAGCAAGCGAGGACGGATGGCATCCTGACCGCCCGTCTGAATGGGGAGATCTTTGTTGATTTGATTGACCTGAACGCTGAGTTAGTCGAAGGTGAGCTGGTGCTAACTTCCGGGCTCGGAGGGAAATATCCCCCCGATATCCCTGTAGGACAGGTCACGAGTATTCGACGCCGAGACTTTGATCTTTTCCAGGATGCAACGATACAATCGAGTGTCAACTTCGAGGAATTGAGCCTGGTGCTCGTCATCACCAATTTCGAGCCGCTGATCTTCGAAAGCACGTCTCCTTAATTCAAATTCATGGGCTACATCATCGGGATCCCCCTACTTGTCATCGTGGCAATCTTACAAACCACCGTGTTTGCTGATATTCATTTCTTTGATGGTCGACCGGATATGCTCATGCTTACCGTAATTGGCTGGGGTATCGCCGGTGGTGACCGGCAGGCTATGGTTTGGGGGTTTATCGGCGGACTTCTACTTGACTCGTTCTCGGGGCTACCTTTGGGTTCGAGCGCTATCAGTCTTACACTGATTGCCTTATTCGTGTCGATCTATGCCCGACGCGTCTGGGAAGCCAACTTGCTGATGCCTTTGGGAATCACGCTTGTGGCAACGCTGCTGTATCACACCCTGGCATTGGGATGGTTGTTCGCACTCGGGCGGGCAATTGATCTACCGTTTTCATATTCCCGTGTTATCCTCCCAAGCACTATTCTTAACTTACTGTTGATCCTGCCTGTATACCAACTCATGCTTGGCTTGTATCAACGGATCTATCCAGCCGAGGTAGAGATTTAATCTCTGAACCTCAACATTAAGCCTATGTCATCTTCAAACAGTACAAACAGCGGTATCTCTCTGGTTCGGGTCCGAGCGACATACCTCATTATCATTGGGGTCTTGCTTGCCTTTCTGATCCGATTATTCAGTCTGCAAATCCTTCAGGGCGATGAGTTCCGTGCCCAGGCTGATGATAATCGCTTACTGGATGTCAGTATTCCAGCTCCCCGAGGTGTGATTTACGACCGCAACGATTTCCAATTGGTCGCCAACATCCCTTCCTTTCAGGTGATGATCACCCCTGCCTTGCTGCCTGATTCCCAGGCTGAGATCGATGCCATCTACTCCCGCATCTCCGATCTTACGGGCGTGCCCATCGACCAGGAAGGCCCACCCGCAGCACCCTGCGTGCCGGGTCGCGGCATCACTCAGCTCGTTGAAGAAGGTCTCACAAATAGACCCTTCGATGCCTGGCCCATAGCCTGCGATATTGATGAGATCACAGCCCGAGTCTTGCGGGAAGAGCAGATTGACCTGCCTGGTGTGAGTATCATCGCGGTACCGGTGCGTGATTACACGACCGGGGCGCTGACCGCTTCGATCATCGGGTATCTGGGCCCGATCCCGGCCGGGTTCTCCGAGTTTTATGAAGACCTGGGATTCCTCCCCCAGCGTGACAAAATTGGCTATGCGGGTATCGAGGTTGGCTATAACGGCATGTACCAAGATATCATGGCTGGCCGGAATGGCGAGAAGCAGATCGAGCGTGACGTCGCCGGCCAGGAAATCAGGGAGCTGGGCACGTACTCGCAGCCCCAACCCGGAAATAGCTTGCGCCTAACGATCGATACACGTTTGCAAAGCGCCGCAGAGACAGCCCTGCGAAATCGGATCGAGTTCATCAATCGATTTGCCGGTGAGGAACGCTCGCCATTGGGCGCATTGATTGCCATCAATCCGCAGACCGGTGAGATCCTGGCTATGGTCTCATGGCCTCCCTACGAGAATAACCGCTTCGCGCGTTTTATACCTCAGGACTATTATTCACAGCTCGAGGAGAATGCTCGCAGCAGTCCACTTACTAATCATGCAATCTCGAGTGAGTTCCCTCCGGGATCTACCTTCAAGCTAGTCACTGCTACAGGTGCACTGAATGAGGGTGTCATCTCACCGGAGCAGACGCTCATCGATACCGGAAAGATCACCATTGAGAATAAGTATTTCCCCACCGATCCAGGCA
Organism: Anaerolineales bacterium; assembly: GCA_041554155.1. GTDB lineage: Bacteria > Chloroflexota > Anaerolineae > Anaerolineales > E44-bin32 > E44-bin32. Next base: position 11,902 of record JBFFMI010000032.1, read on the forward strand.
AGGCCAAGGATTTCGTCTGCTGGAAAGAAGAGGGGCACGGCGAAGTTGATTTCGTACACGGCATCGCCTGGTCCTGTAACGTCTACTTCTACAAGATTGGTGGTGGGTATGAACCCGAAGTCGCTGGTGATGGACTCGGCGTTGAAGGGTTGAACCTTTACGCACCGGCGCTTGGATACGGCGCGCAGCTGGGCGTGGACCTCCCTGGAGAGCAGGACGGGCTGATTCCGAACCAGGACTGGAAGCGTATTAATCTGGGTGAGAATTGGTCGACAGGTGACACCTACAACTCGGTGGTCGGGCAGGGATTTGTCGCGGCCACCCCACTTCAGGTGCTTTCCTCTGTCGCCACCATCGCCAATGGTGGAAGGGTGATGTGGCCTCATATTGTGCAGGAGATCCTGGACGGTGAGGGCAACATCATCCAACGATACGAACCATGCATCCTCTGGGATGTCACCGACGGCGTAATCACCCCCACGGATGAGATCGGGGATAACTGCCCCACGCTTCCTGCCGAGCTTCAGGCTGTGATCCAGGAAAGCCGACTTGACAAAGGGATTGACTCACCCGATGTTGAAATCGATTCAGAAGTCCTGAGGCTGGTGCAGCAGGGTATGCGATTGGTTGTCGAAGACATCGATGGGACCGCGTATGAGTACGCGCAATTGGAGACCATCTCAACCGCTGGTAAAACCGGCACGGGTGAATTTTGCGACGAAGTAGTGTTCCGCCAGGGTTTATGCAAGCCGGGCGAATGGCCAACCCATTCTTGGTACTCAGCCTTCGCACCCTTCGAAAACCCCGAGATCGCCATCGTGGCTTTTGTGTATTATGGTGGCGAGGGCGCTGTAACCGCAGGTCCGGTCGTCCGCCAGGTTTTGGAAGCATATTTTGAAATCAAGTCGATTGATGTCGCAAGGGCTGAGTGAGACATCTTCCTCTGACCTCCTTCAATGTGCGCGGGAAACAGCTCGCTCTATATTACAGGGACCCCCTTTGCACTTTACCTAATTTATGTCCCTGCCCCACATTGCTGCCCGGTAGCCCGCCTTCTCACCCCATGCTATAATCGCCGCCTGAGCTTGCTATGGCCAACTCGCTGACAATCAAAGGTGTCAAAGACGGTCTTTTGATCCAGGTACCGGAAGGTCCCTGGGACCAGGCTCTCGAGAGTCTAATGGCGACCGTCGGCGAGCAGTCCGAATTCCTGCAAGGCGCCCGGCTGGCATTGCAGGTAGACCAGCGCGAACTTGGGGCTGCCGATCTCGGGAGCCTTCGGACAATGCTGGCTGAGCATGAGGTCACACTGTGGGCGATCCTGTCTTCGGATGACGCGACCCAGTCTGCTGCAGCCGATTTGGGGTTGGCACTTACATTAAAATCTGCAACGAATGAGCCGCTAGATCGTGAAGCAAGCATCGATACGGAGATCGTGGGGGATGAAGCGATCCTGATCAAGCGTACACTGCGATCAGGCCATAGTATTCGGCATCCCGGGCATGTCACGGTCATTGGCGATGTCAATCCTGGTGCTGAGATCATCGCTGGCGGCAATGTGATTGTATGGGGCAGGATGCGCGGTGTCGTCCATGCAGGCGCATCAGGTGACGAAGAAGCTCTTGTGTGTGCTCTGGATCTGGCGCCCACACAGTTGCGCATCGCTGGCCAGGTGTCGATCTCGCCCTCCAGGAAGGGAAAACCCAGGCCTGAATGCGTGCGTATCAAAGATGATCAGCTTGTGGCTGAAGCCTGGCAGGTGAAACGTGAGAAATAAACCCTTGGAAGATGGAGCAAGCGCATGAGTGCTCAGATCATTACGGTCACATCTGGTAAGGGGGGCGTAGGAAAAACAACCGCGACGGCGAACCTGGGTGCAGCCCTGGCCGAACTAGGCAATCGGGTCGTCTGCCTCGATGCAGATATCGGCTTACGCAACCTCGATGTTGTCATGGGATTGGAAAATCGAATCGTCTATGACTTTGTCGACGTGGTTGAGGGCCGATGCAAACTACGTCAGGCGCTCATTCGCGACAAACGGCTTGAAAACCTCTTCTTGATCCCAGCAGCACAAACGCGCGACAAAACAGCTGTCTCACCCAAAGATATGGTCAAGCTAAGCGATGAGCTACGCAAAGAATTCGATTGGATCTTGATCGACTCGCCGGCTGGTATCGAACGCGGTTTTCGCAATGCCATCGCCCCTGCTGACATTGTCGTCATCGTAACCAACCCGGAGGTATCGGCTGTTCGCGATGCCGACCGCATCATTGGCTTGATCGAAGCCGAAGAGAAGGGTCCTGCCAGGCTGATCCTAAACCGGGTTAAACCCGAGATGGTCAGACGTGGTGATATGTTGGGCACGGACGATATCCTGGACGTGCTGGCGATCGAATTGATTGGCATCGTCCCGGAGGATGAGCAGGTAACTGTGGCCACAAACCAGGGTGTGCCTGTTGTCTTGAACGCCAGCAGCCGTGCAGGAAAAGCCTTCAGGAATATCGCACGCCGGCTGTCTGGTGAGGATGTACCATTCGAAAGCCTCGATGGGCGTGACGGTTTCTTTGGTAAGATCACTAAATTGATGAAAGCTGGAGGCCAAGGATGAGCTTCTTGGACAGAGTCGGGCTGAGCCGTAGACGCAGTGCAGATTCCGCAAAGGAACGACTCCAGCTCGTCCTCATTCATGACCGCTCAGGTCTCTCGCCCGGTATGCTTGCTGCGTTGAAGGATGAGATTATCGATGTTATCTCCCGGCATATCGAGATCGACTCAGCTGCTGTTGAAGTGAACCTTACAAAAGAACGTGACCAGCAACGTTTGGTAGCTGATATCCCACTCATCCCACTTAACCGCAGAAGACGTTAGAATCTATACTCACGATGCAAAACACACGAATGTGGCGTCACTTCGACGTCTGGCTTCTTGCCGCCGTGGCAGTCCTGACAATTGCTGGCGTTGCTATGATTCGCTCGGCCATCGGGGGCAATGAGAACCTCGCCGAGCTCGTACCGCGCCAGGCGATCTATGGATTGATCGGGCTGGTTGTGTTATTCCTTACCGCTGCAATCGACTACCGCATTTGGTCGGCGCTCTCGCGCCCGCTCTATATCTTTGTGATCGCAGCTCTCGGACTGATCCTCGCCGCCGGCGTCGTCGGCTTTGGATCGGCTCGTTGGTTCAACGTTGGCATCGCGACAATCCAACCGTCAGAACTATCGAAGATCCTAATGATCCTGGTGCTCTCAAACTATCTTGCCCGCAACGAGCACAATATTCGACAACCTAAAGTTCTCCTACGTAGTTTGATCGTGATCGGATTTCCTGCTTTATTGGTCTTTTTACAGCCAGATTTAAGCACTGCAATCGTTCTCGGCGTCATCTGGCTAGCGCTCGTCTGGGCTGCAGGCGCTGAACCGAAACATTTGGTAGTGATAGCGGCTATCGGGTTGCTCGCGCCAATTATCGCCTGGCCTTTCCTCCAGGATTACCAGAAGCTACGCGTGGTTAACTTCGCCTTTCCCGATCCCGACGCCCAATTTGGGGCGACCTATAACGTCAATCAAGCCCTGATCACCATCGGCTCGGGAGGCTTCTTCGGGCAAGGTTACAACAGTGGTACCCAGGTGCAGTTGCGGTTCCTGAAAGTCCGCCATACTGATTTCATATTTTCAGCGATGGCGCAGGAATTTGGTTTTGTCGGCGCCATCATCCTGATTGCTGGCTTGAGTTTCGTCATTCTGCGTTGCCTGCGGGCGGCACGCATGGCGCGCGATACCTTCGGTTCCCTGGTTTGCTACGGGATTGCCATATTGCTCGCCTTCCAAGGATTCTTTAACATCGCCATGAACTTGAGTCTCTTACCCGTATCAGGCCTACCCCTCCCATTTTTTAGCTATGGCGGATCCTCGCTCTTCGCAAGCTTGCTTGCAATCGGGCTGGTTGAAAGCGTGATGTTGCGCCACAAGCAAATTGAACTGTAAGGAAGAGGTCCATTTATATGGTTCCAGAAATTAAACCGGCACGAGTTCGTTTCGCTCCTTCACCCACCGGACGGTTTCATATCGGCAGCGCTCGTACCGCGCTCTATGATTACCTCTATGCCAGGAAAACAGGAGGGCAGTTTATCCTGCGATTGGAGGATACCGATCAAAAACGATTCGATCCCCAATCCGAGTCTGAATTCTATGAGTCGCTCCGCTGGCTCGGTTTGCATTGGGATGAAGGTCCAGACATTGGTGGACCGCATGCACCCTACCGGCAATCTGAGCGAGTTGAACTGTACCAAGAGTACGCCGATGAACTTGTCGCCAACGGGCGTGCGTACCATTGTTTTTGCACCCCCGAACGCCTGAGCCAGGTGCGGCAGGAGCAGCAAAAGCGTAAAGAGCCGCCACGCTATGACGGTTTGTGCCGGTCATTGTCTGAGCGTGAAGTAAATGCACGTCGCGATAGTGGTGAGAGCACAGTCATTCGATTTAAAACCCCACGCGAGGGCGTAACAACCTGCATCGATCTTCTTCGCGGTCCGATTACCATCGATAATGCAACCGTCGACGATTACATCCTGGTTAAATCGAGCGGTATGCCGGTGTACCACTTGGCCGCGATGGTGGATGACTACCTCATGGAGATCACCCATGTGCTGCGTGGTTCAGAGTGGCTTCCAACTTTCCCTCTGCATGTAATGATTTACCAGGCGCTAGAATGGCAACAACCGCAGTGGGTGCATTTATCCATCTTCCTCAATCCCAGCGGCAAAGGAAAGCTGAGCAAACGGCGAACCACGAACCAGCGTACGGGCGCGAAGGCCATCTATGCTCTGGAACTGCGCCAAATGGGCTATTTGCCAGAGGCGGTTGTCAATTGGATTAGCCTCATGGGTTGGTCGTATGACGACCACACAGAGTTCTTCCAGATGAAGGACCTGATAGACAAATTCACGCTTGAGAAGCTCAACCCGAGCCCGGCAGCAGTGAATTACTCAAAGCTAGACCACTTCAATGGATTGCACATACGTGCCTTATCAACAGAGGACCTCACCGAAAGGCTCTATCCGTTTTTTGTCAACGCAGATGTACAGTGTGACCCTGGACTCCTCGCTGAAATCACACCACTGATCCAGGAGAGGATTCGTTCGCTCGAAGAAGCTGTCGAGATGGCAGCATTCTTCTTCAATCCCACAGTCGATCCTGATCCGCAGGAACTCGTAGGCAAGAATCTAACGCCAGCCGAGTCGGCCACGGCCACTCGCCAGGCGTTAGCCGTGCTGAGGAATCTGGTGTCATTCGAGCCCGAGCACACGGAAGCGGAGCTGCGCAAACTGGCGGACACTCTCGGATTAAGTGCCGGCCAGTTATTCGGGATCCTCAGAGTTGCGATCACCGGTCAGCGCGTCAGTCCCCCGCTCATTGAAAGCATGAGTATCATCGGCACTGAGACAGTACTGAGCCGTCTGGAACAGGCGGTTGAGAAACTTGAAGGTATAGCTGACCCTGAGTAGACACACGCCTCGCCCGTATGTTACAATCCCGGCCACAGTGGGGGATCGTCTAATGGTAGGACACCCGGCTCTGAACCGGTCAATCGGGGTTCGAATCCCTGCCCCGCAGCCAGAACGGGCACCAAGGGTGACCGAAGTGCCTCAAATAGCCCTTATTACCTTTCTAAAAGTCGCTTTTGAAAACCGAGA